>NZ_CALJNI010000009.1:0-134000 GCF_937982035.1 uncultured Azonexus sp.
CTGTCCAACGACCTGCAGACCGCCTCCGAGCAGGCGGTGCAACTCGTCGCTGCGCTCAGCAGACACGACCGGATGACACGCGGGCATACCGAACGTGTCCGCGCCTACGCGGATGTGATCGCTCAGGAGATGAGACTGTCGGGCGACGAACTGGAACATCTCCGATGGGGAATGCTGTTGCACGACATCGGCAAGCTCAACGTTCCCGTCGAGATCCTGAACAAGCCGGGCACACCCACGGAAGCGGAGTGGGCAATCATCCGCACCCATCCCGCCCAAGCGGCCAGACTCCTCCTCCCGCTCGAGCCCTGGCTTGGACACTGGGTGCTCGCGGCGACCGAACACCATGAGTGGTGGGACGGCAGCGGCTACCCGCTCGGCCTCAAGGGCGACGAGATTCCCCTGTCGGCGCGCCTGATGGCGCTGGCCGATGTGTTCGACGCGCTGATTTCCAAGCGCCACTACAAGGTCGCCTTCCCGCTCGAGGAATCCATCCGCATCATCGTCGACGGCCGGGGCAAGCATTTCGACCCGCGCATCGTCGACTGCTTCCTGCAGCGCATCGAAGACTTCACCAGCATCGCCGACCGCTACGCCGACCATCCCGAGGACGCCGGAAAGGAAGATTCATGAACGCACGCCGCCTGCTGCTGGCCGTACTGGCCTGCCTGCCCGCCATTGCCTTCGCCCAGTCTGCCCCCGGCAACGGCAAGAAGGCGTTCAGCGAAGTCATGGCCACCCGCGCCACCCTCGACCAGTTGCGTGCCGGCGGCCATGTGCTTTACATCCGCCATGGCAATACCGACAACAGCCGGGCCGACCGCTTCCCCAACGTCGATCTCAACGACTGCGAGACGCAACGCATCCTCAACGATGACGGCCGCAGACTGATGCGTGAAATCGGCAGGCAGTTGCGCGAGGCAAGGATTCCGGTCAGCGAGATCCTGGTCAGCCCGATGTGCCGCACCCGCGAATCGGCCACCCTGATGTTCGGCGAGCGCTTTGCGGTCAGCGAACCGCTGATGTATTCGGCCAACATGACCAGCGAAGAGAAGAAGCCGCGCCTGGCCGCGCTCGCCCGCATCCTGCGCGACCCGGTGGCCGCCGGCAGCAACCGGGTACTGGTCGCCCACGCCCCCAACCTCGCCGACCTGATCGGATTCTTCGTCAAGCCGGAAGGCACGGTCGTGATCTTCGCCCAGCGCGGCGACGCCGGTTACGAGTACGTCGCCAGCATTCCCCCCGGGTTGTGGCCGCAACTGCTGCGCTGACCCCGATGCTGCTGCGTCGCCTGCAATTCCTGCTGCTGTTCTTCATGCCCGTGGTGGTCGGCATTGCCACAGCATTCCTGTTCGGCTGGCAGACGCTGACGCAGTACGAAGACGACAACCGCCGCCAGGCCGACGCTCACGCCGGCGACCTGCGCGTCCAGGCCGACGCCGGCCGGCTGGCGCTCGACATGCAGAAAATCCAGGGCCTGCTCATCGGCCTGCTGGGCGAAGCACGCGCCGGCAAGGCCGACGAAGCCAGGGCCTACGAGGTCCATACCGAAGTCGTCGATGCCCTGGCCACGCTCGAAAGACGACTGGCCAAGCTGCATAGCGACAACCCCCACATGGAACTGGACGAGGCGTTTCAGCGTGCCCACGGCGCCTTTCTCGATTACCGGGCACAGGCCATCTCGACCACCGACATCGTCAGCATCGACCCGAGCGTGGCCGGCACGCATGTGGAAAACGCCTACGTCTTCTACATGAAATTCGCGACCCAGATGCACGAACTGGCCGCCAACCTGAGCCAGGCCTCACTGGAACGCATGGCCGTGGCGCAGCAGCAGCGTCAGGAGAGCATGGCGCGCGCAGCCAGCACTTCCTGGCTGCTGTTCTTGCTGATGGTCCTCTTCTGGCTGGCCGTCGTCTGGGCCACCGCCCGCTACATGGCGATTGTCGCTACCGCCCTCAAGCGCCTGGGCGAGGGCGGCACGCTGGAAGCCGGCGATGTCGGTCAACTGCGCCAGGTCAAGGGCTTCTTCCTCAAGGATTTGTCCCAGGCCGTGATGGCCTTCGGTGACAGCCTGCGCGGCCGGGCGCAGGCCGAGGCCGGCCTGCGCCAGGAGCGCCAGCAACTGACGTTGTTGCTGCACAGCATGCCCGACCTGATCTGGTTCAAGGACGCCGACGGCCGCTACCAGCGCTGCAACCCGCGTTTCGAGCGCTTCGCCGGACGCAGCGAGGCCGAAATCGTCGGCAAGACCGACCTCGAACTGTTTCCCGAGGAAGACGCTCAGCGCTACCGCAAGCTCGACCGGATCGCCATCGACGCCGGCTATCCGGTTGCCCATCAGGAATGGCGGCAATTCCACGACGGTCACCGCGAACTGCAGACCATCCACAAGGTCGCGATTCGCGACGAAAACGGCGCCCTCTTCGGCATCCTCGGCGTCGGCCGCGACATCACCGCCGAACACCTGGCCGAGGAAGAGGTTTTCGCCAGCCAGAAGGCCCTGGCCCGCACCCAGGCGATTGCCCGGATCGGCAGCTGGAGCTTCGACTTTTCCGACAATCGCCTGAGCGGCTCGGCCGAAGCGGCCAGCATCATGGGACTGCCGCTACAGGGCGGCATCGCCCCGCAGGACTTCTTCGCCGCCATCGACGCCGCCGACCGCGAACGGGTCCGTGAGAACTGGCAGCAGGCCGTGCACCACGGCATTTTCGACGTCGAGCACCGGATCACCGCTGGCGACCGCAACAAGTGGGTCCGCCAGCGCGCCGAGATCGAGTTCGACGACAACGGCAGGGCACGCCGGGCCAGCGGCATGGTCCAGGACATCACCTCGATCAAGGTGGCGACCGAAGCGCTGCGCCGCCGCGAGGAGCTGTTCTCGACCATCGTCGGCCAGGCCGAGCACGGCATCCTGCTGATCGACGTGAAACGCATGGGCTTCGTCGAATTCAACGATGCCGCCTGTCAGCATCTCGGCTACAGCCGCGAAGAGTTCGCCGACCTCGACCTGTACGCAATCCAGACCGATGCCGGCAAACACGCCGAGGTGGATGACGACATCCACCGCGTCCTGCGTGACGGCAGCGCTTCTTTCGAGCGGCGTTATCGCTGCAAGGACGGTTCAAGCCGCATCTTCTCGCTGTCGGTCAAGGCCATCCATCTCGACGACACGCCGCAGGCCGCCATCGTCTGGAGCGACATCACCGAACGCAAGCAGTCGGAAGAAGACCTCGAACGCTACCGCAATCACCTCGAGGAACTGGTCACCGCCCGCACCGTCGAACTGGCCGAAGCGCGCGACGCCGCGCAGGCAGCCAGCCGTTCCAAGAGCGCCTTCCTGGCCAACATGAGCCACGAGATCCGCACCCCGATGAACGCCATCATCGGCCTCACCCACATGCTTCGCCGCGAAATCGGCGATCCGCGCCAGGCCCAGCAGCTCGACAAGGTCGCCGGGGCCGCCACCCACCTGCTCGGCATCATCAACGACATTCTCGACTTCTCGAAGATCGAGGCCGGCAAGATGTCGCTCGAACCCACCGATTTCGACGTCGACCGCGTCATCGGCGACGTGTGCACGCTGGTCAGCGAAAAGGTCCAGGCCAAGGGCCTCGAACTGGTCGCCGACATTTCCTCGCTGCCGCCCGCCCTGCATGGCGACGGTCTGCGGCTCGGCCAGATCCTGATCAATTTCCTGAGTAATGCCGTCAAGTTCACCGAGCGCGGCAGCATCGTCGTGCGCGGCAGCATCCTCGACGAAACCCCGGAAGACCTGCTGATCCGCCTCGAAGTCCAGGACAGCGGGATCGGCATGAACGAGGAGCAGCTATCGCGCCTGTTCCGCGCCTTCGAACAGGCCGACGCCTCGACCACCCGGCGCTACGGCGGCACCGGCCTGGGGCTGGCGATCACCCGCCGGCTGGTCGACCTGATGGGCGGCAAGCTGGGTGTCAACAGCACGCCCGGCCAGGGCAGCACCTTCTGGATCGAACTGCCGTTCGGCAAGGTGGCCGGCTTCAATCACCGCAGCAACGCCGATATCCTGCCGCCCGGCACGCGCGCACTGGTGGTCGATGACATCGAGGACGCGCGCATCTCGATGGCCGCGGTGCTCAGTGAACTGGGCGCCCGCCCCGACTGTCTGGCCAGCGGCGACGACACCCTGGCCCGCCTGCAGGCGGCCGAAGCCGAAGGCGCCCCCTACGGCCTGCTGCTGCTCGACTGGCAGATGCCGGGCCTCGACGGCATCGAGATCGGCCGGCGCATCCAGGCCGCGCAACTGGCCCAGGCGCCGAAAACCTTCCTCGTCAGCGGCACCCTGGGTGCGCCGCGCGACGACATGAGCAGCCTGGGTTTTGCCGGTTTCATTCCGAAGCCGCTGACCCCGTCGAGCCTGCTGGTTGCCCTCGAACGCCTGGAAGACCGCCTGGATCGGAAACATCACCGCCAGCGCGTCGACGACAGCAGCGAAGACATGACCCTGCTGCGCAGCCAGCTCGAGGGCTACCATGTGCTGCTCGCCGAGGACAACCTGCTCAACCAGGAAGTCGCACTCGACATGCTGCGCCAGGTCAATCTGCGCGTCGATGTCGCCGACGACGGCTGCCAGGCCGTGGACATGGTCGGCAAGACGGCCTACGACCTGATCCTGCTCGACGTCCAGATGCCGAACATGGACGGTCTCGAAGCCGCCCGCCGCATCCGCCAGCTTCCCGGCCGCGAAAACATCCCGATCCTGGCGATGACCGCCAACGCCTTTGACGAGGACCGCGAAACCACCCGCACCGCCGGCATGAACGAACACATTGCCAAACCGGTCGAGCCGGCCGTCCTGTACACCGCGCTGTTGCGCTGGCTGAAAGGCGGCGACGCCGGCCGCTCATCCGGCCTGCCCGCGCCGGCCGCCGGCGACGAAGTCTGCCAGGGTCTGAGCAGCCTGCCCGGACTCGACTGCAAGCTCGGCCTGCGCTCGACGCTCGGCCAGAGCGAACGCCTGTGGCGCCTGCTCGACCAGTTCTGCGGCACGCACCGCGACGACGGCCACCGCATCGAACAACTGCTCGCCGACGGCGACACGCCGACCGCCCGGCGACGCGCCCACTCGCTCAAGGGCTCGGCGGCCACCCTCGGTCTGCTGCAGATTTCCGCCAGAGCCGGCGAGATCGAACAGGGCATCGGCAGCGACATGACGCCGGAAGCCTCGGCCGCCCTGCCGACGGCGGCGCTGACCGCCTTGCTGACCGAATTCTGCGATGCCTTCGCCGCCCTGCGCGAAGCCCATGAACGAGCCGTTGCCGACATTCCCGCGCCGACCGTCGATTACGCTCGCCTGGCCGGCGAACTGGCAGAACTACGCGAATTGCTGGCCAGTGACGACATCAATGCCCAGGATCACTTCCACCGGCTGCAGCCCCGCCTGGTGCTCGCCGCCGGCCGCTCGGCCACCCGCCTGGGCAACGAAATCGAGAATTTCGCCTACGCCGAGGCACTGACCACGCTCGACGCCATCGTCGCCGCCGACCCCGGCCTGCGCGGCCAGGGCTGAGCCCGCCCCACGCTTCAGATTGTCGACAAGGTGACATCGACGACACCGCCGATGGCCAGGAATTCGTCCTCGCCCTGCAGCACGCCGGGTAGCAGCCCGCAGTGGAAGAATATCTTGGTCAGCGGCATGTCCACCGTCAGGATGTAATCGCCGAACTCGCAGGCCCGGTCGCGGCTGCAGGTGAAGGAATTGAGGTTGTTGAGCAGGATGGTATGGCGTCCGCCGTCCCGACTGTCCAGGATTTCATGATCGGCCACCCGGTTGACGCCGCGATACAGCGTCACATGCCTGGCCCCAGGATGGCGACGGGCGAGTTCATGCTGGCAATAGGTATAGACCAGGTCGAACTGCGACTCCAGCGCGCTGGTCCCGTACAGCCCCTGTGAGCGCATTTCCATGTAATGCAGCCAGGCGTCGTCGTTGGTGTCGCGCAGCGGCTGGCCATGCCAGCGCGGCAACAGGCCGAAGCGGGATTCGACCCAGCCCTTGAGCACCGCGCCCTCGCGGCTGTCGGCATCGAAGCTCCAGCCGCGGATCATGCGCGCGTAATTGGCGCGGGCGCGTGACTTGTGGTTGCCGGTGAAACCCATTTCCTCCGGCCATTCGAGCTGGAAATGCACGGTCAGGTAATCGCGGAAGACTTCTCCGCGCACCGCCGGATCGTCACCGGCTCCGCCCAGGCGGCGGAACAGGTCGCGGTGCAGTTCGGCAACGCCGTCGAGCAGCAGCGGCGAGGGATGGCGCTGATAGGTCAGGCTACCGAGCACGACCGCCGGCAGGTTGCAGCGGTTGATCGGCAGGCGCGCCTCGCGCGGCAGTGTCGCTTTGTCGTCACCCCTACACAAGCCAGGGTCTTTGTCGCAAAGCCCCGCCCTGCCCCCATCCGCAGGTTTGTCTGTTTTCATTTAATAAACAACAACTTGGAATCTGTCAGTCGAGCTGGCACGCAACGTGCAGAAGGTCAGTCGCGACACTCACCAATTCCTTTTCAAATCGACTGACAGAAACAAGGAGATTACACCATGGCAAAACTGCGTCAATGCGCCATTTATGGCAAGGGCGGCATCGGCAAGTCGACCACCACCCAGAATCTGGTGGCGGCACTCGCCGAGTCCGGCAAGAAGGTCATGATCGTCGGCTGCGACCCGAAGGCTGACTCGACCCGCCTGATCCTGCACAGCAAGGCCCAGACCACGGTCATGCACCTGGCTGCCGAAGCCGGCTCGGTCGAAGACCTCGAACTCGAAGACGTCCTTTCCGTCGGTTTCGGCGGCGTCAAGTGCGTCGAATCCGGTGGCCCGGA
This sequence comes from uncultured Azonexus sp., assembly GCF_937982035.1. NCBI lineage: Bacteria > Pseudomonadati > Pseudomonadota > Betaproteobacteria > Rhodocyclales > Azonexaceae > Azonexus > uncultured Azonexus sp. Next base: position 6,852 of record NZ_CALJNI010000009.1, read on the forward strand.
ACCCGGCGTCGGCTGTGCCGGCCGCGGCGTCATCACCGCCATCAACTTCCTGGAAGAAGAAGGCGCCTATGACGAAGACCTCGACTTCGTCTTCTACGACGTGCTCGGTGACGTGGTCTGCGGTGGCTTCGCCATGCCGATCCGCGAAAACAAGGCCCAGGAAATCTACATCGTCTGCTCCGGCGAAATGATGGCCATGTACGCCGCCAACAACATCGCCAAGGGCATCGTCAAGTACGCCAACTCCGGTGGCGTGCGTCTGGCCGGCCTGATCTGCAACTCGCGCAACACCGACCGCGAAGACGAACTGATCATGGCCCTGGCCTCGCGCCTCGGCACCACCATGATCCACTTCGTGCCGCGTCACAACGTCGTGCAGCACGCCGAAATCCGCCGCATGACCTGCGTTGAATACGATCCGACCCACAAGCAGTCCGACGAGTACCGCGCCCTGGCCAACAAGATCGTCAACAACACCAACTTCGTCATTCCGACCCCGGTCGAAATGGAAGAGCTGGAAGAGCTGCTGATGGAATTCGGCATCCTGGAAGCTGAAGACGAATCCATCGTCGGCAAGACCGCTGCCGAACTGGCCGCCTGATAGTCGCCATCGGGACCGCCACTCCGGTGGCGTCCCACAGAGTTTTCAAAACCAACTGTGGCGTCGTGCACAGATAGATGCCGGCGCAACGAAAGGAGTTTCACATGGCAGCGCTTACCCGCGAAGAATCGGCCGCCCTCATTGCCGAGGTGCTGGAGATTTACCCCGAGAAGGCCAAGAAGGACCGGGCCAAGCACTTGATGATCAACGACACGTCGTTGGAAACGTCGAAGAAGTGCATCACCTCCAACCGCAAGTCCCTGCCGGGCGTCATGACCATGCGCGGTTGTGCCTACGCCGGTTCCAAGGGCGTGGTCTGGGGTCCGATCAAGGACATCATCTCGATCTCGCACGGCCCCGTCGGCTGCGGCCAGTACGCCCGCGCCGGTCGCCGCAACTACTACGTCGGCACCACCGGCGTCGATGCCTTCTGCGAACTGAACATCACCTCGGACTTCCAGGAACGCGACATCGTCTTCGGCGGTGACAAGAAGCTGGCCAAGCTGATCGAGGAAATCGAAATCCTGTTCCCGCTGAACAAGGGGATTTCGGTTCAGTCGGAATGCCCGATCGGCCTGATCGGCGACGACATCGAAGCCGTTTCCAAGAAAGCTGCTGCCCAGATCGGCAAGCCGGTCATCCCGGTCCGCTGCGAAGGCTTCCGCGGTGTTTCGCAGTCGCTCGGCCACCACATCGCCAACGACTCCGTCCGCGACTGGATCCTCTCCAACCGCGACGGTCAGGCTTTCGAAACCACCCCGTACGATGTGGCCATCCTCGGCGACTACAACATCGGCGGCGACGCCTGGGCTTCGCGCATCCTGCTCGAAGAAATGGGCCTGCGCGTGGTTGCCCAGTGGTCCGGCGACGGCACCCTGGCGGAAATGGAAAACACCCCCAAGGTCAAGCTGAACCTGCTCCACTGCTACCGCTCGATGAACTACATCAGCCGGCACATGGAAGAGAAGTACGGGATTCCCTGGATGGAATACAACTTCTTCGGCCCGACCAAGATCAAGGAATCGCTGCGCAAGATCGCTTCCTTCTTCGACGACAAGATCAAGGAAGGCGCCGAGCGCGTCATCGAGAAGTACACGCCGATGATGGATGCCGTGATCGCCAAGTACAAGCCGCGCCTCGAAGGCAAGAAGGTCATGCTCTACGTCGGCGGCCTGCGTCCGCGTCACGTGGTCGGCGCCTACGAGGATCTGGGCATGGAAGTGGTCGGCACCGGCTACGAATTCGCCCACAACGATGACTACGATCGCACGATCAAGGAAATGGGCGATGCCACCCTGATCTACGACGACGTCACCGGCTACGAGTTCGAAGAGTTCGTGAAGGCCTGCAAGCCCGACCTGATCGGCTCCGGGATCAAGGAAAAGTACGTCTTCCACAAGATGGGCATTCCGTTCCGCCAGCTCCACTCCTGGGATTACTCGGGTCCGTACCACGGCTGCGATGGCTTCGCCATCTTCGCCAAGGACATGGACCTGACGCTGAACAATCCCTGCTGGAACATGATGAAGGCCCCGTGGGACAAGGCCCCCGTCGAAGCTGAACAGAAGGCTGCCTGATCAGGCGGCAATCCTAAACTTACGCCCGCATCCACGGATTGGTGGTGCGGGCGAAGGAGATCAAGATGCAAACCGTAGAGAAAATCAAGCCGTGTTTCCCGCTGTTCCGCGATGACGACTACAAGGAAACGCTGAAGGGCAAGAAGGTCTTCGAAGAAGGCCACGCGCCGGACAAGGTCCGCGAAACCTTCGAATGGACCACCACCAAGGAATACCAGGAACTCAACTTCAAGCGCGAAGCGCTGACGGTCAACCCGGCCAAGGCCTGCCAGCCGCTCGGTTCCGCCCTGTGCGGTCTGGGCTTCAAGAAGTCCCTGGTGTACATCCACGGCTCGCAAGGCTGCGTGGCTTACTTCCGTACCTACTTCAACCGCCACTTCAAGGAACCGATCGCCTTCATCGCCGACTCGATGACCGAAGATGCAGCCGTGTTCGGTGGCCAGAAGAACGTCCATGAAGGCCTGGCCAACGCGACCAAGCTCTACGACGCGGAAATGATCGCCATGTCCACCACCTGTATCGCCGAGGTCATCGGCGACGACTTGAACGCGTTCATCAACAACGCCAAGAACGAAGGTCATCTGGACAAGGACTTCCCGGTGCCGTTCGCCCACACCCCGTCGTTCGTCGGCAGCCATGTCACCGGCTGGGACAACATGGAAGAAGGCATCCTGCGCTACTTCACGCTGAACACCATGGAAGGCAAGGTCATCGGCTCGAACGGCAAGATCAACATCGTGCCGGGCTTCGAGACCTACCTGGGCAACTACCGTGTGATCAAGCGCTACATGAAGGAAATGGGCGTCGATTACACCATGCTCTGCGATCCGGAAGAAGTGCTCGACACCCCAGCTGACGGCGAATTCCGCATGTACGCCGGCGGCACGACGATGGACGAGGTCAAGGATGCGCCGAACGCCATCAACACCTTCCTGATCCAGCCGATGACCTGCGAGAAGACGAAGAAGTTCGTCGAGAACACCTGGAATCACGAAATCCCGAAGACCAACATCCCGATGGGTGTGGAATGGACCGACGATTTCCTGATGAAGGTCTCGGAAGCCACCGGCAAGGAAATCCCGGCCTCGATCAAGCTCGAGCGCGGCCGCCTGATCGACATGATGACCGACTCGCACGCCTGGCTGCACGGCAAGAAGATGGCCATCTACGGCGATCCGGACTTCCTGATGGGCATGGTCAAGATGATGCTGGAATTCGGTATCGAGCCGACCCACATCGTCTGCCACAACGGCGGCAAGAAGTGGGCGAAGGCCATGGAAAAGCTGCTCGCCAGCTCGCCCTACGGCGTCCATGGCAAGGCCTACCCGGGCGCCGACCTGTGGCACCTGCGCAGCCTGTGCTTCACCGACAAGCCGGACTTCCTGATCGGTAACAGCTACGCCAAGTTCATCCAGCGCGACACCGTGCATAAGGGCAAGGAGTTCGAAGTTCCGGTCATCCGCATCGGCTTCCCGATCTTCGACCGCCACCACCTGCACCGGATGACGACGCTGGGCTACGAAGGCGCGATGTACGTCCTGACCACCCTGACCAACGCGGTTCTCGAACGTCTCGACGACGAAACCCGCGAAATGGGCGTCACCGACTACAACCACGACCTGGTCCGCTAAGTCGCAGCCAAGAGCCGGGCGGCCCCGCCGCCCGGCTCGCCACCGGAGTAAGCAATGGCCAACATCATGATTCGCCAGAATGCGGCAGGCGGGCTGGTTTTCTACCTGCCCAAGCGCGACCTGGAAGCTGCCATCGAGTCCATCGAGTTCGACACCGCTGACAAGTGGGGTGGCGTGCTGATGCTGGAGAACGGTGGCAGCTACTACGTTGACCCGATCGCCAAACCTGCCCGCCTGCCCATTTCGGTCCGGGCCAAGCGGCTGGGCGCGGCGGAAGACTGAGTTTAGGAGAAGCATCATGGCAATGTATATCGATCCCGACATGTGCACCGCCTGCGACGATTGCCGTCCGATCTGCCCGACCAAGGCGATCAAGAAGGGCAAGGTGTTCTACACCATCGACGCCGCCACCTGCACCGAGTGCGAGGGTGAAAACGACACGCCGATGTGCGTGAACGTCTGCCCCTCGGGCTGCATCTCGCCGGCCTGAGTACGGCTAACCGAGCATCCGGCAATGGGTGCTCCATTAACCGCCTTCATCCCAGGAGATTCCCATGAGCCAACCCGTCGCCTCCCGCGAAGCCGCACTGCGCATTGCCTTGGCCGCCCGAACCCTGGAAGGGCTCGATGTGCGCGCCCTGGTCAATGCCCTCTCCGACAAGCTCGAACTGCCGATCACCGAGAGCAAGCTCGCCGGCCTCACCGTCGAGGAGCTGCGTGAAATCCTCGCCGGCGACCACGCCGACGAAAACTGCACTGTCGGCGTCGCCCCGGAAGCGCTCAAGCAGGCCGTCCGCATCCTCTGGGGCGAAGACATCGGCGCCACCGACAAGCCGGTCCCCGCCGCCTACCAGGATGGCGACATGCCCGGCTCGATCCGCGTCGCCGTCGCCTCCAACCGCGGCGAGAACCTCGACGGCCACTTCGGATCCTGCGAAAACTTCCTGATCTACCAGCTCTCGCCCAGCGAAATCCGCCTCATCGACGTGCGCTCCGGTCTGGACGCCGATGCCGCCGAAGACCGCAACGCCGCCCGCGCCGCCGTCATCAACGACTGCCAGATCCTCTTCCTGCAATCGATTGGCGGCCCGGCCGCGGCCAAGGTCGTGCGGGCCGGCGTGCATCCGCTGAAAAAGCCCAAGGGTGGCCCGGCCCGCGAAATCCTCAGCGAACTGCAAGCGGTCCTCGACAACCCGCCGCCCTGGCTGGCCCGCATCATGGGCGTCAGCGCCGGCTCGCTCGAACGCTACGCCGAAGCCCTGGACGAAGAGGAAGCCTGAGATGACCCCCGAACGCCTCAACGAAGTCGTCGCCGCCGTCACCCGCAAGCAAGACGTCACGGCCCTGAGGGCCGGCTTTCCCGAACTGATCTTCACCGAATGCAGCGAAGACGACATCTCGCCGCGGTTGAAGCCGGTCGCCGAAACCCCGGAAGCGCTGATCTACCTGATCACCGGCGTCAGCGGTCATTGCCTGGAAGCGACCAGCGACCTGGGCGTGGCCAACGGCGTCATCGTGGCCAGTCGGGACAGCGACGAGATGTGAGAAAACGGCTGTCGCATTTCCCACAACAATGCGACAACACCTTTACAAAACAACAACTTAGACAGTGGCACCAAATTTGCTGAACTGGAATGCGTGCCCCAGGACTGCAAATTACCGGAAGGTGCCGGCGCAGACCTGGACATATACACACCGAACAAACCGCGGTCGGCAGCCACTGGCCCGGAACTTGTCAAGAAAGGAAATAGTCATGGCTGAATACACTGCGCTGACCCGTGGCGGCGCCACCTGGGTTCCCGAGTTCGTCGTCGCACTGGCCGAAGACAAGTGCATCGGCTGCGGCCGCTGCTACAAGGTCTGCCCGCGTGACGTGCTGAATCTGATCGACTCCGACGAGGACGAGGACGAGGACGAAAGCGCCGCCGCCAAGATGACGCTGAAGGATCTCGACGACTGCATCGGCTGCAGCGCCTGCGGTCGCGTCTGCCCCAAGAGCTGTTTCACCTACGCACCGCTGGCGGTGTGATCGCGCCTTGCCGTTGGCGCCGCCAACGGCAAGGACAGCCATCAAGCGTCATTCGCCCGGGCATGGTCCAGCAAACGACAGAACGTCCGACAGGCGGGCTTTGCGCGCATTGCCCCCTGTCTCCAGCCTTTCCCGAAGCGGATCGCTGCCAACCCGGGGATGCTTGCGTGCGCGCCCACAGCGGCCGCCAGATCGACCGCTTTTTTCGTCGCAACCCCGGCGAAGCCGAGAACTACCTCGACGACATCTTCTGGGAGCGGCGCGCCATTGCCGCCCGCTACGCCCCGATTGACCGGATCTTCCGGCTGCGCAGCGACAGCGACGAAGTCGTCCGTCGCGTCGTCGCCGGCCGCCTGCCGGACAGCCAGCTGCACGCGATGACCCGCGACCCGGACCGTGAGGTCCGCCTGAGCGTCGCCGCCCGCCTGCCGGAAACTGAACTGCAGCAACTGATCGACGACAGCGATTACCTGGTCCGCGCCACCGTCGCCCGGCGTCTGCCGCACGGCCAGCTCGCCCAGATGGTCCGCGACCCGGAGCGCGAAGTGCGCAAGGTCGTCGCCAGCCGGCTGCCGGCTTTTGCCCTGCACCTGCTGGCCGACGACGCCGAACCCGAAGTCCGCGCCATCGTCGCCGAACGCGCCCTGCCCGAACTGTCCGCCCGCCTGCTCGCCGACAGCGAGTGGTGGGTCCGCCTGGCCGCCGTCGGCAACGCCCCGCCGGAACTGCTGCCGCCGCTGCTCGACGACCCGGAACTCGAAGTCCGGGAAGCCGTCGCCGGCCGACTCGCCGAAACCCCAGCCACCCCTACCGCCGGAAAGTGATCATGAAAAGCAACCAGGCCTGGACCGAATACTGCAAATCCCTGTCGCCCGCGATTGTCGAAACCTGCGCCCGTACGCCGGTCAGCGCCGGCGGCGCCAGCCTGGCCCGAGCCCTGCACGAAGCGCTGCCGGACTGGCAGTTCCGCCATGCCCTGGCGCGCGGCGGCTGGTATCGCCTGGGCGGCATCGTCGATGAACACGGCCAGCGGATCACCGACAATCTCGAACAATGGGTCGAAGACGCGCTCGATGCCTGCGACGGCGACATCCAGCAACTGATCGAGGAAAACGAAGGGCGGACCCTGTACGCCACGCGCCTGGTCGGTCAGACCCATTACCTGACCGCCAACGTCGGCGACGAGGCCGACAATTTCCTGCAACTGGAAATCGAAGACCTGCAGGAAATGCGCGCGCATCGCCTGTTCAGCAACGAACCGACGACGCTGGAAGAACTGGTCGACCCGCGTGGCGGCAACCTCAACCCGCTGCCGCTCGGCCTGCCCTATTACACGCTGCGCCGCATCCAGCACATCGGCGCCTTCCTCAAACGCATGCAGACGCAAAAGCAGGAAGCGGCGCCCATCCACCGCATGCTCGACGACTGGTCGAAGAGTAGCGCTGGCGCCAACAGCGACTATGCCAACCACTGGGTCATCGCCACCCGCGAACACCTCGACCGCTATCACCAGCCGATCTTCCGCGCCCAGCCAATCGCCACCCTGCCCGGCGACCCGCCGGATTTCGCAGCCGTCCCCGGCACCAGTGGTCTAGGCCTCCAGGAAGCCCTGCAACGTTTCGACCGCGCCGTCGGCTACCCGATGGCCTGGTACTTCCACATGCTCACCACCAAGGCCGTCCCGCACTGGGTCGCCCAGAGCACCGTCGAAGACGCCCTGACCGGCTTCGCCTACCTGCCACAACGCGACGTGGACATCATCCGCAACTGGCTGCACCGGCCGTACGCGGTTTGAGCGGCTTGCGAAGCCCAGACGCACGAACTTGGCCATGGCAGCAAAGCGGCGCCCGAGGCACCGCAGACCGGGCGGGCGGAACTACTGCGTCGACTCGAAGCGCAAATAAGCGCGATTGACATTGCCCCGGTGCAAATCATCGAAATTACGCAGATGCCTGAACGCGGGCGCATCGTTCAAGGCGGCGACAGCGGCATCCACCCCCGCCATGTCCTCGGCGAATTTCTTCACGCCGCCGACGACGAAAGCCAGATAGTCAGCCGTTTCGCGCTGGGCCTGGGCGACATCGCAGACGCGGCCGTGACCGGGCACGATGCGCGCCGGCTGCAAGGCAATCGCCTGCCGATACGCCGCCAGCCAGGTTTCGGCATTGCTCTCGGGCAGGATACCGAGCAAACGGTCGACGTAAATCAGGTCGCCAGAAAACAGGATTTTCTCCTGCGGCAGCCAGACCACGGTATCGCCGGCAAAGTGTGCATGCCCGAAGTGACGCAACACCAGCGTACGACCACCGAGGGTCAGCGTCTGCATGTCGCCCGTCAGCGGCTGGGCAGCCGGCGCCGGTAGCGTGCCATCCATCTGCTCCTTCAGCTCGCGCGCCAGCGACTCGATCTGCCCCTGGCCAAGACGCGTCTGATCCGTCGCCGTGCGCTGCAGCGCGATGATCTGCGCACCCTGCGCGGCAAAATAGGCGTTGCCCAGCCAGCGATGATCCTGAACACCGGTGTTGATCACCCATTTGACCGGCTTGCCGGTCAGCCTGCGGGCTTCGCCATCGAGCAACCTGGCAGCAACGCTGGACGCCCCCGAATCGATCAGGATGGCCCCTTCCGGCGTATCGATCACCCCGTAATTGGCGTTCAAGCCAAAATTCCCATACAAGCGACCCGCGGTCTGGCCGATCAGCGCAAACACCCCGTTGCCAAGCTGATCGACCGTCAGCACCGCCTCGGCGCGAACTGTCTGGGCAAACAGCATCATGGCGCCAGTCAGCGCCAGCAGAATTCTTTTCATTGTGTCTTCCTCCTCCGTCAGGGCGATCAGTTTATAACCGATTACTGATTTTCGTGACAGGAAAGACCAGTAGCGCCGTTAGCTTGGCGCTCAGCTCATGAGCAGTTCAGACAGCTACCCCGCGTTTTTCAGCTATCGCCGAATTCAGCCGCCCCTCAGCGACAAGAACTCGTCAATCAGCCGCGCCAGGATCGTTTCTTCATCTTCCTCGCTCAAGCAGAGGAGTTCAGCCACCAGCTTCACCTTGCCGGGATTGACCTTGGTGCGGGGCGTGGGCGTAGGTTGAGGGGCCTCGGTCGGTGCTTCCCAGGGCGGCGTATCGGTCGCGGCAGTTGCCGGCTCGGGTTGGCTGGCTGACGGTGTCGGCGCAGCGGGTGATGGCGCCGCTTCGGCGGGTTCGCTGCGGGCGGGGGCGAGGACTTCGTCCATGTCCTTCTTCGACATCTTTTCGCCGTCCGGCAACTGCTCGATCTGCTCGATCAGCGATTCCGCCTTGGCTTCGTTCTTCCTGGCCAGTTTTTCCAGTTGCACGGCGGCGCCGGTGCTGGAAATCTTCCCGGCATCCAGCAAGGCGGTGACTTTTTCCGACAGGTTGGCGGCGGCGGTGGCCTGGGCCAGCCAGGTCGGGGCGCGGCCGAAGTATTGGGCGGCTTCTTCGGGTGATGCGAAACGTTGGGCGATGGCCTGAATGGCCGTGGCCATGTCGCGCGGTTCGAGCGCCGAGCGGACGCCCAGGCCGATGTTTTCGAAAACCCGCACTTCCAGCGCGTCCTCATCGGTACAGTCGCGGACGATGACCGGCACCTGTGTTTCGCCCGCCTGAATCGCCGCCTGGCGCCGGCGCTCGCCGGCAATGACCGAGTAGCGGTCATCAGCCGCCGGGCGGACGATGATGGGCTGGATGATGCCCAGCTTGCGCACCGCGTTGGTCAGCCCCTTGAGCGCCTCCTCGTTGATGCTTTGGCGGACATGTTCGGGATCGGGATCGAGCAGGGACACATCGACCATCTGGAAGCGGAAGGGACTGTTCTTGAAAGCCATGGCGGGGAGAAAATTCGGGTATAACAGGGGGGCGGCATGTTCGTCGTTTTCACGCCTTTTTACAACCGCCTTGAATCCCAACCTCTGCAATCCTGCGCCATGAATACCGATATCGATTACCAGAACAACCCGCTGCATGGCCTCAGCCTGAAGCAACTGCTGACGGAGATCGTCGATCACTACGGCTTCGACATCCTCTACGCCTACCTGAACATCAATTGCTTCAACAACAATCCCAGCATCGAATCCAGCGTGAAGTTCCTCAAGAAGACGGACTGGGCGCGGGAGAAGGTCGAGGCTTTTTACCTGTACCAGTTCAAGAGCCTGCCGCGCGCGTCGGCCGAGCAGTTCGAGCTGCCGCCCCGGGACCGCATCATTCCCCGCGATCAGCAGCCGGGCGAGCCGGCCGAATTGAGCCTGGAGGATGCCGAGCGCCTGCGTGAAAAACGCGCGCGGAAAGCCGCCGCCCACGACCGCGATGCCGGCCAGCGCAAAGGTCCGGAGCGGCAGCCGGCGAATCGTGCTGCTGCGCCGGACAATGCCGATCCCTGGGCGAAGTGGAGAAAGTCGTGACCCCCGCCGATCTGCAACGGCAACTGGATTTCCTCAAGGAAATCGACCGGCTCAAGAATGTCGTTCGCCTGTCGCCGCTGATCGACCGCTCGCGCCGTGAAAACAGTGCCGAGCATTCCTGGCATCTGGCGCTGTACGCGCTGGTGCTGGCCGAACACGCCGCCGGCTCAGTCGATGTGCTGCGCGTCGTCAAGATGCTGCTGATTCACGACATCGTCGAGATCGACGCTGGCGACGTACCCTTCCACGTCCCGGCGACGCACGCCGGGCAGGCTGAACGCGAACGCCTGGCCGCCGAACGCATCTTCGGCCTGCTGCCGGAAGCGCAGGCGGCCGAGTTCCACGAACTGTGGCTGGAATTCGAGGCGGCAGAGAGCGACGACGCCCGATTCGCCAAAGCGCTGGACCGTTTCCAGCCGATGCTGCACAACGCCGCCACCGACGGCGGCACCTGGGTGGAATGCGCGGTCACGCTCGATCAGATCACCGCCCGCTGCCGCCCACCGATCGAAGCGGGCGCACCGGCGCTATGGGAAGCGGCGGCCGGCATGGCCGAAGCCCACTACCGTACCCGGCCGTCACAGGACTGATCCCGCCAGAGCGGCCAGGCGTTTTGTCGGCTTTGCGACAAGCGAGGCACCAGAACCAAACCGCAATAAATTAGTCGTTAAAATTCAGTTAGTTAAAAACTGGCACCCCCCTTGCTAGACACATTGCAAGGAGATTCCCATGAGCCAGTCCAGCTTCGTCACCATCAACGACACCACCCTGCGCGACGGTGAGCAGTCGGCCGGTGTTGCCTTTTCCCTGGCGGAAAAGCTGGACATCGCCCGCCGCCTCGACGCCATCGGCGTGCCCGAGCTGGAGGTCGGCATTCCGGCCATGGGCGCCGAGGAGCGCGAGTCGGTCCGGGCGGTTGCCGGGCTCGGCCTGAATGCCCGGCTGATGGTGTGGAGCCGCATGCACGCGGCCGACATCGCCGCCAGCGCCAATCTGGGCGCGCACCTGATCGACATTTCGGTGCCGGCGTCCGACCAGCACCTGGCTTACAAACTGAAGCAGGAGCGCGGCTGGCTGCTGCGCGAGCTGCCGCGCTACATCGGTATGGCGCTCGATCTCGGGCTGGAAGTCGGTGTCGGTTGCGAGGATGCCTCGCGCGCCGATCTGGATTTCCTGTGCGCGCTGGCCGCCACCGCCGAACGCGCTGGCGCCCGCCGCCTGCGCTTTGCCGACACGCTGGGCATCCTCGAACCCTTCACCACCTTTGAGCGCATTTCGACCTTGCGCGCCCGTACCGGGCTGGAGATCGAGATGCACGCCCACGACGACCTGGGCCTGGCCACGGCCAACACCCTGGCGGCCTGCAAGGCCGGAGCGACGCACGTCAATACCACGGTCAACGGCCTCGGCGAACGCGCCGGCAATGCGCCGCTGGAAGAAGTCGTGCTCGGGCTGAAGAAGCTGCACGGCATCGACACCGGCGTCGAACTGCGCGCCTTCCCGGCGCTGTCGGCTGCCGTCGCCAGCGCTTCCGGCCGCGCCGTGCCCTGGCAGAAGAGCGTCGTCGGCGCCGGCGCCTTCACCCACGAGGCCGGCATCCATGTCGATGGCCTGCTCAAGCATCCGGACAACTACCAGGGCTTCGACCCGCGCGAAGTCGGTCAGGCACACCGCATCGTGCTCGGCAAGCATTCCGGCTCGCGCGCGGTCCAGGTCGTCTATCGCGAACTCGGCATCGAGCTCGGCGAGAACGAGGCGCAAGCCCTGCTCGCCAGCGTCCGCCATTTTGTCGCCGCCCACAAGCACCCGCCAGAGGCCGCCGATCTGCTCGGCCTGCTGGCTTCTTCCAGGAGTCCGCTCCATGTCTGAAGCGATGACCATGACCGCACCGAATCCTCCCGTACCGAGCCTGTGGGCCACCCTCAAGGAAGACCTGGCATGCGTCTTCGAACGCGACCCGGCCGCCCGCTCGACGCTGGAAGTGCTGACCACCTACCCCGGCGTCCATGCCATCCTCGCCCATCGCCTGGCCCACAAGCTGTGGCGCGGCGGCTGGCGCTACAGCGCCCGCCTGCTGTCCTTCGCCGGCCGCCTGCTGACCAATGTCGACATCCACCCCGGCGCCACCATCGGCCGCCGCTTCTTCATCGACCACGGCGCCTGCGTGGTCATCGGTGAGACGGCGGAGATCGGCGACGACGTCACCCTCTACCACGGCGTCACCCTGGGCGGCACCTCGTGGAACAAGGGCAAGCGCCATCCGACGCTGGCCGACGGCGTGGTCGTCGGCGCCGGCGCCAAGATTCTCGGGCCGATCCGCATCGGCGAGCGCGTCCGCGTCGGCGCCAACTCGGTGGTGGTCAAGGACGTACCGGCCGACCGTACCGTGGTCGGCATTCCCGGCCGCATCGTCGATACGCGCATCGCCCGCCCGGTCGGCAAGGGCATCAACCTCGACCACAACGTCCTGCCCGACCCGGTGGCACGCTCGATTGCCTGCCTGATCGAGCGCATCGACACCCTGGAAAACGAACTCGCCACCCTGCGCCAGGAACCGGCGCCGAATCACGGCGGCGAATGCCAGACCTGCTCGGCCGGCGACCTGTGCTGCGAGAGCGAAGCCATGCACGAGGCGGCGCACTGACATGGACCTGCTCGATTTCTCCGACTGCAAGCTCTATTTCGAGGATCCGCTGCCGGCCGAGGCCGAAGCGCTGATCGCCCGGGCGGCGGCCGAATACGGCGACCCCGACGCCGAAATGTCCTTGCTGCGCGCCAACCTGCTGGCGCCGGACAACCTGACCGTGCTGGTCGGCCTGTACCGCTATTACTTCTACCAGCACCGCCTGGAAGACGCGCTACAGGTGGCCGAGCGGGTCATGCAGCTGTCGGCCCGCCATCTCGGCCTGCCCGACGACTGGCAGAAGATCGGCGACAGCCATCTCGGTTCCGCCGCCGCCAGTTCCTTCGGCCTGCTGCGTTTCTACCTGCTGGCGCTGAAGGCCAGCGCGGTCGTGCTGCTGCGCCTGGGCCGGATCGAGGCCTCGCGCCAGCGCCTGATCAAGCTGGTCGCGCTCGACAGCCGCGACCAGCTCGGCGCCGGAAAACTGCTTGAAGTTGTCGATGAGTTCCAGGGTACCGGGGCGTCGTCCCGGCCCGATTCCGATTTATCCCTTGCCGCAGCCTGAGGAGGCCATCATGGAAGACACACTGAGCCTTGCCGAAGCCATGGAAGAACTGGTTTCCGCCGAAGATTTCCTGGAGTACTTCGAGGTTCCCTACGAACCCTCGGTGGTCCATGTGAATCGCCTGCACATCCTGCAGCGCTTCCACGACTACCTGGCCCGCCAGGCGCCCAACCTGCCGCCGGAAGAAAGCCAGCAGCGCGCCATCTACCGCCTGTGGCTGGAGCGCGCCTACCAGGACTTCGTCGAGTCCGACTCGCTCACCGAAAAGGTGTTCGCGGTCTTCCAGAACCAGGCCAAGCCGGAGGGCGGTTACAGCTCCTTCGTCTCCATCGACAAGATTTTCCGCGACTGAGTCCAGCCCGATGAGCAGACCCAAATGGCAGATCGAGGACAGCGTCCGCCTGATCCGCAACGTCCGTAACGACGGCACCTATCCCGGCCTCGATCCGGGGGCGCCGCTGGTGCGGCGCGGCAGCATCGGCTACGTCGTCGATGTCGGCACCTTCCTGCAGGACCAGATCATCTACTCGGTCAATTTCCTCGACATCGACATGATCGTCGGTTGCCGCGAGGAAGAACTGATCGGCGCCGAAGAGCCGTGGACCCCGTCGCGCTTCGAGTTCCGCGAGAAGGTGCGGATTATTGTCGAACTGCCGGTCGGCAGTGACGCCGTGATTGCCGAAGGCGCCATCGGCGAAATCATCAAGGTCATCCGCGACGCCCCGGGCGGCGTCGCCTATCACACCCACTTTGACAGCCTGCCCGGACGCATCCTGCAGATCCCCGAACGCCTGCTCGAATCCCTCACCCCGGAATGAAGCCATGGAACGCGCCTACCTCGAACTGAAGCTGTCCTGGGAACTCTTCCAGAAAGCCCCCGAAACGCTGAGCCCGCCGGAACGCAACCGGCTCGGCGAAGTCGCCGCGAAGCAGGACAGCATCGAGCAACGCATCCTGTCCAGCGAACAGGCGCGCAATGTCATGGTCCCCGAACCGACCCTGCGCACCCGGATCGCGGAAATCCGCCAGCGCTACCCGGACGAGGAAAGCTTCCTCCAGGACCTGGCCCGCATCGGTCTGGACGCGCATTCGCTGGCCGCCTCGGTCGAGCGCGACCTGCGCGTCGAGGCCGTCCTCGACCGCGTGGTTTCGGCGGTGCCGCCGGTCAGCGAAGTCGATGCCGAAATCTACTACCGCCTGCACCCGGACGCCTTCGACCGGCCCGAGGCCCGTCGCCTGCGCCACATCCTGATCACCGTCAACACGCCCCAGGAAGCCGACCAGGCGCACCGCCTGCTCGACGGTCTGCGCGTTACCCACACCTCACCCGAGAAATTCGCCAAGGCGGCGCTGCGCCATTCGCAGTGCCCCAGCGCGCTGGAAGACGGCCTGCTCGGCGTGGTCCGCCGCAATCAGCTGTTCCCGGAACTCGAAAGCGCGGCATTTGCGCTGGACGAAGGCGAAGTCAGCGAAGTGCTGGCCTCGGAAATGGGGCTGCACATCATCCGTTGCGACGAAATCCTGCCCAGCGGCATGATTCCCTTCGCCGAAGTACGCGCACGCATCGTCGAGCGGCTGACCGAAAAACGGCGTCAGGAAGCCCAGAAACAATGGCTCAAGCAACTGATGTCGGCTCGCCAACTGGCGTAAGACTGTCCGGAAAATCGCCTTCGACGCGGTTGCGCCCGGCCGCCTTGGCCCGGTACAGCGCCCGGTCGGCACGCAGCAGGGGCTGATCGGGCGAATCGTCGCCGACATCCAGCAAGGTGGCGCCGATGCTGACCGTGAACGGAATGGTGCCGAACGAGGTCGTCGCCGGTTCGTTCTCGATATTGCGCCGCAGGCGCTCCGCCGCCACCAGCGCATCCTCGGGGCTGCTGCCGGGTAACAGGACGGCAAATTCCTCGCCGCCGACCCGCCCCGGCAGATCGACGCGGCGCAACGAACGGCGCAACACCTCGGCAAAGTGACGCAGGACCTCGTCGCCGGCCGCATGCCCCCAGGTATCGTTAACCTGCTTGAACCAGTCAAGATCGACCATCAGCAGGGCCGACGCGACGCCCGTCCGCTGCCAGCGGCGGATCTCGGCCTCGAGTTGTGCGATGAAATGCCGCCGGTTGGCCAGTCCGGTCAAGGTGTCGGTGCTGGCCAGCCAGGTCAGCGCCGCTTCCTTCTCCTTCAACTCGCTGATGTCGTGGAAAACCACCACGGCACCCGTGCAGACAGCCCCTTCCCGGATCGGCGACACCGTCATCTGCACCGGGAAACAGCTGCCGTCGCGCCGGCACAGGTTTTCTTCCAGTGTTCTCGCCTGCCCGTCGGCCAGCGTCAGGGCAATCGGACAGGCGGATTCGTCATACGGCGAACCATCGGGACGCTGCGCATGAATCAAGGCGTGGAGGTTGTTGCCGATCACTTCCTCCGGGGCATACCCCAGCATCTTCTGGGCGGCGGGATTGATGAAGGTCGCCACATGCGCGCGGTCGACACCGAAGATTCCCTCGCCGGCCGCCATCAGCAGAACCTCGTTCTGGTGCGAGAGTTCCTTGACGCGCGCCGTCTGCTCAAGCAACTGGTTGTGCCATTCGCGACGCGACAGATTGACCAGGAACAGCACCAGCAACTGGGTCACCAGATAGGCGAACACCAGGTTGAAAAACGCTTTTTTCTTGAATTCGTCGCTGGCCGCGATCATTGCGCCGACATCCTGCCAGATCAGCACCGAACCGATCGGCGGCCGGGCCGGGTCCTGCAGCCCCGGATAGTCGCGCAGCGGAAAACGGATCAACTGGAAGCGTTGTCCCTGGTGATCGACCAGATCGTTGCGGAACACGCCGGCGTAGTCGGGCAATGCCTTCTCGGCCATCCAGTCGGCCAGTTCGCCACGCGACGCCGCCAGCAGGTAACAGCAGGCGCCGGGCTGGTCGCCGGGTGCCGGCGGGCGGTAGCTTTCCCACATCGCCGAGGTCACTGAGGCAGGATCCAGCAGGACGCCGAAGCCGACGGCGGTGCGCTCGCTCAAACGCTCGATGTAGCCGTCGAAGGCCATGCCGACTTCCATGACGCCAAGCAGGGCACGCGTATCGCCCGGACGGACCTCGCTGTCGAAGATCGGCGCCGCCCCGCGAATGCCAGCGTAGGCGCGCCCCGTCTCGAAACCGCTGGCCGCCGACCGCTTGCGCTCGACATCGCGCAGCAGCCAGCGCAAACCGGCCAGCGAATCGCCATGCTCGGTCGGTGCATGAAAGCGCAGGAAGGACAGGCTGCCCGGCAAGACGAACTGCATCTGGCGGATTCCCAGTTCCTTCTGCATGTAGGACCAGTGCTGGCGCAAATGCAGGTAAAGCTGGCGCCGCAGGAGATCGGCCTGCTCGCCGCCGCTGCCGTTGCCCTCGCCTTCGACCGTGGCGCCGGCTGCCCTGAGCAGGCGGATGACTTCCGGATCGGCGGCGACCATGCCGGCCAGGGCCATCATCTGCTGTTCCAGTTCGCCCTGCGACAATTCATAGGCCGTCTTCAGGCGCAGCGCCTCGCTTTCCAGGCTGGCCTGCAGACGGACATCCACCAGGCGCGCACCGAACTGCGCCACGCCGGCAAAAATCGCCATCAGCAACAGACTGGCCAGCACTAGAATGGCGCGGTAGGACATGCCTCCCTCTCAGCGGATCGGTATTTTCCTCACTTAAATTATAGGCAAGGCATTTCTTGCCAATGTTGATATTTATTCCCTGAACATTTACCAGGACGGCGTTTCCACCGCAGCCGGCGGTGGCGGCGGTTCGGGCAACCACACACCGCTGGCGGCAAACACGGCGGCCAGCGCGATCACCAGGGCCACCACGAGCGCCAACGCACCGCCGCCCCGGGCCGGTTCGCCCTGATCGACTTCCTTCCAGCCGCGCACCATCGGTTTGACCAGATTGTCCTTCTTCACATGCGCGTAGAACATGATCGCCGCCAGGTGCAGCACGATCAGGGCGATCAGCACGTCGACCGAAAGACGGTGCCAACCGGTGGCCAGGTTGCTCAGGTCACGCCCGACCAGATCGTACAGCGGCCCGACGAAGGCGATGTCGTCGTTGGCCACCAGGCCGGTCAGCAACTGGAAGATCAGCACGCCGAGCAGGGCGAACACCGAAAAGGCGCCAAGCGGGTTATGCCCCGGGGCCTGCCAGCCGCCCTTGAGATAGGTCGCGATCTTGGCCGGCGTCGGGAAAAACTGGCAAAAACGCGCGTACGTCGAGCCGACGATACCCCAGACCAGGCGGAAAACGACCAGGCCGAGCACCAGCAGGCCGATCTTGCCATGCCAGTCGATGAGGTTGCCGCCGACCTTGCCGGTCACCACCAGACCGACGACGGCACCGACCAATAGCCAGTGAAACAATCGGGTGGGCAGATCCCAGACCAGAATTCTTTTTTTGCTGTTCATCCTGAAACTCCTTGTCTAACGAAAAGGGCGCCTCGCGGCGCCCCGTTCTGTTTCCTGTCAGGCAGGCACCTTACTGCTTGGTGCGATAGTCGTCGTGACAGGCCTTGCAGGTGCCGCCCAGCTTGCCGAAGGCGTCCTTGACGGCGGCAGCGTCGCCGCTGGCGGCAACCTTGGCCAGTTCGTTGGCCGCGGCGTTGAAGTCGCCGGCGATCTTGCCGACCTTGGGGCCATCGGTGAACAGCGCCGGCTTGACGCGGGTATCGGCCCAGCCCTTACCCTTGTCGCTGCCCGGAACGTAGAGCGCGCCCATGCCGGAATTGGCGATGGCCTGGATCACGTTGGCCGCCTTGGCGACGTCATCCTTGTTGTAGGTGCCGTCGATATTGGCCTTGATCCGGCTCATGCTCCAGCCCATCGTGGCATAGGCCGACTGACGCCACTTGATGGCATCCTCGACCTTGACCTGGGCGTGTGCGCCGGCAGCCAGCGTCGTTGCGAGAAGAGCGAGTACGATTTTCGATTTCATGACTGGGATTCTCCGTTGTTGTTGAACGAAAAAATTATAGCTTTCTTATATGACGGGCTGCGCCCGATCACCTGATCGATATTCACCCAATCAGTGAACAAAATCGAACGATAGTCAAACGGCAAATACGTGCTTGACCCGCAAAGCCGGGGCACCTGCCTCAATCTGCAGCAGACGGGCGATGTTCGGATGTTTTCCGGGATTGGCGCGTTCGTCCTCGGTATGTTCGGCGAAGATTTCCAGGCCCTTCTTCGCGGCTTCGACATTGATCGAACCATAGGTCTGGGCGAGGTGGTTGTAGACGGTGAGCGACCCCTGGCTGCCGGCCTTGTTCTCGATCGTGGCGACGACATTGCCGTCGGCGTCGAGCAGGTTGAGGGCGGCGAGATGGGAGATGCCGGGGAGCTTCTTCAGGTTTTCCGCGAAGGACATGTCTTTCTCCATGAAAAAGGCCGATCCGCAGCGCGAATCGGCCTGTCGGGGTCGTTGGTGTCAGATGCGCTTGGCCAGTTCGGCGGCCTTGCCGGTGTAATCCCACGGCGTCAGCTTCAGCAGTTCGGCCTTGGCGGCTTCCGGGATATCCAGCGTGGATACGAAGGCCTGCATGCCTTCACGCGAAACGCGGGTGCCGCGGGTCAGTTCCTTGAGCTTTTCGTAGGCATTGGGCACGGCGTAGCGGCGCATCACGGTCTGGATCGGCTCGGCCAGCAGTTCCCAGTTGGCGTCGAGGTCGGCGTGCATCAGGTCGGCGTTGATTTCCAGCTTGCCCAGGCCCTTCAGCAGCGAGTCGTAGCCGAGCAGGGTGTAGCCGAGGCCGACGCCCATGTTGCGCAGCACCGTCGAATCGGTCAGGTCGCGCTGCCAGCGCGAGATCGGGAGCTTTTCGGCGAGGTGCTTCAAGACGGCGTTGGCCAGGCCGAGGTTACCTTCGGAGTTTTCGAAGTCGATCGGATTGACCTTGTGCGGCATGGTCGACGAACCGATTTCACCGGCCTTGACCTTCTGCTTGAAGAAACCGAGCGAGATGTAGCCCCAGACGTCGCGGTCGAGATCGACCAGGATGCTGTTGGCGCGGGCGAAGGCGTCGAACAGCTCGGCCAGTGCGTCGTGCGGCTCGATCTGGATGGTGTAGGGGTTGAAGGTCAGGCCGAGCGACTCGACGAAACGCCTGGCAAAGCCTTCCCAGTCGTAGCCGGGGTAAGCAGCGAGGTGGGCGTTGTAGTTGCCGACGGCACCGTTGATCTTGCCGAGCAGTTCGACCTGGGCGATGCGGGCGCGGGCGCGCTGCAGGCGGTAGGCGACGTTGGCCATTTCCTTGCCCATCGTCGACGGCGTCGCCGGCTGGCCGTGCGTGCGGCTCATCATCGGGATCTCGGCGTAGGCATGGGCCAGTTCGCGCAGTTTCTCGATGACCTTGTCCAGCGTCGGCAGCATGGCCTGCTGGCGGGCGCCCTGGCACATCAGCGCGTGCGACAGGTTGTTGATGTCTTCGGAAGTGCAGGCGAAATGGATGAATTCGCTGACCTTGACCACTTCGGCGTTGCCCTTGGTCTTGTCCTTGATCCAGTACTCGAGCGCCTTGACGTCGTGATTGGTGGTCGCTTCGATGGCCTTGACCTCGGCCGCCTGAACCGGCCCGAAGTTGGCGACCAGGGCGTCCAATTCGGCGACGGTGGCCGGCGAAAAGGCGGCGATCTCGGTGAAATGCGGCTCGGCGGCAAGCGCCTTGAGCCATTCGATCTCGACCTTGAGGCGGGCGCGGATCAGGCCGAATTCGGAGAAGTGCTCGCGCAGGGCGTCGACCTTGCCGGCGTAGCGGCCGTCGAGCGGGGAAATGGCGGTCAGGGGATTGAAGTCCATAAAAACATCCTTATCGTTAAGGGCGTGATTTTACCCGCCCGACCACGGGCTACGCCATACGCTATAATTGGCATCCCCAATCCAAGAGCAAGCGATGAAGCTGATCGGCACCCATACCAGCCCCTACGTCCGCAAGGTCCGGATCGTCCTGGCTGAAAAAAAGATGGAATACGATTTCGTGATCGATTCGCCCCGTCAGGCAGGCAGCACCGTGCCCGACATCAATCCGCTGGGTCGCATTCCGGCGTTGCTGCTCGACGACGACACCCCGCTGTTCGACTCGCGGGTGATTGTCGAGCATATCGACAACATCACGCCGAACAACAAGTTGCTGCCGGCGCCCAACCGTGAGCGCACCGAGGTCAAGCGCTGGGAAGCCGTCGCCGACGGCCTCAACGACGCAGCCGTCAGCGCCGTCATGGAAGGCCTGCGCCCGAAAAAGGAACAGAGCGCCGACTGGATCGCCCGCCAGCGCGACGTGATCACGCGGACGCTGCGCTTCATGGAAACGCATCTGGGCGAAAAGAACTTCTGCATGGGCACCCATTTCTCGCTGGCCGACATCGCCGTCGGCACGGCGCTCGGCTACCTGTGCCTGCGCTTCCCCGACATCGCCTGGCAGGAAAGCCACCCTAACCTGGCCCGCCTGTACGACAAGCTGATGCAGCGCCAGTCGTTCATCGACACCGTCCCTCAGGCCTGAGCATCCACCGCTTCGAACTTGCCGGCCCGTTCGCGGTCAACCCTGACATCAACAAGCCAGGGAGGCCCATGAACCCGATCCTGAAATCCTTGAGCATCGCACTCGGTGAACGTGATGCCGGGACCCGACAACACTCGGATCGCGTCATCGAACTGGCGCGGGCGCTGGGCGCGCATATCGAACTGAGCGCCGGCGAACTGGAAATCCTGTGCCTGGGCGCCTGCCTGCACGACATCGGCAAGATCGGCATTCCCGACCGCATCCTGCTCAAGCCAGGCAGTTTTTCCCCGGAAGAACGCGAGGCCATGCACGAGCATTCGCTGATCGGCGAACGCATCGTCAAGGCCATCGACGATGAACGCAGCGACGAACTATCGGCAATCGTCCGCCATCATCACGAAAACTTCGACGGCTCCGGCTACCCCGACGCCCTGTGCGGCACCGCGATCCCGTTACCTGCCCGCATCGTCTCGCTGGCGGACAATTACGATGCAATGGCCGCCTGCCGCCCCTACCATCCGGGACGGCCGCACAGCGAAATTATCGACCTGATGTCCGGGGCCGATGCCGAAAAATTCGACCCCGACCTCCTGCACGCCTTCCGCCACGTCATCGAGCACTCGCCGATGCGCGTTGCCTGACGACGACTAGCGGATCACCCCGCCGCCGAGGCAGACCCGGCTTTCGTAAAGCACCACCGACTGGCCGGGCGTCAGCGCCCACTGCGGCTCGGCGAAGCGGATCGTACATGTCTCGCCATCGACCGCCTCGACATGGCAGGGCTGGTCGGCCGTGCGATAACGCGGCTTGGCGGTGTATACCCAGTGGGTGTGCGGCGCCCCTCCGGACACCCAGCTCAGCTGCTCGGCGAGCAGATCGTCGCGCAGCAGTGCCGGGTGATCGTGGCCCTGGACAACGTAGAGCACGTTTTTCTCCATGTCCTTGCCGGCGACGAACCAGGCGTCGTGATCGCCACCGCCGGGCTGGCCCTTCTCCTTCAAACCGCCGATGTGCAGGCCTTTACGCTGGCCGATGGTGTGGTACATCAGGCCGTCGTGACTACCCAGCACCTTGCCGTCGTCGAGGCGGCGTATTTCGCCCTGCTTGGGCGGCAGGTAGCGGCTGAGGAAGTCCTTGAACGGGCGCTCGCCGATGAAGCAGATGCCGGTCGAGTCCTTCTTGGTGGCAACGTGCAGGCCTTCGCTTTCGGCGATCTTGCGCACTTCGCGCTTGTACAGGTCGGCCAGCGGGAACAGCGTCTTCGACAGCTGCGCCTGGTTCAGCCGGTAGAGGAAGTAGCTCTGGTCCTTGGTCCCGTCCTCGGCCTTGAGCAACTGGTATTCGCCGTTGAACTCGCGCACGCCGGCGTAGTGGCCGGTGGCGATCTTTTCGGCGCCCAGTTGCATGGCGTGATCGAGGAAAGCCTTGAACTTGATTTCCGAGTTGCACAGGATGTCCGGATTCGGGGTGCGCCCGGCCTGGTATTCGCGCAGGAACTCGGCGAACACGCGGTCACGGTACTCGGCGGCGAAATTGACCACCTCGACGTCGATGCCGATGACGTCGGCGACGCTCATCACGTCGATCAGGTCCTGACGCGTCGAGCAGTATTCGTCGTTGTCGTCGTCTTCCCAGTTCTTCATGAACAGGCCGATCACCTTCCAGCCCTGGCGCTTCAACAGCAGCGCCGCGACCGACGAATCGACACCGCCCGACAATCCTACTACCACGGTTCCCTTAGACATCGGGCCCAGCCCCTTTCTTCCATTCGTCCAGCGGCAGGATCACCGCCGGCTCTCCGTTGTTCACAAACCAGCTATCGACGACGTAACGTCCGCCGTCGCTCGCTTCGATGACCGCCGACCAGTGGTTGGCGATCAGCCCCAGAAAATATCGCGCCTGCGGTTCCAGCACCCTATGCCAGCGCAGCCATTTGCGCTCGTCCAGCAACTGCAGCAGGCGGGTGGTCGAAGTCGAGTGATCGATGCAATCCATCCTGCCCGCCACGTAGCCATCCGCGTGATTGCCGGCGCGGTCGTTGGCGATCGCCGACTGCTCGCCGCCCCATCGATACAACCGTCCTACGACCTCGGCCAGGACATCGCGTTCCCCCGGCGCATCGGCGGCGGCAAGCAGCAAGCGCCGGATTTCGTCCATCTGCGCGGCGGAGTAGACGATCTCTGCCTGGGCGACGCAACTGTAACCGTGACAGACGGCCACCCGTGCCTCGCCGGCCACCGCCGGCAGCACGAAAAAGGCCAGCAGCACGAACAGCCGACGCATCAGTCGTAATGCACCAGCAGATCGAGCGGATGCCGCTTGCCGGCCAGCCAGTCCTCGCAACAGCGCAGGATCAGCGGGCTGCGATGGCGCGCCTGCGTGGCCCGGACTTCGTCGAGGGTCAGCCAGCAGGCGCCGACGATACCGTCGTCGAGCTGGCGACCGGCGTCGTAGCCGCGCAATTCGCCGGTAAAGGCAAAACGCAGGTAGGTGACATCCTTGGCCGGATGCCGCCAGTGATACACACCGACCAGATGCGTCGGCTTGAAGTGGTAGGCCGTTTCCTCGAGCGTTTCGCGGATCACCGCATCGACCAGCGCTTCGCCTTGTTCGAGGTGACCGGCCGGCTGATTGAAGGCCAGCCCGGTTTCGGTTTCCTCCTCGACCAGCAGGAATTTCCCGTCGCGGAAAACCACGGCGGCGACAGTCACGTTCGGCTTCCAGATCATCGGTGGCATCTTGTGCAAAAGCATTATTTTAACCGCTGATTTCGGCTAAAATCGTCCGCTTTCAAGAGAGCATCACGGAGATTCCCACCATGTCCATGTCGGATCGCGACGGTTTCATTTGGCAGGATGGCAAGCTCGTGCCCTGGCGCGAAGCGACCACCCACGTCCTCACCCACTCCCTGCACTACGGCATGGGCGTCTTCGAGGGCGTACGCGCCTACAAGACCGAATCCGGCACCGCGATCTTCCGGCTCAAGGAACACACCGAGCGCCTGTTCCGCTCGGCGCACATCTTCCAGATGCAGATGCCGTACTCGCAGGAAGAACTGAACGAGGCGCAGAAGGAAGTCATCCGCGCCAACAAGCTCGAATCCGGCTACCTGCGCCCGCTCGCCTTCTACGGCTCGGAAAAGATGGGCGTTTCGCCCAAGGGCGCCAAGGTGCACGTGATCATCGCCGCCTGGCCGTGGGGCGCCTACCTCGGCGAGGAAGGCCTGCAGCGCGGCATCCGCATCAAGACCTCGTCCTACACCCGTCACCACGTGAACATCACCATGGTCCGCGCCAAGGCCTCGGGTAACTACATGAACTCGATCCTGGCCAACAACGAGGCCACCGCCGACGGCTACGACGAAGCCCTGCTGCTCGATCCGGAAGGCTATGCCTGCGAAGGCGCCGGCGAGAATCTGTTCATCGTCAAGAACGGCAAGCTGTACACGCCGGACCTGACCGCCTGCCTGGAAGGCATCACCCGCGCCACGGTCATGCAACTGGCCGGCGAACTGGGCATCGAAGTCGTCGAGAAGCGCATCACCCGCGACGAAGTCTATTGCGCCGACGAGGCTTTCTTCACCGGCACCGCCGCCGAAGTGACGCCGATCCGCGAACTCGACAACCGCCAGATCGGCCCCGGCCACCGCGGCCCGATCACCAAGGCGCTGCAGGAAAAGTACTTCGACGTGGTCTATGGCCGCTCGGCCGCCCACGCCGACTGGCTGGCCCACGTCTGATCGGTATCCCGGGGAGAAAACGATGTCCGACAACAAGACCGTCGAAGTCACCGCGTCCGACCTGCCGCTGCATTGCCCGCAGCCGGGTTCGGCCCTGTGGAGCCAGCATCCGCGCGTCTTCCTCGACGTGCTGAAGACCGGCGAAGTCGTCTGCCCCTACTGCAGCACGAAGTATGTCTTCACCGGTGAAGCGCCCAAGGGCCATCACTGACACAGGGACGGCGGGCACAACACCCGCCGTTTTCACATGAAGAAAGCCCTCATCGTCGCCCCCTCGTGGATCGGCGACACGATCATGGCGCAACCGCTGTTCGCACGGCTGGCCGAGCGCCATCCCGGCCTGCAGATCGACGCCCTGGCACCGCGCTGGGTGGCACCGGTGCTGCGCCGCATGGACGAGATCGCCGACATCGTCGACAGCCCCTTCGGCCACGGCCAGCTCTCGCTCAAGGCGCGCTGGCGGCTGGCCCGCGAACTGGCAGTGCGCGATTACGACGCCGTCTGGGTCCTGCCCAACTCGCTGAAGTCGGCGCTGGTCCCGTTTCTCGCCGGCATTCCACAACGCGTCGGTTTCACCGGCGAGTCGCGCTACGGCCTGATCAACGTCCGCCACACGCTCGACAAGGCGGCCCTGCCGCTGATGCTCGAACGCTTCATGCAACTGGCCGAGACGCCCGGCACCCCGTTGCAGCGGCCGCTCGCCCATCCGCGCCTGCGCTCGACCGCCGCCGACCAGGCACGCACGCTCGGTGAACTCGGCATTGAACGTCCGCCCCGGGTCGTCGCCTTCTGTCCCGGCGCCGAGTACGGCCCGGCCAAGCGCTGGCCGGCCGCGCATTTCGCCGAACTGGCGAGAACCCTGGCCGGGCGTGGCTACGCCGTGTGGCTGTTCGGCTCGCCCAAGGATCACGCGGTCGCCGAGGAAATCGCCACGCTGGCCCCCGGCTGCTGCCGCAACCTGTGCGGCGCGACCCGCCTCGACCAGGCAGTGGACCTGCTCGCCTTGGCCGATTTCGTCGTCTGCAACGATTCCGGGCTGATGCACGTCGCCGCCGCCGTCGACCGGCCCATCGTCGCCCTCTACGGCTCGTCGTCGCCCGGCTTCACGCCGCCGCTGTCCGACCGGGCCGACATTCTCAGCCTGAAACTCGACTGCAGCCCCTGCTTCAAGCGCGACTGCCCGCTCGGCCACCTCGATTGCCTGAACCGGCTTACCCCCGCGCAAGTTGCCGCCGCCTGCGAGAAATGGATACCCGCATGAGCCAGCCGATCACCTTCGCTTCGCCCGACGACCTGGAAATTGCCTTCTACGACGCCCTGACCGGCGGCGATGCCGACCTGTTGATGCACTACTGGTGCGAGGACGACGAAACCCTGTGCGTGCATCCGACCGGAGTGCGCCTGACCGGTATCGTGCCGATCCGCGAAAGCTGGCGCAGCATCTTCGCCAACGCCCGTCTGCGTATCCAGCCCGAGCGCATCGCTCATTGGCAGGGCACGGTGATGGCGGTCCATCACCTGACCGAAATCCTGTTTGTCGGCGACGACCCGTCGCCGCACGGGCCGCTGCACGTCACTCACGTCTATGTCCGCGGTGCCCACGGCTGGCGCCTGGCCAGCCGCCACGCCTCGGCTGCCGACGACGGCCACCAGGCGATGGCCGACGCCGTGCCGCACACGCTGCATTGAGCACTCACCCGCCCCCGTATCACGCGCCCTCGTGGCTGCCCGGCGGCCACCTGCAGACGCTGTGGCCGCTGCTGATCAAGCCGCGCCCGCTGCCGTTGCGCCGCGAGCGCTGGCCGACGCCGGACGGCGATTTCATCGACGTCGATTTTCTCGATGCGCCGGACGACGCACCGACGCTGGTGCTTTTCCACGGCCTCGAAGGCAGTTCGCACAGCCACTACGCGATCTCGACCGCGCACGCCTGCCGGGCCGCCGGCTGGCGCCTGGTGCTGCCGCATTTCCGCGGCTGTTCGGGCGAACTCAACCGGCAACCGCGCGCCTACCATTCCGGCGACAGCGACGAGATCGACTGGATCCTGCGCCGTGTCCAGGCCGGGCGCGGCGGCCGGCGACTGCACGCGGCCGGCGTCTCGCTCGGCGGCAACGCACTGCTCAAGTGGGCCGGCGAACACGGCACAGCCGCCGCCGAGGTGGTCACCGGCGTCGCCGCGATGTGCGCGCCGCTCGACCTCGCCGCCTGCGGCCACCACCTGGCGCGCGGTTTCAACCGCGTCTATACCCGGCACTTCCTGGGTACGCTGAAAGCCGTCTCGGCCGAGCGCCTGCGCCGCTTCCCCGGCATTTTCGACGAAACCCGGATGCGCCACGCCGCCAACCTGTGGCAGTTCGACGACGCGGTCACCGGCCCGGTGCACGGCTTTGCCGGCGCCGACGATTACTGGCGGCGCTGCTCGGCCAAGCCCTTCCTGAAATCGATTGCCGTCCCGGCACTGGCGGTCAATCCGAAGAACGACCCCTTCCTGCCGGCCCGCTTCTTGCCCGGCGCCGCCGATGTGGCCGCCTGCGTCCGCCTTGAACAACCGGCCGACGGCGGTCACGTCGGCTTTGTCGGCGGCAGCTTCCCCGGACGGCTGGACTGGCTCCCGCAAAGGCTTTTACACTTCTTCCTTTTCGAAACGTCATAAGCGCCCATCATGAGCCAACCTCTTCCCGCAGAAATCTTCAAGGCCTACGACATCCGTGGGATCGTCAACAAATCGCTGACCGCCGATGTCGTCCGTCAAGTCGGCCAGGCACTCGGCACGCTGGCGCTCGAACAGGGCCAGACGGCCATCGCCGTCGGTCGCGACGGTCGCCTGTCGGGACCGGAACTGGCCGGTGCGCTGATGGACGGCATCATGGCCGCCGGCTGTGAAGCCATCGACGTCGGCTGCGTGCCGACCCCGCTGACCTACTTCGCCGCCTACGAACTCGGTTGCAATTCCTGCGTCTCGGTCACCGGCAGCCACAACCCGCCGGACTACAACGGCCTGAAGATGGTCATCGCCGGCACGACGCTGGCGCTCGACGCGATCCAGGACCTGAAACGGCGCATCGAGGCCGGCCAGGTACGCAGCGGCCAGGGCAGCAAGCGCAGCGCCGATGTCGTTGCCGCCTACATCGACAAGATCGTCGGCGACGTCAAGCTGGCGCGGCCGCTGAAGATCGTCATGGATTGCGGCAACGGGGTCGCCGGCGCGGTCGCACCGGAGCTGTTCAAGCGCCTGGGTTGCGAAATCGTGCCGCTGTATTGCGAGGTTGACGGCAACTTCCCCAACCACCACCCCGATCCGTCCAAGCCGGAAAACCTGGCCGACGTGGTCCAGGCGCTCAAGGACACCGACGCCGAAATCGGCATCGCCTTCGACGGCGACGGCGACCGCCTCGGCGTCGTCACCAAGGACGGCGAGATCATCTTCCCCGACCGCCAGCTGATGCTGTTCGCCGCCGACGTGCTGTCGCGCGTGCCGGGCGGCACCATCATCTACGATGTCAAATGCACGCGCCTGCTGGCCCCGTGGATCAAGCAGCACGGCGGCACGCCGCTGATGTGGAATACCGGCCACGCGCTGGTCAAGGCCAAGCTCAAGGAAACCGGCGCCCCGCTGGCCGGCGAGATGTCCGGCCATACCTTCTTCAAGGAACGCTGGTACGGCTTCGACGACGGCCTGTACACCGGCGCCCGCCTGCTCGAAATCCTGAGCCGTTCGGCCGACGTCAATGCCCCGCTGAAAGCCCTGCCGAATTCGCCGTCAACCCCGGAACTGAACATCAAGATGGCCGAAGGCGAACCCTTCGCCCTCATCGACAAGCTCAAGGCCGAAGGGCGCTTCGACGGCGCCGACGAGATCATCACCATCGACGGCGTACGCGTAGAATACGAGGATGGTTTCGGCCTGGCCCGGCCGTCGAACACGACGCCGGTGGTCGTGCTGCGCTTCGAGGCGGACAACGCCGAAGCACTGGTGCGCATCCAGGCCGGGTTCCGGCAGGCGCTGAACGCCGTCTGGCCGGGGATACAACTGCCGTTCTAAGGAGATTTCGTGAGCGACGCCGCCGACCAGCTTTTTCTCGGACGCCAACCCATTCTTGACCGCGACCAGCGGCTCCACGCTTACGAACTCCTCTTCCGCAACGGCAGCGGCAACGCCGCCGTCGTCACCGACGGCGTCGCGGCAACCGCCACGGTCATCGCCAATGCCTTCAGCGAACTTGGCGTCGAAGCGGCCCTCGGCAACTGCCGGGGCTTCATCAACGTCGACGAGGAATTCCTGTTCAGCGACATGCTGGAACTGCTGCCGCGCCAGTCGGTGGTACTGGAAATCCTCGAAACCGTTCCGCCCAGCGAAGCCGTCGTCGACCGCTGCCGGATGTTGAAGGCCGCCGGCTTCACGCTGGCGCTCGATGACGTCATCCAGCTGGCGCCGGAATACGCGGAACTGCTCTCGCTGGTGGAGATCGTCAAGGTCGACATCCAGCCGCTCAGCCGTATCGAACTGATGCAACTGGCGATGAAGCTGAAACCGAGCGGCAAGATCCTGCTCGCCGAAAAGGTCGACTCCCGGGAACAGATGGAACAATGCATGAAGCTCGGCTTCTCGCTGTTCCAGGGCTATTACTTCGCCAAGCCGACCATCATCGCCGGCCGCAAGCTCGACCATTCCCAGCTTTCGCTGATGAAGCTGATGGGCCTGCTGCTGTCGGACGCCGATACCGGCGCGATTGAACAGGCGCTGAAGCCCGAGCCCGGCCTGACCATGAACCTGCTGCGCATGACCAATTCGGTCGGCAGCGGCACTACCGAAACGATCACTTCGCTGGGCCACGCCATCGCCGTGCTCGGCCGGCGCCAGTTGCAACGCTGGCTGCAACTCCTGCTGTTCGCCTCCGGCAGCCAGAACGGCACCGCCAGCCCCTTGCTGCAACTGGCAGCAACCCGCGGCCGCCTGATGGAACTGCTGGCCGCCGAAGTCGAACCGGCCAGCCCGGCTTTCGCCGACAAGGCCTTCATGGTCGGCATCATGTCGCTGATGCCGGTGCTGGTCGGCCAGCCGATCCGCGAGATCGTCGCCCCGCTCGGCCTCGGCGACGATGTCAAAGGCGCGCTGTGCGACGACACCGGCCCGCTGGCCGACCTGCTCAGCCTGGCCGAGTGCAGCGAGAGCGGCGACCTGTCGCGCCTGGCCAACTGCTTTGCCCGCCTGCCGGCCATCGGCCCCAAGGCCCTCAACCGGGCACAGACCGGCGCCCTGCAATGGGCCAACAGCCTGACCCAGGAAAAATCCGCTTGAGGCTACGGTTACACAAGCAGCGACAAGACAACACAGACGCCGTCAGGATGCTGCGGCACAATGGCAGCCTGTTTTCCCAAGCCTTTCAGCCACGATGAATCACTTTCACGCCCGCAACAACTTCGTCCGCCCGCCGCAAACCCTGTTCGGGCGGATCGTTGCCTTCATCCTGACCGGCGTACTGATCGTACTGGCGCTGATGTTTTCGCTGGTGGCGCTGGCCGTGGCCGCCGTCGGCGGCTTGCTCTTCGCCGGCTGGTTCTGGTGGAAGACCCGCGCCCTGCGCAAGGCCATGCGCGAAGCCGCGCCGATGCCGGGCCAGACCGGCGGCGGCGATTTCATCGACGGGGAATGCGTCCGGGAAATCCCGGACGACCGTTTGCTGCGCTGAACGCTCAGCGCAGCTTGGGATTCAGCGAACCGCGGTTGTAATCCTTGTCGCCCGGCATCACGTAGCGGCCGACACCGCCGACCATGATGCCCTGCGACTCGATGGGACGCGTCTTGTTTTCCGGGTATTCGGCGGCGATCTTCTGCGCCTCGGCCGCCTTGGCCTGATCGACGTACTCCCAGCGACCGTTCGGAAAGAGGCGGACCGCCTGACCATCTGCAGTCACAGCCTCTACCGGCGTCCGGTCGAGTTCGGCAGCCAGCGCCGGCCCGGCGGCCAGCGCGGCGATCAGCAGCAGGCGCTTCACAGCCTGCCCTCGACCCAGGACTTGACCGACGCCAGCGCCGCCGGCAGGTTTTCCGGCTGCGTACCGCCAGCCTGCGCCATGTCCGGACGCCCGCCGCCCTTGCCGCCGACCTGCTGGGCGACCTGGTTGACCAGTTCGCCGGCCTTGACCTTGCCGGTCAGGTCGGCAGTGACGCCGGCAATCA
This sequence comes from uncultured Azonexus sp., assembly GCF_937982035.1. Classification (NCBI taxonomy): domain Bacteria; kingdom Pseudomonadati; phylum Pseudomonadota; class Betaproteobacteria; order Rhodocyclales; family Azonexaceae; genus Azonexus; species uncultured Azonexus sp. The sequence continues at coordinate 37,743 of NZ_CALJNI010000009.1, forward strand.
GCGTCACCTTGCCGTCGGCCACCGAGGCCAGCAGGATCGCCGCCGACTTGAGTTTGTCCTTGAGCTTGTCCATGGTTTCGCGCAGCGTCGCCACGTCGGCGCCGTCGAGGGTCGCCGCCAGCACCTTGGCGCCCTTGACCTCGACCGCTGCGGCGGCCAGGTCGTCGCCCTGCGAGGCGGCCAGCTTGGACTTCAGACGGGCCAGTTCCTTTTCCAGCGAACGGACGTTGTCGAGCATGCCGGCGATGCGCTCGGCGATATCGTCCGGCTGCGTCTTCAACAGCGCCGAAATGCCGGCGACGCGGGTCGCCTGCTCCTGGACATAAGCCAGCGCATTGGTCCCGGTGACCGCTTCGACGCGGCGCACACCGGCGGCGACGCCGGCTTCGGAGACGATCTTGAACAGGCCGATGTCGCCGCTGCGGGCGACGTGGGTGCCGCCGCACAATTCCTTGGAGGAACCGATGGCGACGACGCGCACTTCATCACCGTACTTTTCACCGAAAAGCATCATCGCGCCGGATTTCTGCGCGTCTTCGAGGCCCATGACGCGGCTGTCGGTGGCGGCGTTGGCGAGGATCTCGGCATTGACGATTTCCTCGACCTCGCGGATTTCCTCGGCAGTCATCGGTGAATTGTGGGCGAAGTCGAAACGGGTCTTGTCCGGATCGACCTGCGAGCCCTTCTGCTGGACATGGCCGCCGAGCACTTCGCGCAACGCCTTGTGCATCAGGTGGGTGACCGAATGGTTGCGGGCGGTGGCGGCGCGGGCGCCGGCATCGACCCGGGCGCCGACTTCCTGGCCGACCGCCAGCTTGCCGGTCTTGAGGATGCCGTGGTGGCCAAACACGGCGGCCTGGATCTTCAGCGTGTCTTCGACCGCGAAGATGCCGCCAACGCCCTTGAGTTCGCCACGGTCGCCGCACTGGCCGCCGGATTCGGCGTAGAACGGGGTGTGGTCGAGGACGACGACACCGAGATCGCCTTCGTGCAGCTCATCGACCGCCGCACCGTCCTTGTACAGCGCCAGCACCTTGCCGCGCGCCTCGAGCGACTCGTAGCCGTGGAAAGTCGTTTCCGTACCGGCGTATTCCAGATTGGTAGCCATCTTGAACTTGCCGGCAGCACGCGCCTGTTCCTTCTGGCGGGCCATGGCGGCGTCGAAGGCGGCGCCGTCAACGGTGACGTTGCGCTCGCGGCAGATGTCGGCGGTCAGGTCGAGCGGGAAGCCGTAGGTATCGTGCAGTTTGAACGCGGTTTCGCCGTTGAAGACGGTGACGCCCTTGGCGGCCATCGCAGCGAGTTCGCCTTCGAGGATTTCCATGCCGTTCTCGATCGTCGCGAAGAAGCGGTCTTCTTCCTGCTTCAGCGTGGCGACGATCTTGGCCTGGTTTTCCTTGAGTTCAGGATAGGCCTCGCCCATCTCGCCGACCAGATCGGGGACGATGCGGTGGAAGAAGGCGGCGCGGGCGCCGAGCTTGTAGCCGTGGCGGATGGCGCGGCGAATGATGCGGCGCAGCACGTAGCCACGGCCTTCATTGCCCGGGATGACGCCATCGGCGATCAGGAAGGAGCAGGCACGGACATGGTCGGCAAGCACCTTGAGCGACGGCGAATTCATGTCGGCGTCGCTGGTTTCGCGGGCAGCGGCGGCGATCAGTGCCTGGAACAGGTCGATTTCGTAGTTGGCATGCACGCCCTGCAACACGGCGGAGATGCGCTCCAGGCCCATGCCGGTATCGACCGACGGCTTGGGCAGCGGATGCATGACGCCCTGCTCGTCGCGGTTGAACTGCATGAAGACGTTGTTCCAGATTTCGATGAAGCGGTCGCCGTCTTCTTCCGGCGATCCCGGGGGGCCACCCCAGTGCTGCGGGCCGTGGTCGTAGAAGATTTCCGTGCACGGGCCGCAGGGGCCGGTGTCGCCCATCATCCAGAAGTTGTCGGAGGCGTAGCGGGCGCCCTTGTTGTCGCCGATGCGCACGATCTTCTCGGCCGGCACGCCGACTTCCTTGTGCCAGATGTCGTAGGCCTCGTCGTCCTCGGCGTACACCGTGACCATCAGCTTGTCCTTGGGCAGCTTGTAGACCTCGGTCAGCAGTTCCCAGGCGTACTTGATCGCGTCGCGCTTGAAGTAGTCGCCGAAGCTGAAGTTGCCGAGCATCTCGAAGAAGGTGTGGTGGCGGGCGGTGTAGCCGACGTTTTCGAGGTCGTTGTGCTTGCCGCCGGCACGCACGCATTTCTGCGAGGTCGTCGCACGGTTGTACGGGCGCTTGTCGAAACCGAGGAAGACGTCCTTGAACTGGTTCATGCCGGCGTTGGTGAACAGCAGCGTCGGATCGTCGTGCGGCACCAGCGAACTGGAGGAGACGATCTGGTGGCCCTTGGCGGCAAAGAAGTCGAGGAATTTCTGGCGGATTTCGGCGCTTTTCATGAACGATCTGCCCCTTGGGCTCGAAGAATACGGAACCTGTGATTTTAAAAGAAAAAATGCCGATCCGCGCTCAGGCGGCAGCGTCCGCCGCAAAAAGATCGAGACGGTCGGTAAACAGGCTGCTCACTCCCCAGGCCAGCAGGCGCTCTGCCTGCGCTATCGCGTTGACCGTGTAGCAGCACAGCGGCAACCCCTGCCGGCGAACCGCTGCCACCTGTTCCGCGCTCAGTCGTGTCGCGTCGCAATGAACGGAGACGGCCCCGAGATGGCGAACCACATCCGGCCAATCGTCGGGCAAGGTTTCGAACAGCACGCCCCGCGGCAGTTCCGGGGCGAGGTCGCGACAGATTTCAAGGGCTTCCAGCGAGAACGAGGACAACAGCGGCGGCAGCGGATCGTCGCCCCACAGGGTCTGCGCCTGGCGGGCGACCACTTCGGCAGTCTGCCGCGCCTGCCCCCGTGCCGGCTTGACTTCGACATTGGCGCGCAGGCCCAGTCGCCGGCAAAGCAGCGCCGCCTCGCGCAGGGTCGGTACCCGTTCGCCGGCACCGGCGTCGAGCGCCGCCAGTTCCCGGTCGGTGGTCCGGCAGACCTCGCCACGGCCGTTGGTGGTGCGCTCCAGGGTTTCGTCGTGAATCAGGAAGGGCGAGTCATCGGCGCTCAGCATCACGTCGAACTCGACGGCCCGGAATCCCATCCGGGCTGCCAGACGGATGCCGGCCAGGGTGTTTTCAGGCGCCAGCGCGCCGCCGCCCCGATGGGCAATCCAGCGCGGCAGGCGCAATGGGCTCAGAAAGGTTGCGCCTTCTTCAGGGCGGGGCGTGCGCCGAGTACCGAGTTGCCGCGGCTGACCGCCGTGTCGAGCGCAGCCTTGGCCGGCTTCTCGTCTGCCCAGACGGCGCTCAACTCTTCGTCGGCGATGATACGGGCGCCATCGACGTTGCTGACCCGCAGCGACGGCGTCTCGGCCTTGCCCTGCAGCGAGGCGTAGGCTGCGTCGAGCGCCTGCTTGCCGTCCTGCAACAAGCGGCTGAGCGAAGCCAGGCGCGCCGCTTCGGTCATCGGCAGGCCGCCGTGGTTACGCACCAGTTCGATCTGGATTTCCGGCGACAGCAGGAAGGAAACAAAACGCGCAGCCTGACGATATTCGGCCGCCGACTTGCCGGCTCCCACCCACAGCGATGGCCCGTCGGCCAGCGTCGGCCGGCGACCGCCATAGACGTCGTCGTGATAAGGCAGCGGGGCAACACCCAGCTCGACCCCGCGCGCATCCTGGAAATCGGCATGCTCGCGGGAATCGGTGGTGATAATCGCGCACTGACCGTCGCGGAAACGCTGGCTGGCTTCGTTGCCATGACCGAACTGGCGGAAATAGCGGGCCTTGCTCCAGGTCGCCATCATCGCCACATGCTTGACCTGCGGCAGGGCGTTGAACCGCAGTCCGCCCTTGGCGTCGGTGGCCGGCACCCCGGAAACGGCGCTGACATTGTCGATATGCACCCAGACCGGCCACGACGAGGTGTACGGACAGTCGTAACCGGCGGATTGCAGCTTGTCGAGATAGCCTTGCATTTCGAACCAGGTCCGGGGCGCCACATCGGGATTCAGACCGGCCTTGCGGAAGGCGTTCTTGTTATAGAACAGCACCGGCGTCGAATAAAGCACCGGCAAGGCCACCAGCCGGCCGCGGGCATCGGTGACGCCCGGCTTGAGCACTTCGGACAGGCTCAGCGACAGCGGCACGCCGGCCCGGCTCATCATCGAGTGCAGCGGCACGAAATCCTTCGGCTGACTGAGCACATCGCTCATCTGGTAGCGACTGAGCAGGTTCAAGGTCGCCGGCTTGTCGCCTTTCTCGATCCGGACCAGGCGAATCGAGTTGCCGGTTTCCTTGCGATAACGCTCGACGATCTCAGTCAGACGGGCTTCGTTGGCGGCATCGAGATTATGTGCCAACGTCGGTTCAACGGCCGGGGCCTTGGCCGGTGCTTTGGCGGCATGGCCCGGCACAGCCAGCAGCAGGGAGGAAACAATCAACAAGGGACGAACAACACGCAGCATGTGCAACACCTAACAAAAAACGTCGTCGCATTATAACGCCTAGCCGGGCGGTCAGATTTCGACAGATTGGTGACAGATATGCGAGAATCCCCCGCATGATCAAGCACGCCCTCATCCTCAGCCTGACCGCCATGGTGCTGGCCGGTTGCGACCAGGTGACCGCCAAGCTCGGCATCGAGAACCCGGCGCTCAAGGAAGCCAAGATCGACGCCGAAGGCAAGGCTGTCGGCAGCGCCTGCCGGCATTCCGGGCGGGCCATCGAGGACTGCTACGCAATCTACAGCTGGCTGCCCAAGGCCAGCGTGTATACCGGCTGGCGGGAAATGGACGAATACATGCGGGAAAACCAGCTGGAAACCATAGCCCCGCAGCTCCCGCCTCCGGAACCGCCCGGCGTGAAGCGCCGACGCCCGGCGACGACGACCGAAACGGAAGCCGGCAGCGCCGCCGTCACACCGGCCGCCCCGGCCGCCGACCCAGCACCGCCAGCCAGCGCAGAGAACAAGTAAGCCCGGCCTGACCACAACCGCGCCCGCCAAGAGACATACATGAAGAACCGGCTGCCGAAATTTCTGCACGGAATCCGCGGCAAGCTGATCGTCATCTTCGTCCTGATCAAGGTTGTGCCGCTGCTCCTGCTGGCCTGGTTCGCCTGGTACACGGCGCAGGGCCTGGGCGATGCCGTGTCGCAAAAGGCGGCGGACATGGCCGACACCTCGCTGCAGACCATCCAGGAAATCGGCAAGACGGTCACCGCGGACTCGATCAAGGCACTCGACGAGCGTTCGCGTGAGGCAATCGAGACCCTGACCACCGACGCTGCCCGCAACATCGCCCGTTTCCTTTATGCCCGCGACGCCGACATCCTGCAGGCGGCCGACAGCGACCTCAGCGAAGCCGCCTTCCGACGCTTCCTGGCACAGCGCAAGCGCACACTGTACCGGCACGGCCCCTGGCGGCTCGCCCCCGATACCAAATCATGGGAACCGGTCGAGTCGGTCACCCAGGAAACCAAGCTGACACGGCCCATCCTGCCCGACAACGCACGCGACTTCCACCTGCGGCCGCCGGAATACCTGGGCGAACCCGAAGTCACGCCGCTGTTCGTCGAAATGACTTACGTCGATCTGGCGGGCAACGAAAAAATCAAGGTCACTCAGGGCGACCTGACCGACCGGACCTTGAGGAACGTCAGCGAACGCCGCAACACCTTCGTTCGCGCCGAAACCTACTTCGCCGAGCTGAAAAAGCTCAAGCCCGGCGAAATCTACGTTTCCGACGTCATCGGCGCCTACGTCCGCACCGACCTGATCGGCCCCTATATCCCGGAACGACTGGAAAAGATCGGCCTGCCCTTCGCCCCGGAGAAGGCCGCCTACGCCGGCACCGAAAATCCCGTCGGCAAGCGTTTCCGCGGCATCGTCCGCTGGGCCACGCCGGTGGTGCGCAACGGCCAGATCACCGGCTACGTCACGCTGGCACTCGATCACGACCACATCCGCCAGTTCACCGACCGGCTGATGCCGACAGCCGAGCGCTACACACCGATCATCGACGCGATCAAGGGCAACTACGCCTTCATCTGGGACCACAAAAGCCGCTCGATTTCCCACCCACGCGACTACATGATCGTCGGCTACGACCCGGAGACCGGCCACCCGGTCACCCCGTGGCTGGACACCGAGCTCTACGCCGAATGGCAGGCCAGCGGCAAGCCCTCACATGAATTCCTGGCCGACGTTCCCCCCTTCCGCGACCAGCGCCTGACCCGCAAGCCGGCGCCCGAGCAGATCAAGGCCGGCACCCTCGGCCTGGACTGCCGCTACCTCAACTTCTCGCCCCAATGCGACGGCTGGAATGCACTGACCGAACACGGCGGTTCGGGCTCCTTCGTGATCTTCTTCTCCGGCCTGTGGAAATTGACCACGGCGGCCGCGATTCCCTATTACACCGGCCAGTACGGCAAGACGCCGCAGGGTTTCGGATTCGTCACCATCGGCGCCAATGTCGATGATTTCCACAAGGCCGCGACCGACACGGCCGAAAAGATCAATACCCTGGTCGGCGAAAAGGACCGCCAGTTCAAGGCCCAACGCAGCGACCTGCTGGACGGCATCGAACAGAGCCTGACCACCACCGCGATCGGCCTGTGGGGATCGACCGTGGCCATGGTCGTCGTGGTCATTTTCATCGCCATCTGGATGGCCAACCTGCTGACCGCCCGCATCACCTCAATGATCGACGGCATCCGCGCCTTCCGCGACGGCGACCTGCGCCGCCGCCTGGACGACTCGGCGAGGGACGAAATGGGCGAACTCGCCCACTCCTTCAACGCCATGGCCGACTCCGTCGAGGAGTCGTTCAAGCGCCTCGAAGAAGCCCGGGAGAAAGCCGAACAGGCGAGCCGCGCCAAATCCGCCTTCCTGGCGACCGTCTCGCACGAGTTGCGGACGCCGCTGAACGGCATTCTCGGTTTTGCCGACCTGCTGCGCAGCGACCTGCAATCGCCGGAGCATCTCGAATACGCCAAGATCATCCACCAAAGCGGCGAACACCTGCTCACCCTGGTCAGCGAAATCCTCGACCTGGCCAAGATCGAAGCCGGCGAGATGCAGTTCCAGCAGAACGAGGTTCCCCTGCACGGTTTCCTGGAAAACACGCTGGCCGTGCATCGCAGCAGCGCGGAAGCCAAGGGCTTGGCCATCTCGCTGCACCTCGCCGCCGACCTGCCCGACTATCTGCAGACCGACGCAACCCGCCTGCGCCAGATCATCAACAACCTGCTCAGCAACGCCATCAAATTCACCCAGCAAGGCAGCGTCGTGCTCGGCGCCCGCGACGAGAAGGAATGGATCGCCATCTACGTGCGCGACACCGGCCCGGGAATCGCCCGCGAGGACCAGGAAGTGATCTTCGAGAAATTCAAGCAACTGGAAAACTTCCTCACCCGCGAACACGGCGGCACCGGCCTCGGACTGGCGCTGGTCAGGCAACTCGTCACCCACATGGGTGGCCAGGTCAGCGTCGAATCCGAACCGGGCCGAGGGGCGACCTTCACCGTATTGATGCCGAAGAAAGCAAAGGATGAGTGAGCACCTGGCACTGATCGTCGACGACCACCCGACCAACCGCCTGATTGCCACGACCCTGCTACGCAAGATGGGCTGGCAGACGCACGAGGCCGACAACGGCGACAGCGCCCTAGAACTTGCTGCCCGCCATGACTTCCGGCTGGTTCTGCTCGACATCAGCATGCCCGGCCTCAGCGGCGAGAAAACCTGCGAACGCTTGCGCCAGCAATATGTCGGGCGCGACATCCGGATCATTGCCTACACCGCACACGCCTTTCCTGAGGAGCGTGCGCGTTTCCTCGCCGTCGGCTTCGACGATATCCTGGTCAAACCGATCAATCGCGAGCAACTGCAGGCGATGGCGCAGATTTCCTGAAGCGAACGCCGGCCTTGCGCAAACTCGCCCGATATGCAAGCGCCTTCGCGGGTATAATTCTGGCCCATGTCTGAAATCAATACGTTAGCTGACAACACGGTCAGCCCCCCGCCTGCGGAAGCAGTCCCAGAAATCACCTTCGCCGACCTCGGCCTCGCGCCCGAATTGCTGCGCGCCCTCAACGACATGGGCTACAGCAAGCCGACGCCGATTCAGGCCAAGGCCATCCCGCTCGTCATCAGCGGCAAGGACATCATGGGCGGCGCCCAGACCGGCACCGGCAAGACCGCCGCCTTCACGCTGCCGATCCTGCAGCGCATCCTGCCGTTTGCCAGCAGCAGCCCGTCGCCGGCCAAGCACCCGGTGCGCGCGCTGATCCTGGCACCGACGCGAGAACTGGCGCTGCAGGTGTTCGAATCGGTCAAGGCCTACAGCAAGCACACGCCGATCCGCGCCATGTGCGCCTTCGGCGGTGTCGACATCAAGCCGCAAATTGCCGAACTGAAGAAGGGCGTCGAAGTCCTCGTCGCCACGCCGGGTCGGCTGCTCGACCACGTCGAATCGAAGAGCGTCAGCTTCAACTCCGTACAGGCACTGGTCCTCGACGAAGCCGACCGCATGCTCGACATGGGCTTCATCCCGGACGTCACCCGCATCCTCAACATGCTGCCGGCGCAACGTCAGAGCCTGCTGTTCTCGGCCACCTTCTCGGAAGAGATCAAGAAGCTCGCCGACACCATGCTGCAGTCGCCGGTACTGGTCGAAGTCGCCCGCCGCAATCAGGTTTCCGACACCATCACCCACCGCGTGCATCCGGTGTCCGAATACGGCAAGCGCGGCCTGCTGACCAAGCTGCTCAAGTCCGGCGAAATCCGCCAGTGCATCGTCTTCATGCGCACCAAGCAGGGCTGTTCGCGCCTGACCCGCGAACTGCAGCGCGCCGGCATCAAGGCCGACGCCATTCACGGCGACAAGAGCCAGCTCGACCGGATCAAGGCGCTCGACGCCTTCAAGGCCGGCGAAACGCACGCGCTGATCGCCACCGACGTCGCCGCCCGCGGCCTCGATGTAGACGACCTGCCCTACGTGATCAACTACGAACTGCCGCACACGCCGGAAGACTACGTGCACCGCATCGGCCGCACGGGCCGCGCCGGCAAGACGGGTAATGCCATCTCGCTGGTCAGCGCACACGAAGTCGTGTACCTGATGGATATCGAGAAGCTGATCAAGCGCCCGATCGAACAGGTTGAAGTGGCCGGCTTCGAACCGGAACCGGAATACGAATACCCGCCGGGAAACAAGAAGAAGCGTACACCGCCGCCCAAGGCACCGCTGGCCACCCGGCCGGAGCGCAGCGAACGTAGCGAACGCCGGGACCGTCCGGACCGCCCCCGGCGCAATCCGATGATCGCCGCCGACGGCTTCGATTTCAGCAAACCCTACGAAGCCTCACCCCAGCCGCACGGCGAAGTGCCGGATTCGCCCAATGCCCCGGCCAAGGCCGACCCGCACAAGCCGAAACGGGTGGTGGCGGCACTGCTCGGCGGCCTCGGCCGAAAAGGCTGAGCCTCCCCGGAATGAAAAAAGCGGCCTGCAGGCCGCTTTTTCGTTAACTCGCCGTACGCGGCACGAAGCCGGCCGGCGGCCGATTTTTCGGCACCTCGATCTCCAGCAGGCGGATCACGGCCAGGGAGAGGTTGTCGCCGCTGCCGGCGGCGCGCTGACGCGCCAGTTCGATGATCTTCTCGCAGGCCATGCGCGCTGAATTCTGCTTGATCAGGGCGCCCATCTCGGCCTCGTCGAAGTAGGCCCAGATGCCATCCGAACACAGCATGAAACTGTCGCCTGCGCGCAGGTCGTCGGTTTCGCCAAAGTCGAAGCGCGGTTCGTCCTGGCCGCCCAGCGAGGTCATCAGCACATTCCGGTTGGGATGGGTTTCCGCCTGCTCCGGCGTGATCTTGCCAATGGCCACCAGGTGCTCGACGAAAGAGTGATCGACGGTACGCCCGAGTAAGCGACCGTCGCGGAAGCGATACAGACGACTGTCGCCGCAATGCCCCCAGGTCACCCGCCCCGGCTGCAGCAACAACATCACCGCCGTGCTGTGCGGATCCTTTTCGTTCATGAAACGGGAAGCCTTGATCATCGTGTGCGCCTCGCGCATGCTGTTTTCCAGCAGCCAGCGCGCACTTTCCTCGGCCGGCGCGAAATGATCGAGATTGTTCTTGGTGGTGTGGATCACCTGCTCGGCCGCCAATGCGCCACCGGTATGACCGCCCATGCCGTCGGCCACGACCGCCAGCGCGACGCCCTTGCTGCGCGCGTGCGGCAGGATGGCAACACGATCCTGCTGCTCCTTGCGATCCCCCTGGTGCTGGGCTGCGCATGCATCAACGGCGATGGACATCACTCCTCCTCTGAGCCGCCAAGATTAGCATGAAAGTCATACAGCAGCCGTCATGCCATAGCGTTCCAGAATGACATCGACGAACTCGGGCAGGGCATCCTCGCTCAGGCCGAGTTCCGGCAGGACCTGGGCCTTGACCAGATCCCAGTCGGGATTGGGAACGCGCTGGTCGCGCGCATGAATGTCGATCGCCAGTTGCAGGATGGCGACCATGCTGCGCGCTTCGTGATCGCCCAGCTCGAGCATCGCGTGCTGGTGACGGATGGCGTTGCAGATGAAGTCCGGCAGGCACCAGTGGCGAGCGACCAGGTAGCCGACCACGGCGTGATCGGTATTGAACTTGCGGTCCTCTTCCTGCCAGTTCGTCCAGTGCCCTGGCGTCCCCAGCCGCAGTTCCCGGCAATAACTGGGAAAACGCTGCAGCAGCAGCGGCACGCCGCAAGCGTGGAAGATGCCGGCCAGATAAGCCTGATCGGGAAACAGGTTGCAGACGGCAATACGTTCGTCGGCGATCAGCATCGCCAGTTCGCCAATTGCCTGCGAACGCGCCCAGAATGCCTCATAGACACGCTTGTCCGCAGCCATGCCGACGTTGCGCAAGGCAATCGCCTGGATCAGGTTGCAGGTCTGCTCGACACCGACCGCATGCAGTATCTGTTCGACCGAATCGAACGGTTGATGCTTGCGGTAAGCGGCATTGCCAACCACCTTGAACAGCATCGCCGTCAGCCCCGGGTCCTGGTTGATGGTCCTGGCCAGCGGGCGAACATCGAGTTCCTGGCGGGCGATCAGTTTGCGCAACTCGTTCAGGACGCGGGGTTGCGCCGGAATGCGGACACCGCCGTCCAGGACGCGCTTGACCCTGGCCGCATCCTGCTCGCCGAGGCCGGCGCTGATTTCCCTGATTGTCGGTTGCCTGTTCATCCGATTGCCTCATCCATCAATTCGATCCAGTGCCGCACGGGCAGCGACGCCCCTGCCTGCAAGTGTGTCAGACAGCCGATATTCGCGGTCGCGATAACGGCCGGTGCGCCCGCATTGAGCGCAGTCAGTTTGTTGTTGCGCAGCTTGCCCGCGATTTCCGGCTGCAGGACCGCATAGGTGCCGGCCGAACCGCAACAGAGATGCCCGTCGGCAACCGCTGTCAGGCAATAGCCGGCGGTCGTCAGCAAGCCTTCGACCACCCCTCTGATCTTCAGCCCGTGCTGGAGTGTACAAGGAGAATGGAAGGCCAGCCGGCCGCGTTCGGCCGGCATCAGCAGACTGGCCAACTGCGCGGCTTCGCCGGCCACCACTTCCGACGGGTCGCGGCACAGCGCGCCGATCGTCGCCGCTTTTTCCGCGTAGGCCGGATCGTCGGCCAGCAGGTGGCCGTAGTCGCGCACCTGGACGCCGCAGCCGGAAGCCGTGACGACAATGGCTTCCACGCCAGCCTCGACATGCGGCCACCAGGCGTCGATGTTGCGCCGGATGTCGGCTTTGGCCGCTGCCTGGTCGTTGAGGTGATGACGCACGGCGCCGCAGCAGCCGGCCTTCTGCGCTTCGAACAGCTCGATGCCGAGGCGGTCGAGCACGCGCGCCGTCGCCGCGTTGATGTTCGGCGCCAGCGCCGGCTGGACGCAGCCGGCCAGCGCCAGCATGCGCCGCGGATGCCGGCCCTTGGCCGGCCACGGCCTGGCCTCGGCCGGCATCGGCGGCAGCTTGTCGGCCAGCGCCGACGGCAGCAGCGGCTTGAGCACACGGCCGAGCGCCACGGCCGGCCCGAACAGCGCCGGCTCGGGCAGCACGGCTTTCAGCAGTGCACGCGGCGCAGCCTCACGGATCGGCCGTTGCAGCTTGTCCTCGACGATCTGGCGGCCGATGTCGAGCAGGTGGCCGTACTCGACGCCGGACGGGCAGGTCGACTCGCAGGAACGGCAAGTCAGGCAACGGTCGAGGTGAAGCCGGGTCTTTTCGCTGACCGGCTGGCCTTCGAGCACCTGCTTGATCAGGTAGATGCGGCCGCGCGGCCCGTCGAGTTCGTCGCCGAGCAGCTGGTAGGTCGGGCAGGTGGCGGTGCAGAAACCGCAATGCACGCACTTGCGCAGGATTTCGCCGGCCACCCGGCCGGCGTGCGTGTCGCGGAATTCGTCGGCGATCCGGCAGTCCATCAGAACTCCGCGTAAAGTCGGCCGGGGTTGAGGATGCCGGCCGGGTCGAAGACCTTCTTCAGCCGCCGGTGCAGCGCGAGCAGCGCCGGCGCCAGCGGCGTGAACGGATCGACGCGGCAGCGCAGCGATTCCGGCGCCCGGTACAGCGTCGCGTGGCCGCCGGCGGCGACAGCCGCCGCGCGGATCGCCGCAGCATCCACCTCACCGGCGCACCAGCGCAACGCACCGCCCCATTCAATTGCGCGCAGGCCGTCGAGCGCCAGAGCCGGCGCGGTGGACGGCAGGGCGACGCGCCACAGCACCGGCGCCACGAAAGCGGCGTGGCGCTGCTCGCGAATGTCTTCCCAGATACGCCCGGCATCCGCCAGGGTCTTGCCGCCCAGCTTGCGTGCTGCCGCGTCGACCGCCGCCGCCGCGCCGGACAGGCGCAGCCACAGCCGCCCCTCATGCCAGAACGAGGCGGACACCGGTAGCGGCTGCGCGCCCCAGTCGTTCAGCCGGCGCACCGCCTCGTCGGCGCCGCAGGCGAATTCCAGCGTCGTCTCGGCAACCGGCTTGGGCAGCACCTTCAGTGTCGCCTCGGCGACCACGCCGAGCGTGCCCAGGCTGCCGGCGATCAGCCGCGAGACGTCGTAGCCGGCGACGTTCTTCATCACCTGGCCGCCAAAATTCAGCACCTGACCGCGCCCGTCGACCAATTTCACGCCGAGCACGAAGTCGCGCACTGCACCCACCTGCATGCGGCGCGGGCCGGACAAGCCGGCGGCAATGCAGCCGCCGAGCGTCGCCCCGGCGAAACGCGGCGGCTCGAAGGCCAGCATCTGGCCACGTTCGGCCAGCGCCGCCTCGATCTCGGCGAGCGGCGTACCGCATTTCGCGGTGACATAGAGCTCGGTCGGCTCGTAATCGACGATGCCACGATGGCCGCTCAGATCGAGCACCTCGCCGGCCAGCAGGCCGCCGTAGAAATCCTTGCTGCCGGCGCCGCGCAGGCGCAGCGGCGTGTGCCCGGCGTGGGCAGCGCGGACGGCCGCGACGATTTCGTCCAGCGTCATCAGAAGCGCTCCAGGTCGGGGAATTTCAGTTCGCCGCGATGCACGTGCATGCGCCCATATTCGGCGCAGCGGTGCAGGCTGGGCACGGCCTTTTCCGGGTTGAGCAGGCGTTTGTCGTCGAACGCCGCCTTGACCGCGTGGAAGGTTTCCAGCTCGGGCGTCGCGTACTGCACGCACATCTGGTTGATCTTCTCGATGCCGACGCCATGCTCGCCGGTGATCGAACCGCCGAGCGCCACCGACAGTTCCAGGATTTCGGCGCCGAAGGCCTCGGCCTTCTCCCACTCACCGGGCAGCGACATGTCGTACATGATCAGCGGATGCAGGTTGCCGTCGCCGGCATGGAAGACGTTGGCGCAGCGCAGGCCGTACTTCGTTTCCATGGCGGCGATGGCCGCCAGCATCTCGGCCAGGCGCTTCCTCGGAATCGTGCCGTCCATGCAGTAATAGTCCGGCGTGATCCGGCCGACCGCCGGAAACGCCGCCTTGCGCCCGGCCCAGAAGCGCAGGCGCTCGGCTTCCGACTGCGAGACGCGCAGATCGCGGGCGCCGCAGCCGGTGAGCACGGCGCGCACGCGGGCGACCTCCTCGGCGACTTCTTCCGGCGTGCCGTCCGACTCGCACAACAGGATGGCCGCTGCGTCGAGGTCGTAGCCGGCCTTGACGAAGGGCTCGACGGCGGCAGTCGCCGGTTTGTCCATCATCTCCAGCCCGGCCGGGATGATGCCGGCGGCGATGATCGCGGCGACCGCATCACCAGCCTGGGCGACGTCGTCGAACGAGGCCATCACCACCTGGGCGAGTTCCGGCTTGGGCACCAGCTTCACCGTCACTTCGGTGACCACACCGAGCAGGCCTTCCGAACCGATGAGCAGGGCGAGCAGGTCGTAGCCGGGCGCATCCGGCGCATCGCTGCCGATCTCGAAGATTTCGCCCTCGATGCTGACCATGCGGATGCGCAGCACGTTGTGCACGGTCAGGCCGTATTTCAGGCAATGCACGCCGCCCGAGTTCTCGGCGACGTTGCCGCCGAGCGTGCAGGCGATCTGCGACGAGGGATCGGGCGCGTAGTAGAGCCCGAACGGCGCCGCCGCTTCCGACACCGCCAGGTTGCGCACGCCGGGCTGGACGACGGCGGTACGGCTGTCGCGGTCGACCTTGAGGATGCGGTTGAAACGCGCCAGCGACAGCACGACGCCCTCGGCATGCGGCATCGCGCCGCCGGACAGGCCGGTGCCGGCGCCGCGGGCGACCACCGGCACGCCGAGCTGGTGGCAGGTGCGCAGCACATCGACCACCTGACCTTCGTTCTCCGGCAGACAGACCGCCAGCGGCATTTCGCGGTAGGCAGTGAGGCCGTCGCATTCGTAGGGCCGAAGATCCTCATCCTCGACCAGCAGGCAATGGACGGGCAGGATGTTCTTCAGACGTCGAACCAGGGTGGCTCGATCCGTCTGCAAACCGGCGACGGTGGAATTCATGAAGCGCATTTTAAACTGCGCAAACACAAAGCAGCACTCGGGAAAGCGATTAGGTCAACGCAAAACTTTACGAAAGTAATAAGACCATCTCCGTACAATCAAGAAAAAACAATAAAATTCAGGAGAGCACATGAACGACTGGAAATCGCCGGATAACCGGCAATTGCTTGAACGACTGCTGCAGGAGTTGGGCCGTCGCATCGATAGCGATCCGCCGGACGAGGTTTTCGCCATCGAAAGCACCAACATTGCCTGGCCGCGCATCAAGGATTGCCTGCACGACACACTGCGCACCGGCGATGAAAGCCACTGCCTGGCGATGATCCGCCAACTCGCCGCCACCGATACTCCGTTCATGCTTTTCGCCCACCAGTTCGGCGTGCTACGCAACCTGATCCTGGGCCAAACGCTGGACGAAGGCGCCATCGAAACCGCGCGCCGAGTCACGCAGTTGTTCAGCGAAATGGAAGAGAGCTTCGCGGCCGCCTACCTGGAGGTCTTCCTGAATCGCCTGGGTACCCGGAACCACCTGCGACTGAGCCATATTCGCGCGCTCAGCGACAAGAATCTGCTGGCCTATTTCGAGGCCCACCTCGAATGGATGGCCCGACTGGTGGAAGCCGTGAGCCAACGCGAACCGCCCGGCATGCCGGAGCTCGACCCGACCCGCTGCGAATTCGGCCGCTGGCTGGAAGACGACGGCGCCCGCCTGATCCGCGACCGCAGCCACATTGCCCAGATCCGCGACCTGCACGCGGCGATGCACCACGTGGTCAGCGAGGTCGGCAGCATCATGAACCACCCCCGTGCCAGCGGCCCTGTCTATGCCCTGCTCAAGAAGGCCGAGAGCTACTCGCTGGAACTCGGTCACGAAATCTCGCTGCTCAACAGCATCGTCATCATGAGCGTCTACAGCAAGGATCCATTGACCGGTTTTCTCAACCGCCGCTTCCTCGACCGGGTGCTGGTCAACCAGATGGAAATCGCCAAGGCGACCGAATCGCCGTTTTCGATCATCATGTTCGACCTCGATCATTTCAAGCGGCTCAACGACGACCATGGGCACCAGACCGGCGACCTGGCCCTCGAACACATCGCCGGCATCGTCCGCGACACCCTGCGCCAGTCCGACCTGATCTTCCGCTACGGCGGAGAGGAATTCATGCTGGTCGCACCGTCGACCTCGCTGGCCCAGGCCCACATCATTGCCGAAAAGCTGCGCCAGCGCATTGCCGGAACACCGCTGCCCTACGAGCCACCATTGACCCTGACCGCCAGTTTCGGCGTCACCGAGATCGCCCCCGGCACCTACGAGGTCGTCGATAGCCGGCTCGTCCATGACGTCATCGCCGCCTGCGACGGCAAGCTTTACGCCGCCAAGAACAGCGGCCGCAACCGCGTGCTCTAGCCGCCGGCCATCCGCTCACGCCAGCCCAGCCCATCCTCGGTCACCGCCAGCGGCTTGTATTCGCAGCCGACCCAGCCCGCGTAGCCAAGCCGGTCGAGCAGCGCGAACAGGTAGGGGTAGTGGATTTCGCCGGTGCCCGGCTCGTGCCGCCCGGGGTTGTCGGCGATCTGGATGTGGCCGATCCGGTCGAAATTGCTTTCGATGGTGCGCGCCAAGTCGCCCTGGATGATCTGGGCGTGATACAGGTCGAGTTGCAGGCGGACGTTGTCGCAACCGATCCGGTCGAGCAGGCGCAAAGCCTGGCCGATGTCGTCGAGCCAGTAACCCGGCATATCGATGCGGCTGTTGATCGGTTCGATCAGCACGTTCGCACCGATGCTCGCGAAACGCCCGGCAGCGTGGCGCAGATTGGCGACGTAAGTGCTTTCCAGCACCGATTCGGCAGTCCCGGACGACCTCAGCCCGGCCATGCAATGAACCTGCCGGCAATCGAGCGCCATCGCGTAATCAAGCGCCAGTTCGACGCCGTCCACGAATTCCGCGCGCCGGTCCGGCAAGCAGGCCAGCCCCCGCTCGCCCTGCGCCCAGTCGCCCGGCGGCAGGTTGAACAGCACCTGCTCGACACCCGCCGCGGCCAGCCAGCCGGCGACATCGCCCGCCGCCCACTCATAGGGAAACAGATATTCGACCCCGGCAAACCCGGCTGCGGCCGCGCGGGCAAAGCGCTCGGGGAATGGCGCATCGGCAAACAAAAAACTCAGGTTGGCGGCGAACTTTGGCATGGCGGCGACAGTCAGTGCGTGGGCCGGAAAGTATAATTCCGGCAACACCTAGGAGAAGCGCGTGAGCGAAGAAAAGCACCAAGGCAACGAACCGGAACGCAAAGGCAACCGCCTGTCCAAAATTGTGACCCGCACCGGCGACGCCGGCACCACGGGTCTCGGGGACGGCAGCAGGACAACCAAGGACAGCCTGCGCATCGCCGCCATCGGCGATGTCGACGAGCTCAATTCCGCCCTCGGCCTCCTGCTCTGCGAAGAACTACCGGACCCGGTCCGCAGCGTGCTGCACGATATCCAGCACGATCTGTTCGACCTCGGCGGCGAACTGTGCCTGCCCGGCATGGAAGTCATGAAGCAGAACCAGGTCGCCCGCCTCGAAGCCATCGTCGAGGATTTCAACAGCGACCTGCCGATGCTCAAGGAATTCATCCTGCCGGGGGGCACCCGCCCGGCCGCCCTCGCCCACCTGTGCCGGACCGTCTGTCGCCGGGCCGAACGTGCCATGGTCGCCCTGCACCACGCCGAAGCCCTGTCCGAACCGGCGCGTCGCTACATCAATCGCCTCTCCGACCTGCTGTTCGTCCTCGGCCGCAGCCTCAACCGCAGCGGCGGTCGCGGCGACGTACTCTGGCAAAAGGGGCGGACCGCCGAATGAGGCTTGATCCCGACCCGGCTACGGCAGCATAATCGGACACACTCCCGAGGCAGCAACCGTGTACCGCGTCGTCACCAAATACCGCAATGGCAGCACCCGGCCCGTCGTCGAACGGGGGCCTTGGCACGCCACCAGGAAGCTGGCGGAAGAATGGGCCGATACCCTGCGCGCTCATGGCTACACGGCCTACGTCGAATCGCAGAACGGCCTGATCGACGCGGGCGCCGTAGCGGGCGGTGACGACAACTCGGATTTGATGAGCGCACTGGCCAGCATGGCCTGACGCCTGATTTCCGCCAGAAAAAGCGGAAGCATGACTTCCAAAATAACTGAGCAGTCGAAGCCGGCAGAAATGAGCAGCCATGTCCGCGGACATCCGGCGCGCCGGGAACGAAACCGGGGCCGGGGCAAAGCCGAAATAAACAACCCGTTGAATTTCAACAAGTTATGGCGGGTCCGGTGAGATTCGAACTCACGATGGGTTTCCCCACGCCGGTTTTCAAGTCTCCAGACATTTATAGAAATTTCAAACACTTACGCAGCAATCATTTCCGCAACCTCTGTCATTTTGCTGCCTTTGGTGCCAATAAACACGCGGCCCGATGACTGGGATGCGGAGAAGATTTTACCCGCTTAATGGCGACCTGACCAATACAAGATCGCCGAGCACGCCCTCAACTGTCCGATGGGCGCTGCAATGCTTCGAGTAGGCAATGAAGGACATGACGCGCTGCCTCACGAAATCCAGATCGATTTCGCCGTCGTGGTACTGGGCTGCCATTTCCCGGAAGGCCAGGCGCGCCCGCTTGATGTTCCGCTTGCGTGGCAGGATGTGCGTCGGCCAGATGCGGTAGCCGCAGAAGTCGATGCCGCGCTGCCAGGGGTGAATCGCGGTCTTCGGATTGAGCGAAAGCGCCAGGCCATTCACGGCCTCGCCGAGTTCCAGCATCACCTTCTGGGCTGAAGCCTTGTCCGGCATGATGGCGACGAAATCATCCATGTATCGGACGTAGAAGCGGATGCCCATGTCGTCCTTGGCGATGTGATCGAGGCGGTTGAGCATGATGTTCGCGGCAAGCTGGCTGGTCAGGGCGCCAACCGGCAGCCCGACTCCGGCGTCATGGCCGTAACCGCCGATGATCTTGCGCCACAGCCAGAGCACGTCCTTTTCTGAAATCGTCCGCTCCACCTCGCTCATGAGCACGTCGTGCCGGATGCTGGCGAAGTATTTGCTGATGTCGGCCTTCAAGACATAAACCTTGTCGCCCCAGTTGCGCTTGGCAATCCGCAGGAATTGCTGCGCCCGGAAGACGGCGCGCTGGGTGCCTTTGCCTTCGCGGCAGGCGAACGAATCGGGGATGAATTTTCGCTCGAAGAGCGGATCGACGAGGCGCACGAGAGCATGATGGATCACGCGATCCTCGAACGGCGGCGCCTGGATCATGCGCATCTTCGGCTCGAAGACGGTAAATTCGCGCTGCTTTCCCGGCGCCCAGGTCTTCCAGATCAGGTGATTTTGCAAGTTGATCAGATTCTCTTCGAGGCTACTGGCGAAGCGCATCACATCCAGGCGATACCGCTTTCCGTGGCGCGCCTCCAGAAAGGCTTTGTGCAGGTTCTCGAATTCGATCAGTTTGGCCCAGAGGCCGTTGGTTGTTTTTGGCATGTTGTTCTTGTGGGTGGTCGGGCGCCGCCACGTTCGCCGGCTTCCCGGCTACTGGCCGCAGCGCCCTGTACATCTTCGACAGCATGGTCAGGACAATGGCCCCAAAGGAAATGCGCTGGACGGCGGCCGCTTGGGCTGCTCGCCTTCTGGCGTCAGTCGTTTGCGAGGCGGCCGCCGATGTTCGAGTTCGAATTCGACGCGGCGTTGTTGACGTTGAGATAGAACAGGCCGGCGTACTCGCCGTTGCCCCAATTGCCACCGTTAATAAGCCATTGCCCCTCAAAATAGTTGTGGCTACATGGCGCCTCCCTCGTGCTTGATCCAAGCGCCAACCATCTTGCCTATCTCGTTCGTGTGCCGCATCCAGATTTCAAGGCGGTTGGTGTTGATGTAGCCCATGCGGTGAGCCTTGCGGATTGAGCCCCGGAAGACCTCGATTTCGACATCGAGGTCAAACAGCGCGCCGGACTTCTGGCGGCGCTTCCATGCCACAACCGTCAGGCGCAGCAGCTTGTTTGTGGCTGCCCGCATGTCGGCGCAAAGCAGGTGCCGTTCGATCTTCGGGAACTGGTGCAGCACGGTGTGCGTGTAGGCGTCCAGTTCCTCCAGCTTCGTCATCAGGGAGAGGTGTGCTTCGCTCACTCACTGCGCTCCGCGAACAAAAGCAAAGCTGCCCAGCAGCTTCTTTCTCAGGCCGTATGATTCCGCGTGGCTGGCATGGGCGATCCACGACTTCACGGATTCGCCGATCTTTTCCATGCTCACCTTTCCCTGGCTATACAGCCGGCGCATCTTCCTGAGCGTTCTGCTGATGCGAGAAATGGAGCTTTTGCGAATTCTTCGGTGCGTCGTCCATATCCTATAACCAAGAAAATCCATTGCGCGGCCATGCCTCACGCCGACAGGAAAGACCTGTGTTTTCGCGTTGGTCTTGAGGCGCAGGCGCTGCCACAGGAACTGTTCGATCAGGGCGCGCACTCGGTGAAGATGATCCTTGTCGTGATGAACGACACAGAAATCGTCCATGTAGCGCATGTACAGCTTCTCGCGTAGGCCGTGCTTCACAAATTCATCAAGCTCATGCAGGTAAATGTTGGCAAATAGCTGGCTCGTGAGGTTTCCAATAGGCAGGCCAACGGGGCGCAGATCGCCCTGTGTGGCGGTCGAGTCAATGATGTTGTCGATCAGAGACAATGTTCTCTTGCAGGCAATTCTCCGCCTGACCAATTCCTTGATGGCGCAATGGTCAATGCTGTAGAAAAACTTGGAAATATCGGCCTTCAGCACGAATACATGGCCGTGCTCGCGCTTCACTTTGCGCAGCATGGCTTGCGCGCGGTCGGCGCCCTTGTGCGTCCCCTTGCCTGGGCGGCAAGCGTAGCTGTCGGCAATGAATCGGCGCTCCCATATCGGCTCGATCACGCCGACAATCGCATGCTGGACAACCCGGTCTCGAAAAGGAAGTGCGGCAACAATGCGCTCCTTTGGCTCAGTCACGATGAATTTTCGATAAGCGCCAGTCCTGTATTCGCCCCAGATCAACTCATTCTGAAGCTGGATCAAGTTGCCCTCAAGATCAAGCTCGAACCGCTGCACCTCGATGCGGTCTCTCTTGCCGCGCCGGGCGCGCAGGTAGGCAGCGTGCAAATTCTCGAAGCTGTAGATTTCCGGGTACAGGTTGTTGTAGGTCTTTGCCATATTCAACCCCGAAGGGCGGCGGCTTCGAACGGTCGCCTATTGGCTACTGGAACGGGCCGCCTGTTTAATGTTCCGGCTTCAGGTTTCCCTTGGCCGAGGAATGCACGTCCTTTTGAGGGTGTGCTGCCGTCAGGCCGCTTGGGCCTGCCGTTTCTGACTTTCCCCAAGAGCGGGGCGAGACCCGATGTTCGTGTTGGCGTTGGAGCGCGCGTTGTTCAGGTTGAGCGCGAAGACGCCGCTGGTCGCGGCGTTGTTCCAGTTGCCGCCACGGATCGGAAGCCGTTTCAACGCGCACCCCTTGTATCACCGTCGCCGGCAATTGCTTTGGCCCATCCGCCTACCATGCGGCCGATTTCGTCGTTGAGTTTGGCCCAGTGCTCATACTTCTTGAAGTCCAGGTAGCCCATGTTCTTCGCCATTCGCACCTGAGAGCGCAGCAAGTCAATCTCTGCGTCCAATTCCTGAAGGGTTGTCTTCTTGTGGTATCGCTTGTTGCAGACCACAATCAGCCGCAGCACGCCCCACATGGTTCCCCGGATTTCGGCGCCGAGAACATGGCGCTCCATCTTCGGGAATTGACGGATAGCGACATGCCCATACTCAATCATCGCCTCGCACTTCTGGCGAATAAGCAGATCGTTCTGCTGGTCTCGCTTAATCACGCTCGCCCAGTGTCGTGCCGCCAGTTATTCCAGACCACGAAGGCATAGAGCAAGCACAGGCCGGCGACGATGTGAGACGAAAACGCGCTGCCGGGCAGGAAATTCCAGCCGGCGATCAGCACGGCGGCCTTGAACAGGATCAGCGCTGGCTTGACGCCAATGGCGCGCATGGCGGCGGCCATGACCGGGTTCAATTCTCGCCCGCCCTTGTCAAGGACGCGGACGGTCAGAATCACATCGAGGATGTTGAGCACGACAAGCAGGGCAAATAGCGGGTAGAAAGTCACTTGGACACCTATTTCGTAGGCAATGGCAACGGCAAGCGTTGCCACCACGGGAAAAACAAGATCAAGCTGGCTGTCCAGATTCCACTTCCAGAACTGGAACCCGGCAAACGGGTTCAGGTTGCCGACCGGCCCGCCGTTGGTCAGCTTCTTCTCGAACTGGGCATGTTCGCGCCCCAGAAAGAAGAAGGCGCCGGCCGCAGCGCCAACCCACCAGTTGCCCGTCACCAGGCCGATGGCGATCTGCATCAGCAAGGCAAAGGCCGCGTGTTCAAAGTTCGAGGGGTTCATCAAAACTCCAGCTTGATTCCAGGTTAAAAGGGGCGGGCTATCGCCCACCCCATCAGATTGCACGCTACAGATTTCAGAGCACAAAAGCGGGGCGAGACCCGATGACCGAGTAGGCGTGGGAGCGCGCGTTGTTCAGGTTGAGCGCGAAGACGCCGCTGGTCGCGGCGAAGTTCCAGTAGCCGCCACGGATCGGAAGCCGCTCGCCCGTCACGTCCAGCCAGAAGCCGTCGCCACCCAGGCCGGTCGCGGCTACCGGGAACAGGCCGTGCTTCTTCAGGACTTGCAGCGCGGCGTCGGCCACCGGCGTGGTGCCGGGGTTGGTCATACCTTCGAAGCTGGAACCGGAAGCGCGAACCAGCGTGTAGGCAGACGTACCGGACGCGGCATAGCGCACCGAGTTGGCCGTGGTCGCCACATAATCGCCGCCGGCAATGGAGCCGGTGAAGGTCGGCGTCACCAAAGCGCCGGTAGCGCCATTGATAGCCTTCCATGCGGCGGAGGTTGCACCAAAATCTGTCGCGTTCAGTGCGGCGTTGTTATTCTCGATGATCTGGATTTCGCCGCCGACGATGCGCATGCCCGGCGTCCATTCCCAGATATTGCCGTTCAGATCGGCAATGCCGCCGTTGCTGTTGTCGTGGCGCCACGATGCCGGGCCGGAGCCGGTCAGGGTGCGCGGCGTGCCAGCGGTATCGCCAGGCGTGCCACCATCGATACGACGGCCAGTTTCCCAAGCGGAGTCGCTGGACTTGCCGTAGTTGGTGTTGCCGCGCGGCATGAAGCCATTCTTCCAGCACCAGAGAGCCAGGGCAGCGAATTCGACGTTCGAAATCGCGTGCCAGCCGGGGCCATTGACGCGGGCCAGGTTGGCGAAATAGTCGAAGCTCTGGCTGGCGGTCGGATCAACGCCGGGCAGGCTCAGGAATTCGCCGTTCTTGGCGATGCCTTGATATGCGCCGACGAAGATCTCATTCTTCTCGATGCCATTGACGATGAAGGCCGGATGCACACCGGAGCCGAGGCCGGCATCAATGTCCTGCACGAGAAACTTGGGGATCACGTTCATGTAGCACGGTTGGCCGGACGCGGTGTAGAGCACGGTTTGCTTGCCGCCGCTGGCCGCCTCAACGGAGGCGCGAAGGTCGTCTTTTACGAAAATGGAAGGCATGGATTTTTCTCCTGATTAGGCCGTGGGCCAGAGGGTGATAGAGATGGCATTCGGGTCAAGCGGAACCGGCGCCTGGGTGACTTCCGGCTTGCCATCCTTGTCCTTGCCTTCGACATCGGTGTAACGACGTGCCGGGATCTCGATCTGCGCCAGGTAGGCGCCATTGCCGCCCTCGCTCGGGCCGGTCTTGTTGGCGCGGACTTCGACGGTGACGGCGGTGTCAAGCTGGCGAGCTTCGCAGTCGATGGTGACGCCGGCGACGGTGACGCTGCCACCGCTCACGGAAAAATCAGCGACGGGCTGGCCGGGTTGCTTCAGGTTGATTTGCGGCATGGAATTCTCCTATCAGTTGTTGAGCTTGCTGGCCTTCCAGCGGACGACGACGTTATCGGCGGCGCTGGCCAGTAGTACGGTGAAACCGTTCGTTGCCCGGCTGGAAACCATGACGCCCTTTGCCTCACAAGGCGCACCAACGGCAGAGACGACATCAAAATCCAGCTTGTAGTCGTTGGCCGACAGTGTTTGCAGGACGACAGAAGCGGACGCCGGGCTGTTCAGAAGTTGCGGGAACTGGGCCTCGATTCGGCGGACATCGGTCAGGGTGACGTTGGTCAGGTTCGGGTCGGTCGCGTCGGTCGAATTGGCCGGAATCGTGACGTTGTAAATCTTGATGGTGCCATCCGGGAGGTCGGAACCAATCGGCGTCACAGCCAGGCGCCACAAGCCGCCGGCATCCTGGTACAGGTAAGCATAAACAGTGACTGCGCCGGAGCCAGTATTGCTCGGCACAGATGCGGCGTTGGTGCCGTCTGCGACTGAATAAGCGCGGCCATTGGCAAAGCAGGCACCAGCCGAGAGATTTAGGTTTCTGGCAGCGGTTCCGGACTTGCTGGCGGTGCATCCAGAAACAACGCCACGATTCAGGATGGTTGTAATTCCTTCCTGCTGGGCCTGCTCACGCAAGGCGCGGACGCCGTAATTGGCAAGCGCGGCCTGGTCGATGGCGAATTTAAGCGCGGCGGCCGCGGCGTTCTGCATGTCCGGGCCGAGCGCTTCATTCTCGGCTGCCATGGCATCCAGGCGCGTCGGCAAATCGGCGAAAGCGCCCTTTGCAGAATCGACTTGATCGGCGCGAGTCTTGAGGTATTTGGTTCTGTTGGCGAGTTGCTTGGCTTGCACGTTGGCAATGCCATTGGCGCCGCCCAGCACGGGGTCGGTCGTCTCGATCTGGTAGACGCCAGATTCCCAAATCGAGCTTTCAGTTACGTTGGCCATATTTGCTCCTTAAAAAATGATGGTCCAGGCACCGGACAGCGAAAGGTCCGACTCCTTTTGAATGGGCGCCCGAACCTTGCGGGAAAACAACGTGCCATCCGCACAGACCAGGCCGAACTCGGTAATGGACTTCCCATTGGCCTCGGCGGTCGATAGCGTCCAGTTGAAGCGAACCTGCCCGGTAGTCGGGTACTCCACCGATGTCACCGGCTTGGTGTACGCCGATGTCAGCGCGGTATTGCCCGGCGATGCAGCGGCGGCGCCAATACCGAAGCCAATCTGGGTAATCTGCCGATTGGCGCCGCTTCCGCCAACCAGCCGGGCAAGTTGATCCTTTGCGCCGTTGACAATCAGGTTCTTCTCTTCAAAAACCTGCTCCAGCACACCGTTGCGACGAACTTCAAGGCGAAAATCTCCGCGCATGGGTTGGTTGTCTGAAAAATTCATTACGCCTCCAGGGTGGTTGAAACGTCCCCTGCATAAGGGATGTTTCCGAAATAAGTGAACTCGCCGACATAGGCTCCGATGCCATCGAAGCGATGCGCCGAAAAAGCGCGGCGGCCGTCATAGCTCAGGTGGCGCGTCACCACGATAGGCATGGGGAGGTCTTCTGCCACCGGAGCGGATACGCCGAAATCCATGGAGCCGCCGTAGTCACCAAAGCCATCAAACAGCGGTCCGCGCGACTGCACATCGGACAGCGCCAGCACCCCGGCCATTTCATCGGCTTCGCGCGCCGCGTCGAAACGCTCGCCGGCTGCGGTAAAACCGGAGTAATCCGCCGAGCCATTGAAGGCGAATGCCCCCTCATGGGTGTGCAGCAGTCCTTGGTTGAATGCAAGGCTGCCGTCGTACAGGCGGCGGCCCCAAAGGTGCGAATCTTCCTGGGCGAGTTCGGCCGCCACGGTTGTGGCTTCGCTGCTGCTCAACGTTTCGGTGACGCTGGCGCGGTATTGAACATCCACCAGGTGGCAGCGGGCCGGCTTCCACTCGTTAATGGTTTCAACAACGCGGGCGGTGTTCGCCGCGCTAATTGGTTGATCGTCCCCGGCGTCTGCGGTGACCCGAAACTGCGCCCAGCCATAGGCGTTGTAGAACTCCGCACCAGCGTGCCCGATAGTCCCGTCGTAGCGGTTCTGCGGCAAATGCTCCTGAATATCAAGATCGTTGAATCCTGCGGCCTTGAGTGCTTCTTTAATGCTCCATGGAGTGCCCTTCTTCTGGTGAAGGGTGATGGATTTTGCAATCAGCGCGCGCCTTTGATCGGTTGTCACGGCGAGCTTCCACCCCTCCGAGTCGGACACGTGGAGCGCCCATGCAAGCCATGGCAGCGCAGAGTCTGGGCAGGTTTGCGGGTTCCAAAGATCGGAAATGCGGAGGTCAATTCCAAGCGCTGTGGCCGCCTCTACGGCGCGCTCAATCGGGCTACTATTGGGCGGCAGTAGTGTGCTCATACGCCAACCCCAGCAATCGACACGTCGATTGAAACGCAACGCGCGGCCTGATCGGAGGAAATGACAATGCTGGCAGGCGGACTGGTCAAATCAACGCGCATCACGCCTGGCTGGTGCAGCGCGGCGTGAATTCCGGACACTGTAATGTCGTAACCAAGGCGGAATTGCTCTGTGGTGTAGGATTCAATTGCAGCAACGGCGGCGGCAAGCACAACTGCGGTGTCCGGGCCGGGTGTGCAAGTCAGCGTCGCGGCAACCGTATATGTCGATACGGTCGCTGGCAGAGTGCTGACGGTGTCACACAGCGGGCGAATGTCGCCTGCGTTCAGTGCTGCTCCGACCGCTGCCAGAAGACCGGCTGCAGGTACGCCGCCTGGGTTTTCTGTTGACGGCGTGGCCAATACAACCACTCGAACATCGCCTGGGATTGGGCTGTGCACATAGACGTCTTTAACCTGATTCGACGCCGATAGCGCGTGGAAAACGTAGGAAAGCACAGGGCCGGCGGTTGAGAAGCCTTCGAGTGAAAGTTGTGTCCTGTACCGGAGACGATCGTCCGTTTCGCCATCGAGGCGCGACACGCCAACCAAGGCGGCCAGGTGATCGAGGTCGGTTGATACGGCATAGGCCAGCATGACCGACCGAGCGGCGTCGTTGATGCGCGCCCGGAGCATGAGTTCACGATATGCAAAAACCTCGATCAACTTGGTGATCGGCTCGGATTCAAGCTGCAGGGTGGCGGCGGCGTCCGGGTAATTGGCAATGACGTCGGCCTTGATGGTCGCCAGAATCGTCTCAAAATTCAGCGATTCGACGACGGCGGGGGCTGGGAGCTTGGTCAAGTCGATGCTCACCGCGCCACCTCGACGGTCAAGGTAGTGTTCCCCGTGCTGCCGTTGGCAACGTACTCGCCAAACAGCGTCAGCGACACGGTGCCGGGCGTCGCCTTTTCAAGCGAGACGCGCTTGAGAACGAAGCGAGGCTCCCATTTGCGCAGCGCGTCAGCCGTGGCTGCATAAATCGAAGCGATGGTTCTGCGGTTGATTGGCGCGTCGACGAGGTCGAACAGGCGCGATCCGTAGGCACGGCGCATTACCCGCGTCCCAATTGGGGTGGTCAGAATGTCGCGGATCGATTGCTTGAGGTGCTCAATGCCGTCAAGCTCGCCGCCGGAGTGTGTGTTCATGCCGCTCATGGAGCAGCAGAGTGCCCATATTCACGGGTGGCGTCTGTCGGCGGGATTTCCTGCTACCCTGCGGTCTAGCCGTTGTCGCTGCCCGCTTGGTCAATGGCGAAGTCATCGCGGCGCTGCGCCTCGAGGCGTGTGGTCAATCCGCTGCCATCGAGCGTGTGCTCCGCCCTGGTCACAATCCACTCGCCGTCGACGCCGTCTCGAAACCCGGACACGATGATCGGCATTTCTGCGCAGATCATCGGGTTTCCGACGATGGAAAGCGAAAGTGATGTTCGGCCGCGCCTCAATTGCCGCAGCTTCGCCTCGGCTGCGGAGACGGCGTCCTGTTGGCTTTTGAACGGGTGCCGCAAATACATCACCGGCTCGCCGTCGCCGGAATAGACGTAGGTCACCTTGGCGCCACGCTTGTCCTTGTAATGGGCGCCGACGCGGGAATAGAACTGGCGGTCGTGAATCGCTGCGCGCCAGTCGATGATTTGGTGGCCAGGAATCGCCACAGGTGGGAGTGGCTTTCCATCGGCATCTGAGCCGGCGCCGCGCTTCACAAACAGCAGGCTCCCGCCGGCCGGCTTTGCCACGGCGCCGTACTGCTCGGCGAGGCGAGTGATGATGTGGAGGTCGGATTCGTAAGTCTGGTCGAGGTGGTCGACGGCGATGCCGGAGAACTCGCTGGCAATGGCTGGCTTCAATCCGTGGCGCTGCGCAATAGTGGTGAGAATCTTCCCGAGCGTCGTCTTGTGGTAGTCCTCTTTTCTCCAGCTTTTAAGGCTGGCTTTCATGTCGGCCGCCTTGCCACGCAGCGTCATTGACCACGGCGGCCCGGAGATTTCAACCTCGTCGACGCTGTACTTGCCGAGGTTGTAAATAATGCCATTTTCATAACCAAGCGACACCGAAAGTTCGGCTCCGGTCGGCGGGAGGCTGATCTCGCCGCCTCGGTCATCGAGGGCAATCTCGACCTGATCGGAGGTAATGCCGGCCTCATCGGTGACCCTGAGCGACAGGAGGCGTTCGGCAATCTTCCCGGTAATGTCCGCGCCGTCAGCAACCACACGGAATGTCGGCTTCATCCCCGCCCCCATAGGCGGACGGTTTTCGGGTTGCCGACAGGCGTCTGAAGGTCGGGAAGAATGATCTTCACGCCGGCCGGGAGTCTTTCCTGCATAGAGGCAATGCCAGGGTTGGCGTCAATGATGTCGTGGACGGCGGCCTCGTTGCCGTAAACGCGAGCGGCAATGGCGTCGAGCATTTCGCCGTCGCGCGTCATGTATGTCCTGCTCATGCTGTCATTTCCTCCGGCTGCTGATCGCTTGATGCTGTTTTTTGCGACGAACCGCTGGTCGTGGCCACAACATCGTCCTCGCCGTAAGCCGCAAGCTCCAGGCGGAAATCGACGCGGCGCGGCTGGCCGACGCGATCAAGCTCTGTTCTGGTTTCCTCTACGCGCAAAACAACGTAACGCCCATAGGCACTGCCGTAGTGGTCGACAAGCTCGTAGGGCTCGCCAGCCTCCGCCATGCGGCGCAGGGTTTGAATGTGCGAAGTGCTGCCGGTGTAGTGCGGCAGTAGGTAGCCTTCAAGCTCAATCCGGTCAATGCCGACGCCGACAAACTGGTGGGCTGGGGCGCGGGTTATTCGATCCTGATTCGGCCAGCGGTATTCGCTGGTCCGTTTGATGCTCTGGTGGGCCATGGTGCCGACCATGAACGGGAATAAGCCAAGGATTAGCAGAACATCACCAACGGGTGGGTGGTCTGACGTGTCGAGTGATCCGATCAGTTCGCCAAGGCCGCCAAGCATGCCGTCGATGGCCTTGTTGATTTGGCGCGTCCCTTCCGCCGTCAAAAGCTCCACGGCGTCCTTGCCGGCGGCAGAAACGATGTCGTCGATTCTGCCCGTCTTGATTGCCTTTGCCGCGTCGTCGAACCCGAGCTTTTTTGCCGCAGACGACAGCGCATTGGTCGGCGCATCGGCAAACCCCTTTGCGAATGAAACGAGGCTATTTTTCTCAAGCGCAGTGGTGATCTGGCCAAGAGCGCCGGATGCGCCGGATGCGGCAGATTTCGCGCGGTCAATGATGCTAGCAGCCCCGGAGACTGCATTCTTCACCGGGGTGATGGCGCCTGAAATAATCCCGGAAATGTCGACGTTGAAACTGCTCATGCCCAGTCTCCGAGTGCAGCGCGCTTCGCGCCTTCTGTTTCTCGCTTAACCATTTCGGCAACTCTCCTGGCTAATGCCGCCGAGTCTTCCCCGGCGAGTTGGGTTATGTGAAATGTCTGGGTGATGCTGACCGAAGGCGTGGCCCCGGACGCTTGCCCAGGTTGGTTGCTTTGGTTTCCGGCCGGCATCGCCTGGCGGGTGATTGCAATCGGGCTTTGTGGCGCACCAAGGCTTGATTGGGCGGCACCAGCAAGCTGGCTGCCGGCAAGTGCCACGGCGCCAATCGTTGATGCAATGCCGAGGCGCGCCCCTTCGCCGACCATTTCGCCGAATCCCATAAACACGCGCGACGGAGAGCGAATGCCGAGCTTTTCCTTAAACCATCCTGCGACGCTATCCCCGAGGCCGGTCACAGTGGCCTTGAGCGACTCGACCTTGGATGCGAACCCGGCGGAAAGGCCGTCGATAATCGCCGCTCCGAATGACGCGAACTTGGAAGGCATCGTCTGGAAAAACGTGGTGATGGCGCCCCAGTTGTTGATGATCATCCCGAGTGGCGTCCATGAAAACGCACTCTTCATGGCGCCGAGAATGGCCCCGCCTATTGATGCCAGCGCAGACGGAATTGATCCAGCCCATCCGACGACGCTGCTGAATGCTCCGCTGACAAATGAAAAAACGGCGGACGCCTTGCTCTTGATTAAATCCCAGTTCTGCCAGATGAGCGTCCCGGCCATGACGATGAGCGACACGGCGCGGCCCCATGGTGTAAATGCAAGGACACGGAACACGCCGGACAGCGCGCTGCCGATGGCTGGGCCGTAAGACATGACGGTTCGTGCCACGGCGCCAATCGCAGGCCCAATACGTGAGAATCCGCTGACGAGCTTTGAAATCATCCCGCCGCCAGCGAGCGCAGATTGCGCCGCCGAGAGTCCGCGCAGAGCGGAAACCAGGCCGACGATTGACCGTGCGGCCAGGATCAGCTTGCCGACAACCAGTCCTCCGCCGATCAGGGTTGCGCCGATAACTACCGCTTGGGCGGCCTTGGGGAATTCTTTACCGAGGTTCGATAGTCCGGTGACCACGGTTGTGAAGCCATCAACTGCAACGCGAACCGCCGGCATCAATGCAGTGCCGACGACCTTCCCGAACTCGCTCAACGCGATGCTTGATGACTTCAGTTTTTCCGTCGTCAAGTCCATTTGATCTGCAAAATCCTGATCGATGGTCATGGCGCCAGAGGATGAGCGTCCGCTTTTCGTCTGTTCGGTAATTGACTTCAGCTTGTCCTGATTCTGCACCTCTGCGAGCAGGTAGGACACGGCCTGCATGTCCTGGAACATTTTCCCGATTCCGGCGCGCTCGCCGAGCTTCTCAATAAAGCCTCGGCGACGTTCAAGCTCTGCAGCGCGCTCCGCAGGGTCTTTAATGGCGGCAACCTCGGCAGCCATCTTCTTCATGGCGGCGGCAGCCTCCGGCGATTTCTTCGCCATTTGCTCCATGACGGTACTGACGCCGGCAGAGATTGGGTCGAGGCCTTTTGCGGCTGCGCCCATCATCCGCTTCTGAAGATCGATGCCGAGCTTTCCGAAATCCTTTTGAGTGTCCGGGCTCGTCAGCTTGGCTAAAAAGTTCTTCAGGTTATTGGCGGCCTCGTCACTACTGCCTGCGGTCATCTTGGCGATTTGAAGGCGCGCCGCCATGCTGACCACGGCATCGTTCCCGGTGACCCCGAGCGACTTCATCATGCCGCCGAGGTTTGGGAACCACTTTGCCATGTCCTTGATCTCGAAGCTGCCGAGCTTTCCCGCCTTGGCAACCTGGCTGTAGGCCAGTTCCATGTCCTTGACGCCGAGCACCTTGTCGAAGTTGGCCGTCATCTTGGCCAGGTCTTCAAAGCTCGCCCGCGTGGCGGTGGCGCCCTTGGCGAGAATGGCGGACATATCGCCGGCCTTTCGTGCGTCCACGCCCTCGGCGACGAGTACCTGAAGACCTTTATTGATGTCCTCGGTGGTCTGGTTGAATAGCTGCGCGTTCCTGCGCACGGTGGCGCCAAGCTGTGCCTCTTGCTCGGTTCCGGCAAATTCCCCGGTGATGGCCACCTGGCGAATCTGGTCCTCGTGCTTTGCCGTGTTCATGACGGGCTTTGAGACCACGGCCCCGAACGACGCTGCAGCGGCGGCCCCGATGGCGACGCTGCCCTTGGTTTCCTCCCAGGCGGCGCCGACACGCTGGCGCTGCGACTGAACGGCGTTGTATTTCTCCAGCTTCGAGCGCGACTCGTCGAGCGCCTTGCCGAGCCTGATTTTCTCGTCGGCCAGCTTGTGGGTGGCGATCCCGGCTTCGTTGAGCGTTTTCTTGAGGTCGGTCAGCGCCTTTCGTTTGTCGAATGCCTTGATCTTTGCGGCCTCGAAGGCATCCGTTGCTTTGCGAACTTGTTTTTCAAGCCGGTCTGACGGCGCTTTGTCGTATTCTGCTTTGAGTGCGGCCAGCTTTGCTTTTGCTTCGCTGGCTCCGGCGGCGGCTTTGAGAAAGGCGTCTCTCGCCCTGTCGAATCGCTCGAGGCCTTTTGACTGGGCAGACAGGTTCTTGACGGCGCTGCCGAGCTTGGTGAAGTCCGCTTGAACTTTACCGACAGCAGGAGCATGCTTGTCCGATATTGCAGCCCCAATCGTGAAGGCTAACGCCATTTTCCCAAGCATGAAAATCCTCGCTTATATAATCTGGTTCTCTGCCGCTGTCGCCGCGTTCGCAACGAGCGACCTCAATGTGATGGAGAGTGCGGTTGTCGGCTTGCTTGCTGCGCTCGCTGCAATCCCCTTGATGCTGATCGCCCGGCTGCTCCTGGTTGATCCAGTTGCCGATGCCGGGCGGTCATTTGTTGCTATGTGGCGGGCTGTTCGGGAAGGCTGGCGCGCCAGGCGATAAGCTCGTCATGTGGAAGTTCCAGAAGTTCCGACAGGCTCCACCCGGTGACGCTCGCCACATCCACTACAACACGTCTCAGGCTCGCTTCGTCTGCGAGCCTGACGTAAAACCCGCGTAGGCATCCTGCAGCTTTCCGTAGTCGGCCATGTCGAGGTCTTCGATAACCTCGGGGGCGACCTCGCATAGGTTGGCAAACAAGCGGATTTCACGAGCGACCTCATCGCCGCCGCCGGACTTATTGGCGGTCAGCAAGTCGCGCACCTTGGGGCGGCGGATGGACAGCCGCTCAAGGCGGACGCCGTCCGCCTCGATGGGATGATCCAGCGCAATCGTGCTGCGCTCGCTCATTACGCAGCCCCTTCGGTTTTCTTGGCCTTGGCAGCGGGCGCGGCAACAGACTCGGCGGCTTTGGCCGGCTCGACATATTCGCCGGCCAGGAGGAACTCGGCCTGCTTGTCCGTCAGTTCGACGGTAGCGCCCTTCTCGCAGTAGGAGTTCTCGTGCGCAAAAGGCTTCAGTGCGGTGTATTGCTTCTTCATGGTTGATCTCCGGTTAAATCGCCAGGTGCTGGCGGGTGGTTTCGAGTTGGTCTTTGCCGTTGACGACAGCCTTGTAATTGACCGGGTCGATTTCATAGACCACGGCGCCGTCATCCTCGAGCTTGTAATAACGCAGGCTCATTTTGAGCTTGAGCGGCATTTCGTCGCCCGGCTTCCACGTGTCCATGTCGACCTCTGAGAGCAGGCCGCGCATGGTGACAACGACAGGCTTCTTCGTGCCGTCGTCGCTGACCTTTGAGCCGCGCGCCGTGAATGCAAACTGCTCGCCGGGAAGGACGCGCATGAGGTTCAGGACGTCTTTGTCGAAGGCGTAGAGCGTGGCTTCGGCTTCCAGCTTCTCGAAGCGCCCCATCGGAACGTCGACTTCGGCGGCCATGCCGCCGGCCTGGTAGCCCATCATTTTCGGCTTGATAGTCGGGAGCTTGATTTCCTTGACGCGGCCGGCATAGCCACGGCCATCGACGAACAGATTCAGGTCGTACAGGATGTCGGCGATCATTTGAAGATTTCCTCGATGTAGTCATTGACGAGGCGCGAGCGGAATGTGATGTGCTCGGCCGGATAGGGCGGCGTGAAGTCGAAGTCGAAATAGACCTTGCCCTGACTGATCTGGTCCGGGGTGTTCAGTGCCGGATCGGCCCATGCCTTGCCGCCGAGAATGGCCCCGACCGCCGTCAGATGGCGCAGGTACGAATTGACGCCTTCGAGAACGTCCTGGACGTAGGTCTTGGTGATGTTGCGGTCGACGGCCCACATGTGGGCGCGAAGCAACGATTCGTTGATCATGTCGGCGGTGCGGCGTACGGACAGGAAAGCCCACTTCGGGTCGGCGGCACAGGTGCGATTGCCCCACAGGCGGTAGCCGTCCTTCTGGATGATGGTGGCCACCTCGTTTTCGTTGAGGTAGTTGGCTCTGGCATTGACATCGCCGAGCGTGAAATCGACGGAGCGTGCCGTGCCGGTGATGCCGTACATTTCGGTGTTCGACGGCGACCACCAGAATCCCCGGTCGTTATCGGAGCGTGCAATCATGCCGGCAACGCGAGCGGAGGCAGGCTGCAGCGCCTCGGCGTTGGCCTCGGTGTCCCAGACCTTGACCCACGGATCGACCACGTAAACGCGGGCGGAGCCGAATTGTTCGCGGTAGCCAATAGCGGCCTGGTCGGTGGTGTTCGGGCCGTCCGCCAAGATGACGGCGCGGAGTCGGTCGGCGATGCCAAGCATTTCGGAGACGACGGCCATGTCGTTCGAGAATCCGGGGGCGATCAGAATCTTCGGCTGAACCTTGACGATGCTCTCGGCCCCGAGGAATGCCTGGACGCCCTTGTACTGGCCTGTGGCAACATCCACGCCGCCGATGATATTGCTCTTGGTGGCGGCGGCGTCGATGCCGGCCTCTACGCGAACCACCACCACCATGGCGCCGGCCTGGTCGAAGATGGCGTCGATGGCGGCGGGCAGCGTGCCGGCGGTGCCGAGCTTGGCGGCTTCGAGGCGGCTGCCGGCAACCAGCACCGGGACGTTGACCGGGAATGCTTCATCATTCCCGCCGTCCAGGAACATCGTGCTGTTGATCGCCGCAACGACACCGGAGCCGTTCGAGGCGCCGGTATTGGAAACGGTCACCAGTGCGGCGGCTTCTGCCTTGGCGTCGATGGCGGCCTTGACGGCGGTTGCGGTTGAGGTCACCAAGCCGCCGCTGTCGGTGGCGAGATTGACGACAATCGCCGAGCCATTCACCACGACAGACAGTGCGGCGCTGGCTGTTTGCGGGTTGCGCAACTTGATCGAGGTTTGATTGCCGATGGCGCCTGCGCTGACGGAGGTAAAGGTCAGCGCATTGTTGGCGGCCAGCGTTCCGGTATTGAGGCTCGCGGTGGTTTGTGGCTGCGAATCCGGTGCGGTGCCAATCAAGCCGATGACGCTCGACCGGACGGTTGAAATGGGCCGGGCGCCGTAGTCGAGTTCGACTACCTCTACGCCGTGGAGAAATTGTTCAGGCATTGGGCTGCTCCTCTGGTTGAGAATGCGGCCATGCTGACTGGCGGTGGTTTAAATGTCTGTCGGCGGGATTTCCGCCCAGTCTCAGTGCGAGTGGTGGTTGGTATTGCCACCGCTGTCGATAATGCTGCCACTGGCGTTGATGCTGCCTTCCACGGCGATATTGCCGATCATTTCGATATTGCCAGTGATGCGCGTCGACGTACCGCCGCCGCCGCCCTGAATCGCCAGGTTCTTGGCGATAGTGAGGTTTCCCGTGCATGTGGTTTCCGGGGTGTCCAGGGTGACTGATGGCGCCTGAACAAGCACCGGGCCAGCCGCAATGATGGTGACAGGCCCGCCAGCATGGACGGTTATTTCGCCAGTGCACTGGATGAACCATGATCCGTTGCTTCGGTCATGCGTGACAACGTCGCCGTTTGCGTACCGCACGGTATGTTTGTCGGGCGACTGTTCCGGCTCTGGTCGGCTGTTGGAATACAGCGCTGGAATGACAAAGGCGTCCTCCATGAGGCCGGACGGTGCGATAACCAGAACCTGCTCGCCGACCTCTGGCGCCCACCAGTCGATGTCGCCGCCAGCGCGTCTGGTGATCCAAGGCAACCACTCCGTAGTGAATCCATCGCTGCGTACGCGGACAAGCGCTTTGGCGTAGTCGGCCTCGGCGACTGTCCCGATGCGGGCCAGGTTGGAAAGCCGACGCTCTATCTCGGCAATATCGAAGCTCATGCGATCCGCTCGTAGTCTGGGACGTGATTCGGTCCAATGGCCGGCGTCATGCCGAAGTAAATCTCGGTGGGAGTGACGCCAGCGGGTTCGAGTTCGCCGAGATAAACCTCGACGCCATACTCGACCACCCACACCTCGTAGCCGTCCATTTTCGGGCGGAACATTTCGTCTCCGGCGCGTTCTATGCGGATGTGGCCATGCCCGGCGACCGGGCGGCGGATTTCCTGCAGGGCGCGAACGACGCGGCTGGCAAGCTCGCGGACGGCGAGGTGGCTGCGCGTGCCGTTTGGATCGACAACGCAGCGCGCCTCGAACCGAGCGTCAACCGATACGCGGCCATCGCCCGGATTGCTGACCGGCTCAAGTTCGGAAATTTCAAGGTAGACGGCGGGCACGCGAATGGATCGCTGCGCATGCGGAGGTGGGTCGCCTTCTATGGTTGGAACGTCGGGCATTGCATCCCGGAGTTTGGCGACGGTTGCGTCAACAATGTCGGTGAGTGTCATTTTGCGCGCCCCATGGACTTCTGAAATTCGTAGTTGAGTTCCTGCCTCAATATCTCAAGCAGCCGGGATTCAGCGCGGCGTGATGCGTCCTGCAGCGCCTTGGCGCCGGCCTGGTCGATTTCCAGCTTTGCAAGCTCGAGCGGGAACCGATCCGACGTTGTTCTGCGATAGACACCGCCGCCAAACTTCCAGATCGGAAATGCGCCGTCGAAGAAATGGGCGCCGACCTTCGTTCCGGTTCCTTGTCTCTTCGGGATGCCGAGGCGGCGAGCGGCCAGCGAGTTCAGGCCGAGCCAGACCTTTTGCTCCATGCCGTCACCGCGCATGTACATTCGGAGTCTTGCGCGCATGATTCTTTGCTGCAGGCGCATTTCGGCAGACATTGTCTTGGCGGCTGTGGCTTGCGTCCATTTTGCAACCTTGCGCACGGCGCGCTTGGAGGCGCGGCGGCATGCCTCCTTCGAGACGTGCAGCATGCCCAGCAGCTTGTCGATTTCGGCGCTATCGACTTGGACATCCATGCCGATCATGGCAGCCTCAGTCGAAGAACCAGCGTGGTTGTGCCGGTTCCATCCGGCTCGATGCTCACCACGTCAAACGTCTTTCCGGCGTTTTCGACCAAGCTGCCCTGTCCGGCGTCTGCCACATCGGCATCGCGCACAACCAGCGTCGGTTCGTTGAGGCCGGTCTGCATGGTGCCCATGGCCGGCTGCATCCAGGGCGCGCGGAACATGCCGCGCACCGGCCGCCCGTCGATGGACGCCGGGTCTGACAGTCGGGAGAAAACGGCGGTGTCGAGGCGTGCAGCGATGGCGGAGAAGTCTGTCATTTGGCGGTGAGGCCTTTTGATTTCTCGAAGCTGCGCATGCCGCCGATGCCGAGCAAGCCGAACAGGACGACGTACAGGCTGTCCGTTTCAAGCATGGGCGGGTTGGTCAGTTCGACAGGAACCCATCCGGCGGCCTGCATTGCGGCCCAGGCCCAGACCAGAGCGGGGTAAGCCAGGAACTGATAGGCCAGCGCGGCGACGCACACCCATCCAACAGCAGGCCGCCACCCGGAGACGAACACGCTTTGACTGGCCGCTTCGACCTTGTTGATTTCCTGCTGCCCGGAGAGCAATCCGGCGTCGATCTTTTGCGACTCGATGCCGATCTTCTCGAGTTCAATCTGCGCGTCGAGCCGCTCTTTGTCCGTGGTGATGAGGTTGTCGGCAATGCGGCCCACGGTGTCAATGATGCCGCCAATCAGGAGTGGTGTCATGCCACGCCCTCCAGTGCGCGGCTCACCCAGCCGAGCAGGAATTTCTGCTGGCTGCGGTCGCGGCGAACAATGGCGGCGTATCTGGCGATTTTTGCAAGGGCATAGGCCATGATGAACTTCTCCGAATTTTGAGCGTTGATCGCAGCGAGCGTCTTGGGGCCGATCTTGCCATCTGGCGTGACGCCAACAATGGTTTGCGCGAGGATGGAAGCCGTCTTGACCCCGCCATTCACGGAAAAATCGAAGATGGTTTCGGCGATGGACTGGTCGGTGATTTTGTCGCCGTGGATTGAAAACCAAAACTGAGCTTGGTAGAAGGCGCGCACCACTTCGGCGGGCGGCATATCGCCGTCATCAATGGCGCGCCACGCTTCCCATTGCGGCCATGCGTTTCGTGCAATTCCGGCGTAGGTTTGGCCGCCCCGGTCTCCGGCAACGGTGTGCAGCACGTAACCGCCCTCACGGCGGATCATCTTCTCGAATGCGGGCAGGAATTCAGCCATTAGTGGCCTCCGTTCAATTTTGAGACGATGCCGGCCCAAACGGCGGCGGCCAATGCTGCTGCGACGACGCCGAAAAAGGCGAGAAGCCCGTGGTCTGCGACCTTTCGCATCTTGCGTCCGAAACGGAGGTCTTCGCGGAACTCTTCCACGCTTTCCGGCTTGCTGACGTCGACGCCTAGAATGGCAAAAAACTTTTTAACTGCGCGTTCCGCTGTCGCTTCCGACATGTTTTCCGCGTAGTTACAAGTGGTCTCCGGGTCTCCATCGCAGGTGTGCGCCCTCCGCATTGGCCTTTCCGTCATCATGGCTCCTGTCGTAAAAACGGCGCAACGGCGATCAAGCCGTGCGCCGTCTGGTTGTTGCGGATTAAGGCGTGATGGTCAGCTTGATGACGGCGCGCGGACGGGTGCAGATGCTGATCGGGTTCGATTGCGCCTCAACGTCGACGCCCTTGCCGAGCGGCTTGACTTCCTGCTTGGCGTAGTACGGCAAGCCGATGGTGTTGGCGGTCTCGACGTAGTTGGCCGGGGCAAAGCGCGTGATGAACATGTCGTCGACGCCTTCCGGGAACAGGTAGGCTTCGCCATCGGCAATGAACGGAACACCAGCAATGGCGCCACGGTATTCCTCGAAGGTGACGCCGCCGAACTCGAAGCCGTTGCGCGGGTCGTTACGCAGGAA
This sequence comes from uncultured Azonexus sp., assembly GCF_937982035.1. Lineage (NCBI taxonomy): Bacteria > Pseudomonadati > Pseudomonadota > Betaproteobacteria > Rhodocyclales > Azonexaceae > Azonexus > uncultured Azonexus sp. The sequence goes on from NZ_CALJNI010000009.1 coordinate 76,656, forward strand.
AATGCCGGATTCGTACAGTTCGTATGCTTTCTCCAGCTTCGCGTGAGAAATCAGCGCGCGGAAGAAGGTCTTGCCGCACAGGCAGCGAGCGCGAGAATAGGGCTCGGCGCCGAGGGCGTTTTCCATCTTGTCCATGGCGGCCAGGACTTCGCCGCGAATATCTGCGGTGGATGTGCCAAGCGTCAGGGTTGAGGTTTGCTGGGTCAGTGAGAAGGCGGTGAAAAGGTTGCTGATCACCGTGGTTCCGTCCGAGTCGATGATGCTGCCCTTGATGGCGCCGACACGCTGGTACTCGATGGTGGCGTCCAGGCGGCGACGCATCTTTGCCAAGCGGCGATCAACGAATGTGCGCATGGTTTCCTCTTCCGAGGCGGAGCCAAAGGCGCGCAGGTTCTGAATGTCGTCGGCGGTGACGATGTCCATGGTTGGTAGGTGGGTGGTCGGGAAAACAACCACGGAACGGGTGCCGCCACCAGTGCCGGTCGGGGTGCCGCTACGGCTCTGGTTCGCAATCAGCGCCAGGGTGTCGACGTTCTTTTCAACCGTCAGGTTGGTGGTGAGGATGCCTTCTTCTGCAAAAAGGCCGAGGCTGCCAATGCGCGACGGCAGGGCTGGCGCTTCGTTGATTGCAGCGGTCAGTTCTTGCAGGCTGAATTTGTTGGAATCGAAAATGCCAAGGTTCATGATTTGCTCCTTTGATGGTCAGGCGGGTTTGTTGGCCGCCTGGCGGGCGGAATAAATGCTGCGGAAATTGATGCTGGCGGCCGGCTTGCCATCGCCATCGCCTTGGTTCTCTTCTGGCGCCTCGAATCCTGAGTTGGTCACCGAGTTCTGTCCGGTGACGCCGGGGTTTCCGGATGCGCGTGCGGCAATCAGTTTTTCCCTGGCGGCCTCGACGGATAGGCCGTTGAGAATCATCGGCTCGGCGTCGCCTGGGCGGCCGGCGGCCTTGGCGAGTGCGACAATTTCTTGCGCTTCGCCAATTCTGGCGGTGACGGCTACGGAGGTCGCTTTGGCGCGGATCAGGCTTGCGGCAAGTTTTCCGAACCCGGCGTCTGCGCATGCGGATGCAACCTCGTCTGCCGGCATGGATTCTGGGGCTGAGAGCGCTTGTGGGAGTTTCAGGAAATGAGCACGAGCCGCGTCGGACACCTTCGCGGATACGGGCGCGGCGTCAATGACGGCGTCGGCGAAACCAGATGCGACGGCTTCTGCGCCCGTCATCCACGTCTCCGAGTCCAGCAACGCGCCGATTTCCTCGTCGGATTTCCCGGTGCGACGGACGTAGATTGCGGTGAGGCTGCCCTTGACCTTGTCCAGCATGTCGGCCATGGCGTGCATTGCTTCCGAGTCGCCGATGGCCACAGCCCACGGATTGTGGATCATGAGGTAGGCGTTCTCGGGCATTTCGATGCGGCTGGCGGCCATTACGATCAGGCTTGCTGCCGAGGCGGCCAATCCTTCCACGCGGGCGGTGATGCGGTCTTTCGCTCGATTGAGCACGTGGTAGATCGCCAGCGCTTCAAAGACGCTGCCGCCAGGAGAGTGGACGGACAATTCGATGTTCGAGTCTTGCGGGAGTGAGTCAAAATCCCGGATGAAGTCTCGCGCGGTGACTCCCCAGGCGCCGATCTCGTCGTGAATCGAGATTTTTGCCGGGGCGCCGGACTGAGCGCTGGACTGGATGGAGTACCATTTTTTCATTGTTTCATTCCTCAGCAAGTGCTGTAAGTGATGGTCATGCTGCCGAATTGGTCGGTTCGCGTCTGTCGGCGCGATTTCCAGACAGGCCGAGCCGCTGCTCCCTGGCCATGTCGCTGGCAATCTCGCGGTCGATCAACTCGGCGTCGTACCCACGCTCGAGCAGCGCTTCGCTGCGGCTCTTGAGTTTATTGTTGATCGCCAGAACGTCGGCCTGGACGTCCTGAACAGGGTGCAAGTAGGCCCATCCGTGCGGCGTCCATCGGGTAGCCTTGACTTGGCTGTTTGGCGGCAGTGCGCCGCCAAGGACGGCCGCGTCGCACCAGGCGTTGCGGATCGGCGCGCAGAATTTCGGAACCAGGACGTTTCTGATCAGGGCAATCGCCCGGCGCTTGTATTCGTTGATCGCCACTCGGACGACGCGATCATTGACGTTGTCAAAATCGCCGGTGAGAATGGAGTAGGGAATGCCCAGCGCCGACGCCACATCGCGCAGTTGTGCGCGGGTGAAGTCGAGATAGCCAGTGCTGGTACCGGGCGGCTCGGAAAACGTGACGTCCTCGCCAGGGCCAAGCTCTTGCAGCATGCCCGGCTCAAAAACCAGCGGCGGCTGCTCTGCGTCGTCGGAAAGCGGCTGCCCGTCCGGGCCAATGGTTTGTGCGCCAGGCTCTGGTGGCGGCCGGCGAATGAATCCGACAAACAGGTTGGCCAGCTTCTGACGCTCGAGTTGGGCGTCGTTGAATTCGTCCAGCGTCTTCAAGCGGACCAGGACGCTGGCCAGCCACGGCACGCCGCGTATCTGGCCCGGCCGCGTGGCCTCGAACAGATGAATGACGCGGTCGGCAGTGACGCGGCGCGGCTCGTTCATTGAGTCGGCGGTTGATGATGCCACTGGATCGCCGGGGTGGCGCGGATGCAGCCAGTAGGCGACACGGCGGCCTTTGGCGTCGAACTCGATGCCGTCGACAATGATGTTGCCGTTTTTCAGCTTTTCGTTTTTGAACGGAAGATGGTCTGATTCGAGCAGTCGAATGCGCAGTGGGATGCCGGCAGCACTACTGGTATCCAGCACGGCGAAGCATTCGCCTGATTCCAGCATGGCGCGCATGGCCAGAGCCTGCAGCCCGTAAAAGTCGGTCTGGCCGTCAACGTCGCATTCCGCCGACCAGGCTTCCCATTGGTCGATCAGGCGCATGCGCAGCGCCTCGGATTCGATCACTGGCTTGGGGCTGATTCCGGCGCCGATGACGTCGGTCACCATGCGCTCCACGGCGGCGCGTGCAATGGGGTTGTTTCGGCAGGCGTCGCGCGATCTGGCGCGCAGCATGGGCAAGGTGATGTGCTCGCGCTTTGGGCCAGAGTCAAAAGGCAGCCACATGCGAAGCCGGCGGCCAGTCGACGCGCCATCATGAGTTGAGGCGCGCGGCAGAATCTTGGAGAGCAGCTTGCCGATCATCACAGCCCCTTTCCGCCCTGGACGGCTGCCCAGGTGCGCCCGGATAGTGGGGCGCGCTGCGGAGAAATGGATCGACGCACTTCGTCGCGAGCGCGGATCAGCTCGTCGATGCTGCGATATTCGACGCGGCGGTCGGCAAATTGCACCATGCGCTCGCCCGTGGCGATGGCGCGCTCAAGTGCGGTAAGGTCGGTTTCTGTATAGGCCATGCCGGCGATGCTGGCACGGCATGGCCTGCCGGGTCTGTCGGCGGGATTTCCGCTATCGGAGGTATCCGCTTCTAACGGTTCGTCTCGCCTGCTGTTTTACGGGCGGTGGAACCATTGCGAGCGGTTGCTCGATATGGTCCGGTTCAATCTGCTCCGCGCGTGGCGTTGGCGCTGGCTGCGCCTGCTGCGAGAAAAGGTCGCGCACTTGCGGCTGAATCTTTGCCTCGATCTTGTCCCACTCCGCTTGCCGCCAGCGATTGATGCCGAGGTACAGCGCGGCGGCATAGGCGTAGACGGTGCAGTCCAGGTCTTCGTTGCGGCGCCCGACTTGCTTGACCCATTCGTGTCGCGGGTGGCCTTTGATGTACTTGGTGACCATGCGTTCGGCGGTGAGTTGCTCGAAAAACTCTCCGGGTACGGCGGCCGGGAAGTGGAAGCACCCGGCGCCCGGAGGCGGGAGGCGGAGCCGGCCATAGATCAGCGCCTTTGCGGTATCTGTACCAATTGGCCAGAGCTTTGCGCCGGACTTGATCTTGACGCCGCGATGATTGACCTCGATGTCGGAGGGCTTGCCGAGAATCGGCTTGTTGGGCTGGCTGCTGCCTTTGATAGCGAGGACATGGCGATGCATTCGCGCCCTCGCGTAGTTGTAGACGGCTTGAGTGTTGTGGCCGCCGGAGTCGACGGCGGCGGCGCCGATCATGAGGTGGCTGCCGGAAGCGTGCTGAAATGGAGCGCGGAGAATTTCGTCCAGCGCGTCCCATGTGGCCTGCTCTTCCGGGCTGCCGGATATGACTTTGCGGTCGATAAGCCACGCCTCTTCGCCGCGTCCCCATCCCCAGACCAGCAGGTGCAATCGGTCGGGCTGAACGTCGATGCCGGCAGACAGGGCGAGGCATCCAAACGGGGCCGTGCCGAGCGCGTAATCCTCAACGCGGCGGGTTAGTTCGTGCTCGGCGACGCGGTCGCCTTGGTCTTCCCATGTCTCAGCGAGAACTGTGTTGGTGAAAGTCTTGATGCGCGTCGCGTCGCCGCTTTTTTCGGCGGCGCGGGCAGCGATCCAGTCTTTCATTATTTCAGCCCAGGTGACCCAGCCGAGCGGCGAGTACAGGCTGGAAAGGTGAAACCCTGCCGGTCTGCCCTCGTTGGGGCGTGCGGAAACCCACTTTCCGCCGGCAAGCATGGCGGTCTTGTGGTGTTCTTCGATTTCTGCGCCGCAATGGCGGCAGAGATAGTGGGTGGTTTCGATCAGTGGGCCGTTTTCATTCTGGCGACACTTCAATCCATAGGGTTTGTCGGCGCCGAATTCAAGCGCCTGGTATTCGTTGCAATGCGGGCAGGCCACATGGTACCGGCGGCCATCCGATGCCAGATAGGCTGATTCGATTCTTGAAAAACCGCGTAGCGTTGGTGTTGATACCTTTAGGATTTTCCGGTTCGGGAAGTTGCTTGTCCGGCGCTCGGCCAGGGCAATCGGATCGCCTTCGCCGTCGACGTCGAGCGGATAGGCGTCGATTTCATCCATGAATAGGTAGCGGACAGGCATTGAGCGCAGGCTCTTCGCTGAATTGGCGCCAGACAGCACCAGGACGCCGCCAATGAAGTCCTTCATGAACGTCGTGTTGGCGTCGTCGCGCGAGTAGTTCTCGGCGGCTTTTTTGACCAGGCGCGGAGAGTGCGAAAGAAGCGGACCAATGCGCTGCTGCGAGTAGCGCTTCGCCAGATCGATGGTCGGTTGCACGGCCATGATTGGTCCTGGGTCGACGTCGATGATGTATCCGATCCAGTTGTTGCCGGACTCAGTCTTGCCAAGCTGGGCGCCGCACATCAAGACAACCTCTTCGATGCCGGAACGCGCCGACAGGCAATCCATGATCTCGCGCAGGTAGGGCGTGCGCTCCGTTCGCCATGGGCCTGGCTCTGACGATGCTTTGCCAGAGAGGAATCGGTACTTGTCCGACCACTCGCTAACCGTCAATGATTCTGGTGGGCGCATGAATTCGGCAAAGACGCCGTCGACCAGAATGAATGCGTCGGCCGGTTTCATTCGGACTCTCCAAAATTAAGCGGCGCGGCCAGTTGCTCAAGCGTTCGCCGCAGTTCCTCTTCCATGAGGTCGCGCACCCTGGATGGCGACGATTCGGCCGCGATGACGGGCGCGAGCCTTGCCGGCACCTGCAGGATCGAATCTCGAACCTGGGTGATCCGGCTGGCCAATGCCGTCCTGACGTCGTCAGTGCGGACCATTTTTCCGATGCGCTGCTCGTACTCAAGCTGGGAGAGCTTGGCGCGGTAAAGCTCGCTGGCGGCCTTTGCCTGGTGATAGGTGGCGTTGCTGCTGGTACCGGACTGCCGGCTTTCGGTGCCGGAATTTCCAACAGGGTCGGCCCGGTCAATGTCCATCGACTCGGGCTTCCCGTGGCGCTGGCGCTGCGCCGAATTGACCTCGGCCATGTACCCCTTGGCCGGGTCTTTTGCTGCCTCGATGGCGGCATTGCTGGCCTCCACGTCGACCAGTTCCTTGCCGCCTTCGTCGCGCATCACCAGGACGCCGCGCGATTTGAGCTTGTGGGCATAGCCAGGGTTCCAGCCGCGCTGCCTGGCGAACTCCCGGAGGCTGACGAGTGCCATGTTCTACCTCACGCCGGGAACGGTTGCGAGGTCAGCGCATGCACCGCTCGGCGGCCGGTGAATTCCTGCCAGCGACGAACAATGACGTCGCAGTAGTGGCGATCAAGCTCCATCATCCGGCAGAGCCGGTTGGTCTTTTCGCTGGCAATCATGGTCGATCCGCTGCCGCCAAAGAGGTCGAGGATCATGTCGCCGGCTTTGCTTGAGTTGCGCAATGCTTTCTCGATCAGGTCGACCGGCTTCATGGTTGGGTGTAGGTCGGATTTCTGTGGCTTCGGGAAGTCCCAGACGGATGTCTGGTCGCGGCCGCCATACCATGAGTGGCCGGCGCCTTCTTTCCATCCGTAGAGAATCGGCTCGTGCTGGTAGTGGTAATCGGCGCGGCCAAGCGAGAAGGTGTTTTTCCGCCAGATAATCTCGTGGCGCTGCGGAATGCCGGCCTCCGCCATGGCCTGCATCATCATCATCATCATCCGGCCGCCTTGCGGCGAGCAGATGTAATACGCGGCGCCCGGCTTGATCGCAGACGCGACGCTGATGAATGCATCGCGCCAGAAATTAAGCTGCTGCTCGTCGTTGAGTGCGTCGTTTGCAATCGGCCGGTGCTGCGTTTTTGCCGGTGCGCCCTTGAGCGCTGCTGCGCGGACGTGAGATTCATGCACCGAGCCCTTGCCGGAGTAATTGACGCCGTAGGGTGGGTCGGTGAAAACCATGTCGGCCAGGCCGGCGGCGCCGAGCAGTGTTTTGACGTGCTCGAGATCGGTTGAGTCTCCGCACATGAGGACGTGGTCGCCAAGGTGCCAAATGTCGCCGGGCTGGCTGATTGCCTCAGCCTGGACTTCTGGTACCGCGTCATCCTCCGTCATGCCGACGTGCTCGCCATCAAGGCTGGCCAGGAGTTCGTCAATCTCGCGCGTGGAGAACCCGGTCATCCCGAGGTCGAACCCGTCGACGCGTAACTCGTCGAGTTCCTGCGCGAGCATGGACTCGTCCCATCCAGCATTCAGCGCGAGCTTGTTGTCAGCGAGAATGTAGGCGCGTCGCTGGGCGTCGTTGAGCCAATCGACGCGGATGGTGGGGACGGTATCCATGCCGAGCTTTTTAGCGGCCATGACGCGCCCGTAGCCGGCGATGATGCCGCCGTCGCCATCAACGAGGACCGGGTTCGTAAAACCGAACTCCCGGATCGATTGCGCAAGTTGCTCGACTTGATTGTCCGAGTGAGTCCGCGCATTGCGCGCATAGGGCATCAATTCCTCGACGCGGCGTACAACAATTTGGTCTGCTGAAAAGCTCATTTTTCTACCCGTTTCCGTTACTGTTATTCATAAAATCAAGCGTTTACCTACCGAAAAACACCCACGCTAGCTGAGAGGCGAGGGTCCGAGTACCCGTACCTCCGGGGTGGTGCCAGGGTCCCCGGCCGGTTTGCGGTCTGGCTTCGCTTCGACCAGCCCAACCTCGGCGGCGAGCTTGAGCATGTTCCCGACGTGGCGCGGGCTCATGGCTGTGAGGGTGGCGATGTCCGCCTTCGGTACGTCGCGCGAGGCCAGCGATGCGACGGCCTTGACCTTTCGCCAGCGCTCGAACTCAGCGAGGTTTGGAACATCGAGCGTCTCAGGTGATGGGAACATGGCGGCCAGGCGGCCGACGCATGTATGGCCGAGGAGCTTCACCAGTGGGTGGCCATCGGAGCACTTCGTTGGAATCCTGATCGTCGATCCGCCATAGACAGCAGCCAGCCTGACCGTGGCGCCGAATCCAATCTCGGCGGCAATGTCCTCAAGAACCGTGTTTGTCGTTTGCATCATCTTTCCCCTTTCCCTCTCTAATCCTCTGTTCAAAGGCCCGAATGCGGGCGGTCAGTTCTCTCATTGGCTTTGCGTAATCGGCCATCGTTCGCGCCCAGCCTTCGATGTGCTCAACGTTCCGGGTGGCGATTGCCTGCCGTATTGCCTCGACAAACTCCTGGGCGTCGGCTTCTGTCCATTCGCCCTGCTCAATGTGCCAACGGCGAACCAGCCGGAAGTCAGTGCGGAGTTGGTCGATAAGCTCATCATTCATTCCGTCCAACCTGCTAAAACAAGGTTGGACGGCGAGGTTGGACGGCCAAAACCCGCACCATTACTAAGTCCGTCTAACCGTCTAACCTCGTCTAACCAAAAAACAAAGACCGCAGGAATGAATAAATAAAGCCATGGTGGCGACACACGCGCTAGCGCGCCCGCCTCACGTGCGCGGGTGTGCGCGGTTAGGTTGGACGAGGTTGGACGGTTGGACGGATGGCTTAACCGTGCGGGTTCCAGCCGTCCAACCTTGCCGTCTAACCTACTAATTGCGAGGTTGGACGAGTCGCCGTTATGGCATTCGTGCAGCTGCCCTTTTCCGGACGTGCGGAAGAATCCGCGCGCCGATCCCTGGGCGAAACTCACGAACGTCACGAGGCGATCAGAAGCCAACCGGGTCATCTGCCTCTTCCTTTATTGCATTGCCTGCAGGCGCGGCTGGCGCGGGCCGCAAATAGACCCACTCGCGCTTTCCTGTGGGCCTGCGGCCCTTACCCCACCCGAGCTTAGCCAGGAGGTTCCCGAGCCTTGTGGCCATGCCACGGTTGCCGTCGACCTTGCTCAACTCCACCTCGAACGCGCCGACGAGAATGTCCTTCGACGTGAATTCCTTGGTTGCTCGTTGCGCCGGATCGTCGAGCCAGTCCTGCAGCGGATAGAGCCATGGATCGACGATCTCGCGCTCCTCCTGCTCCGGGAAGAAATAGAGCCGCTCCTCGTCCCGCGTCGGGTGCCAGCGATTGCCTGCCCGGTATTTGTGCAGCGCCTCGGCGAATAGCTGCTCGCGCCATTCCGCCAGCTTCTGCAGGTCGATGTTCTTCACCCGCAGCGGCCAGAATCGCCGGTTGCCGGTAGTGTCCTTAAAGTATTCCCCGTGGTTCGTCGTGCCGGCGAAAACACACTGGCGTGGGCGGTCGACCGGCCGTCGCGCATAGGGCTCGCGGTAGCGGTCTGTTTGAATCGTCACGAACGCCTTGACCGCCGTCGTCTCGGCCTTGTTGAAGCTGTCCATTTCGGACACCTCGTACAAGATCGCGCCGTTCAGTTGCATGTAGGCATCCTTGTCGCCCAGCTTGAAAGGCGTCTCGGCAAACCAGTCGCCACCAATGATGCGCAAGGCCGTCGATTTCCCTTTGCCCTGGGCGCCCTCGAAGATGGGCATGTACTGCATGGCACATCCAGGCTGAAAGATTCGCGCCACCATGCCAATCAGGAAGAATTCCCCGGCCAGGCGGACGAACGTCTTGTCCTCGCAGCCCATGCACTCGATCAGCCAGTGCGGCAGGCGCTCGATGTTGTCCCATGCCGGCAGCGCATTCATCCAGTCGCGCACCGGGTGAAACTTGTTCCGGTTCGCCGTCATGGCCACGCCGGAGGTCAGCGTGCCTTCGCCCTTGATAAGCAGGTCGCAGTTCTGCGCAAGCCACAGCCCGAGGTCGTAATCGTCCTGGCTTGTCCATTCTCCCGGCTTGCCGCCGAACGGTGGCGCCTTGCGCTTCTCGATGCGCTGCGAGAAATCGTTGTAGCCGATCACGCCGTCCCACTCGGGATGCCGCGACAACACCAGGAACACGTTCTCCCGGCAATCCTCAAGGCCGCCGCGCGGCTTCTGAATCAGCCCGGATTCCCAGTCGGCCCGAGGCCGGTGCTTCTTCCGGCTCGCGCCAGCCGGTGGAGGGGTAGAAATGCCTTCCGAATCGCCCGCCGGAGCAGCCTCTGCGGAAGCTGCTGCTGGCGTAAGCAGGCGAATGTCCGTACGCAGAAACTCGCGCAGCGCATCGCCCGTCATGCCTTCATCGATGGCATCGGCAATATCCCACCCGGACGGCTTTTCGCCGGGGGTGGGTATCTTCACGATCCACACCTTGCAGCCAAGGGCCAGCAGCTTCGCCGCGATCTTCTCCGCAGCCAGCATGCCGGGTTGCTTGGCCTCGGGCAGCAGCGCGCCTTCCTTGTCGGTCTGGGCGTCGCAGTCCGGCCAGATGATGACCTTGCGGCTGGCCAGGTGCGTCCAGTCCGCATTGTCGACCGCCTTGCTGCCGCCCGGCCATGTCACGCACGCCAACTCCGGCAATTCTCCGGCCGCCGCGTCCGCGCATTTCTCGCCCTCGGTCACCAGCACCGTGGCATTGGGTAGCGCCGCCAAGCGGTCCAGCCCGTAAAGCCAGCGTGGCTCGGCAAAGGCCATCCAGCGCCATTCCTCCGCGCCCGTGTCCGTATTTCGGCACCATGACACCGGCCGCACTTCTTTGCCGCCGTCCGATGTGCGGAAGCGATAGATGAACCCGAGCGCCTCGCCGGCTGCGCCGCGATAGCACCACACCTTTTCTGGAATGCCGCGCTTCACGTGCGCCTTGGGCGGCTCGTCTGCCGATACCGGCGGCGTCACCGCCTGCCATGGCGAACGCTGGCCCTTGGCGGGTGCCGATGGCGCTGGCTGGGCGCTGGCGCTTCGTGCGGGTGCTGCGGCGCCTGGCGAGCGAACGCCGAGGCGATCCCCCAGTTCCTTGGCGGCGGCGCCCTGGTCGTTGCCGTGGAAAAGATAGGCGTAGAGCGACACGGGGTCGGAGCCCTTGTCGTCCGTGGCGAAATCCTGCCAGACGCCCTTGACCACATTGATTGAAAAAGACCCGGCGCGGCTATCTGCCCGAGTTGGATTCAGTGACTTGTATTCCGGACCATCCTTGTGGCCATCCGGCAGCCACTCGCGCAGCAGCGAATCAAAGCATTGAAGCGCCGCCGCGTTAATAGCGGAAAAATCGATGCGGCCCATCCCCCCCCCTGTCATTCCCGTGCTACTTGGAGGATGTCGCGTTGCTGGTCGGCCGCTTCTCGGTGAGCGACTCCACGCGGCTCAACAACTCCGCGCCCGCCGCCTGCAAGGAATAGAACTCCGTGCGGATCGCCTCGAACTCTTTCTCGGTCACCCGGCCGTCTGATAGTGCCTCGTGGAATGCCCGTGAAAAATCACCCAGGCGCTGGATCATCGTCGAGAACAAATCCAGCAGCGCCGCGTCCGAAACGCCGCCATAGGCGCCGGCCGGAATGCAAACGAAGCCAAGCTCCGATGCCATCGCATGGAGGACGTCCTGCCGCCCGGCAAGCTGCTGCATACGCAGCGAGTCGAGCAAGCTCAAATGATGCGACGGCAGGTTCGGATTCAGTCGGCTATTGAAAACCACCCGATTGATGCCGAGGCGATCAGCCAACACGCCTGCGCCGCCTGGGTACTCGTGCCCGATGCGATGGGCCGCGTCCAGTATGTTCATGATTTCTCCCTGAGAACGTTGGTGAAGCATCCCGACCTGAATAACCTGAACCCGTAAAAGAAAGCCCGCCCGGAACGAATGCTCCGGACGGGCCATGTAGAGCGGCAGACGGCTTTTGCCCGCAGTCTGCCAGTGCGGGCAGGGAGGTTTCTGGAATGGGAGATTTGAAGATGGATGGAGGAAACGATCACTTTGAAGCGCGCCCCCTTGAGCCGCGACGTTCCGCATCGCGTCGTTCGTCGTCGCGCCGTTCATGGTCTCGGCGTTCTTCGGCCCGGCGCTCCGGCGTCACGACTGGAATCACGACCGTTCCCGGCGGGGTTGCCGATTCACTCCGGGCCGGTGTGGAAAGAAGTTGCTGGCGCGTGATCTGGCCATCGGTAGCGGCCTCGATGATTTCTGCGTAGCGAGTCTCTCCGGTCCATTCGGTACGAGGTAGGCGGCCTGCGTTGAACCACTTACGGGCTGCTTGATAGGAAACTCCGCAGCGGTCGGCAACGATAGCGATGCCGCGCGTTGGTTTTTTAACGCCAATGATTTCGATGGCTTGTTGAAGAGGTGTGCTCATGATTTCCGATTTTCAACCAAAAGTTAGTTCTTTGTCAATACTGAAAGTTCTTAACCATCGGTGCATCATCGAAGCTATGGAAAACCCAGAGCGCGCAGCATTTGCTCGCCGGCTCAATGAGTTGTGCGATGAAAAACCCGACGAAATCCCGCCAGCCTATAAGGGCAGGCAGGTCGCGCTTGCGACAAAGTTTCACGTCACGCCAAATGGCGCTAGGAAATGGCTGCAGGGAGATACCTACCCGGCAATAGACAAATGCATCGAGATTGCTAAGTGGGCCGGGGTGAACTTTGAATGGCTGATGACCGGCAACGGGGCGAGGCGCCCAGGTGAGATGTATCCAACCAGGGCGATTGCCCATGTTGCCGAGGTAATGATGGCAATGGAGCCTGAGCAGCAATACAAGATTGCTCAGATGGCTGATCTATTTGCGCCACCAGCGCAAGACAACGATGGTGATGCCGCGAATTCGCCTGGTAAGCGGGCCAGCGGCGGCCAATGACCATTTATTTCAACGGTCGATTATGAACATCAACCAAAACTCGCTTCAGATGCTGATCGGTATTTGCTCAGGGATTTCTGCTGACGGAAAAGTCAATGACGCCGAAATTCACTACTTGCAGACGTGGCTCACGGAAAATAGTCGGCTTGCATCTGCATGGCCGGGCAATGTGCTATCAACGCGGATCAGGGTGATCCTGAACGACGGGGTTATTACGGATGGTGAGCGAGATGACTTGCTTAAAACCATACAGTCGATAACTGGGAATTATTTCTCCGAAACTGGCGCGCCATCACCAGAGGCTCCCGCATTTCCCGATGTGTTTGGAAATCACGAAATCAAGATCGCTAGATCGTCTTTTTGCTTTACGGGAGAGTTCTTCTTTGGTCTCCGCAAGGCATGCGAGGAGGCTGTTGTAAAAAGGGGCGGGAGGTGTGTTGGTCGGGTAACTTCCTCGCTTGATTATCTTGTCGTTGGGGGCCGCCCTAATCCCGATTGGAAGCACGGAAGTTTTGGTCTGAAGATAGAGCGCGCCGCAACGCTACAAAAGCGAGGGGCGTTAAAAATTGTCCGCGAAGACCAATGGACGGCCGCCCTTGACTCAACCCAGTCCGAATAGAATGAAGGCGAAAGTCTTAAAAATTGATAACGCCCCAGCGCACTTCGAGCGCTGGGTATTCAAGGTCAAAGAGTGCCACTATGGCGCTCTCGGTGTTGTCCTGCGCGAATACGGAGGGAAAAACCAAGCGAGGCATTCCTGCTACACGCTAACAACCCCGCCTTCCTACGACTTCCATTGTGGAGATGTTTTTCACAGGTCTCAGTTCGGGGATGGTGAATTTATCCAAGTAGCTGCAATTATCTCGCCGGAATCAATAGAGGTTCACAGTGGGGTAGTTGGAGTGCCGGGCTCTCGATCTGGCTATATTATCGAACCATCGCATCTTGCCAAATGGCTTGAGACGGGAATAGCCCCTCCGAAATCAACGGCGATAGGCCAAGGAAGCAGCCGCGCCGGACTTCTCGCTTGGGAGTTGCAGCGGTAGCCTGCGTCGATAGCTAGTCAACCAAACCGCCGCCGGGCGGTTTTTTTTCGCCCAATCGCCGCATAAAAAGAACGGATGGTTCTCTGCTGACCACAAAACTAACTTTTGGTATTGACTTAAAACTAACCATCGGTTAATTTACGCACATCGCAAACACGGGAGGTCGCCATGACGCAAGCAATGACAACGCACACCCCAGGCCCATGGAAGTGGGATGGCTACAGCCTGCGGCCTGAGAATCCGAACCCAGACGCCCATGCCGTCCACACCATTCTCGAGGTCGACACATTCGCTTACGGCTTTGTCGACAGCGACCTTGCAGCCACCACCGCCGAGTGCGCCGCCAATCGCGCCCTGATCGAAGCGGCGCCTGATCTGCTTGCTTCGCTGCGCGAGGCGCTGAAGATTGTCGACGCATACCGCCGGGCATCCGGCGGCGATGGCGACATCACGGCAATGAACGCCCGCGCCGCAATCGCCAAGGCCACCGCAAAAATCGGCGCCGACGAGACGGCGATTCGCCAGGCCGAATCGGGCAACGCCAACCAGCCCGCGTCCATGCCGCACTCGCTCTACAGCGAGCCGGAGGGTGAGTGATGGCGCCGAGCACCCAAGAACTTCGCGACGCATTCCGCCGATCCGGCCTTTGGCGCATGGGCTGGACATTCCAGCGTGCCATTACCACACCGGCCATCGGCACGGCCATCCGCTGCGCCGCGAGCGCGGCCAGGAAGCGCGCCGAGCGTGAAGGTCGCCCGATGCCGGTGCAGGAAGCCCTGATTTAACAAGCGCACCGCCGCCGGAGCGCTTTTTCCGGGGCAAAACTCAGGAGAAGAAAATGAGCATTCGTCCCATAACAGACACTCTTCGCCACATCGGCGGGGGCGTCTTCATCGACACCGCCAGCGACAAGCTGGCAGAACTTGTGGCTGCGGTCGACAGCACTGGCAAGGCCGGCAGCATCGACCTGAAGATCAAAGTCAAAAAGGCCACGCGCGGCGGCGCGATGCACATCACCGGCACCGTGAAGGTCACCAAGCCGGCGGAAGACCCGATGGAAGCCATGCTGTTTGCAACGCCGGAAGGCAACCTCGTTGCAGACGATCCGCACCAGCAAAAGCTCGACCTGAAGAGTGTTTCCGGCGCGAGCGACACCCCGGTTGCCAACCTCAAAACCGCATAAGGACAGACCATGGAACTGCAATCCACCGAAACTCAAAACCTCGCCGAAACGCTGGCGCGGGAAATGAAGGCGCCCGTCGAGATCATCAGCGAGCCGGGCGGCAATATCAAGCGCGTCGCCCTGCCGCCGGGCTGGAAGCTGGAAGAGAAGGACGACGACGCCAAACTGCTCGCTGCGCCGCGCCGCAAGATCGCCAAGGTGCGCCTGCACGACGCCGGGAGCTTCATCGAGTACATCAAGCGTCACGGCTCGCTGGTCGATAGCACTCTCTGGTGCGTGGCTGACTACCTGGCCGGCAAGGTGAATTTCCTCGGCATCCTCAACGACCACGGCGAGGATGAAAGCAAGCCCGCCTGGCGCGACCATCGCGCTACCTTCACGCCGGAATTCTCGGAGGAATGGAACCGCTGGACGGGCAAGCACAAGCAGGGTTTTTCGCAGGCCGAGTTCGCGTCCTTCATCGAGGACAACCTCAAGGACATCGCCAGCGTTGAAGGTCAGCCGACCGGCTCCCAGATGCTGGAAATGGCGCTCACCTTCGAGGCCAACCAGGACATGCGCTTCAAGAGCGCGATCCGCCTGCAAAACGGCGGGGTGCAGATGAGCTTCGTGCAGGACGACGACGCCCAGACGCTGCAAAAAATGCAGGTCTTCGACCGCTTCTCCATCGGCTGCCCGGTTTTCTGGAACGGCGATGCCTACCGAATCGACGCCCGGCTGCGCTACCGCGTGCGCGACGGCAAGCTGACCTTCTGGTTCGAGTTGATTCGCCAGGACAAGGTGCTCGAAGCGGCAACGCAGACGCTGATCGGCCAAATCCGCGAAAAGACCGGCAACCCATTCTTCTTCGGCGAACCGTTCTCGCAGTGATCAACCCGGCCCGGCTTCGGCCGGGCCTCACCAGGAGAAAAAACATGATCAACGCAATCAAGCGCGCCCTGATCCGGACGCGCATCCGCATGATCAACATCGAGATCGCCTTGGCTGAATCCGCCGAGGCAGATGTCAAAAAGCGCCTCGAAGAACTCGCCCGCAAGGAAGTCTCGCTGCGCATGAACTACACCAGCACGCTGCCCATCGGCATGGTTCGGCGCTGGGAGGCATGATGGAGGCGCCTGAAATCCTGATCGCCGCCGCAGACGCCATCGGAGAGCGTGCAAGCCAGCGCGACGCGGCCGATGGCGAGCGCAGCATGGCCCGCGCCGTGGCCACATTCAACTCGCTGACCGGCCACAAGCTGACCGAGCGCGAAGGCTGGGTCTTTATGGCCGTCCTGAAGCTCTCCCGCGCCCAGGCTGGCCGCCACGTCATGGACGACTACATCGACGGTGCAGCCTATATGGCGCTGGCCGGCGAGTGCGTGGTGGTAGCCCAATGAAGCGCCACGTCATGATCGACATCGAGACGATGGGCAAGGGGCCGCGCGCCGCAATCCTGGCCGTTGGTGCGGTTGAATTCGACCCGGTTGGTACATCCCGCAACCCGAGCTTTTATCGCGTCGTGAGCCTCGCCAGCAGCGTTGCTGCCGGGCTTGAAATGGACGCCGAGACGGTTATCTGGTGGATGGGGCAGCCGGATGCCGCCCGCGCCGCTGCCTCCGCTGGTGGGCGCAACGACTCTCTGGAAAGCGCGCTGCGCTCGCTGTCGGCCTTCCTGATCGGCGACGCATTGAGCGACGAGAAGGAAGACCTGATCGTCTGGGCCAATGGCGCCGGCTTCGATTTCCCGATCTTGTCCGAGGCATTCCGCCTTTGTGGCATCGAGAAGCCATGGCACTACTGGAACGAGCGCTGCCACAGAACGCTGCGCAAGACCATTCCCGGCGTCGTTGAGCCGGAGCGCGACGGAGACAAGCACAACGCGCTTGACGATGCCAAGCACCAGGCGGCCAGCCTGCAGGCCATCCTGGCTGCATTCGGGCAGATGCAGGCTGTTGCAGCATGACCGAGCTTGCGCTTTTTGTTTCGACCTTCGGCCTGGTGTTCTGCCTCGGCACCCAGAGCCTCAACGTCAATGGCGGTCACTACATGGCCGCATTCATCACCAGCTTCGCCATCGGCGCGGGAAACCTCGTCGTCCTCAAGCTCGCGCCCAGCGCGACGCCCACGGAAATGGCGGCTTACCTCATTGGCGGCCCATTCGGGATCGTCGCCAGCATGATCGCCCACCGCAAATTCTTCAGGAGTAAAACCAAATGATTCTCACCGGCCTTTGCCGCCTCGGACGCGACGCCGAGCTTCGCTACCTGCCTGACGGCACCGCCGTTCTCGGCCTTGCCCTTGCCTACAACTACGGGAAGAAAGACGAGCAAGGCAAGCGCGCCACCCAGTGGGTTGACGCCAGCCTGTTCGGCGACCGCGCCAAGTCGCTGCAGCCCTATCTGACCAAGGGCCAGCAGATCAACGCCTACATCGACGACGTGCGCATCGAGCAATTCACTCGGCGCGACAACACGCTCGGCACAACGCTGCGCGGCCGCATTTCCAGCCTGGAATTCGCTGGCAGCGCTGCGGGAGAAAAGCCTGCGCAGGGCGCTTCTACCCCTTCACCGGCTGGCGCGCCGGGAGCAACTAAACCCGCAGCACCGCCTTCCGGCGGATTCTCTGATTTTGACGACGACATTCCATTCTAGGGTCGCCGCCGTGAGCCTGATCGCAATCAGCAAGCAGGAGGTCGAGCGCCTCCGCCACATGGCCGCAGAGGCCGAGCTTCAGGCGGAGACATGGCAGGCCGTGGTGCGCTGGTCATTCTCCGGCGAAAGCACGGTCGATAGCCAGGCGCGAATGATGTACGCCCTGGCACTGGTCAATGGAACGGAGTTCGAGGACTGGTTTGACGAGATTGCCGGAAGAGAGCCTGGATTCAATGCGCCGCCCGAGTCGATCCTTCGCGTGCTGCGCCCCTATCTGTTTGGAAAAATGGAGGCAGCAAATGCCACGTAGCAGCAAGCCGCGCCGTCAATACAACCCGGCCAGGAATCGGGTTGTGGTCAACAAGCCCCGCCTCGATTCGGCCCTTCGCGTTTTTGAGCCGGTCTTCGCAGCGTTTGACCAACTGGCCACCGGGGAAATCGAAACCGTGCGCGGCGCGCCGGTGTTCAAGGACTGGTCCGGCGAGTGGTGCGAACTGGCGCCGGCAATTGACGGCTGGGCAGACTGCTGGGATCGCATCATCCGCGACCTCAGCTTGCCCATCGACACCGCCCAGCTGCGCAAGCTCGCCAAGCGTCTGGCCAACGGCGTTCCGCTGGTCGAAGAAGACGTCACAAGCGCCCGCGCCGTCATCGACGCCACGTGGCATGCATACATCCGGCTGCCGGTCGAAATAACGCGCAGCCATGCCCAGACAGAAGAAATCGCCATTGCGTTTGATCGCATGGGGATAAGGGAGGCGGCATGAGCAGGCCGCAACTTGCCCTTCCGTTTCCGGGGGAGCTAATCATCGACAACTTCGCTGGCGGAGGCGGCGCCTCCACTGGCATCGAGGCCGCTTTCGGGCGTCCGGTTGATGTGGCCATCAACCACGACCCAGAAGCCCTGGCCATGCACGCAGCCAATCACCCGCACACCGCCCACTACTGCGAATCGGTGTGGGACATCAACCCAGTTGAGGTTACACGCAACCAGCCTGTCGGCTTGGTCTGGCTGTCGCCTGACTGCAAGCACTTCTCGAAGGCCAAGGGCGGGAAGCCGGTTGAAAAGAAGATTCGCGGGCTGGCTTGGGTGGCGCTGCGCTGGGCTGCAACCGTTCGCCCTCGCGTCATCATGCTGGAGAACGTCGAGGAATTCATCACGTGGGGGCCACTCGGACAAGACGGCAGGCCGTGCCCGCAGCGCAAGGGTAAGACATTTGCCGCGTTTGTGAATGCCCTTAAGCGTCAAGGTTATGCCGTCGATTGGCGCGAGCTTCGCGCCTGCGACTATGGCGCACCGACGATCCGCAAGCGTTTGTTCCTGATCGCCCGCCGTGACGGCCTGCCTATCCGCTGGCCAGAAGCCACGCACGGCAACCCGACGAGCGAGGCGGTGCGGCGCGGCAAGCTGCTGCCATGGCGCACGGCTGCCGAGTGCATTGATTGGGACTTGCCATGCCCGTCGATCTTCGAGCGCGCCCGCCCGCTGGCCGAGGCGACTTGCCGGCGCATTGCCAAGGGCATCATGCGTTATGTCGTTGGTTCCGCCGAGCCATTCATCGTCAAGCCGAACCACACAGCCAGTTATTACGAATGCTTCCGTGGTCAAGGAATCAACGAACCGTTGCAGACGATCACGGCAGCGCCGGGGTTTGCTGTTGTTCAGCCATTCCTCACTGAGCATGCTAATGGATCGAGTCAGCGCGTTTTCGACGTTGATGAACCGCTGCGCACGCAATGCGCCCAGGTCAAAGGTGGGCATTTCGCCCTGGTGTCTGCCTTCCTTGCAAAACACTACACGGGCGTCGTTGGCTCGCCGATGACCGACCCGCTTCACACCATCACGGCGGCAGACCATCACAGTCTTGTTACCAGCAACCTCGTGAAGCTGCGTGGTGACAACATCGGACAGCCCGCCGACGAGCCTTTGCGCACGATCAGCGCAGGCGGCACCCACTTTGCGGAAGTGCGAGCCTTCTTGGTCAAGTATTACGGCACCGACCAAGACCCGAACCTGCGCGAACCGCTGCACACGATCACCACGAAAGACCGATTCGGGCTGGTGACGGTGCATGGAGAGGACTACGCCATCGCCGACGTTGGAATGCGCATGCTTTCGCCGCGTGAGTTGTATCGGTGCCAAGGGTTCCCGGACAACTACATCATCGGCGACAGCCCAGAGCAGGGATTGAGCCTCACGAAAACCGCCCAGGTGCGCATGGTTGGCAACAGCGTATGCCCGCCATTGTCTCGCGCCCTGGTTGAAACAAATTTCCGCCACGAGGCGGCATTTATGGAGAAAACAGCATGAGCAAGATCATCGGCATCATCTTCGGCAAGAAAAACACTACCTGGCAGCGTATCGACGAAGCCGGCAACAGCATCGACGTGGCGCCCGGCTACTTCGACGAGCACCCGGCCTATGCCGGCATTCAGGACGAAATCATCGACGGCCAGCACATGGTTCGCGTGCCGACCTTCTACTACCGCTCCGGCGTCATCGAGGCCGGCGAGCACATCGGCAAGAAAGCCGTCTGGATCAGCGACGAGCACGACGAGGGATTCAGCGCTCACCCGGCCTTTATGCGCAACGCACTGCAACTGAAGGCGTTCTATGTCGGCAAGTACCAGGGCACGCCGGACGGCGATAAGCTGGGTTCGCAGCAGGGCCAGATGCCGCTGACGCGAATCAACTTCCCGGCCATGCAGAAGGCGGCGGAGGCTCGCAACGGCGAGTTCGACGGCTTCCAGTTGTGGAGCATCTATCACCTTGGCGCCATTCAGATGCTCGCCCTGATCGAACTGGGAACGCCGGACGCCAAGTCAATCCTTGGCGATGGCTACGTTAATGGCAACGGTGCCCGCCTGGTTGATGATGAGGTCGTCGCGCAAGCTACCTGGCGCGGCATTGTCGGCCTCTGGGGCAACGTATGGCAGATGGTCGATGGCCTTCAGACGGATGAAGAGCGTCGCTACCGCATCTGGGACGCCGAGGGCGGCAAGTCCTATGTCTCCACCGGAGTTATGGCGCCTGCAAGTGGCTGGTTCCATCGCCGCGCCCGCAAGCATGGCGAAGGCTTCGACATGGGCGCCGTGTTCGTGGCGAAGAAGACCCGTGAAGACCGTGACGATTCAGCCTTTGGCAACTACTTCTGGGCCTGGGAAAACGCTGTCGCGTACCACGGTGGCTGTTGGGGCAACGGCGAGGCCGCCGGCCTGTTCTATCTCCACGTCCTCTACGCCGCGTCGGCTTCGAACTCGAACGTCGGCGGCCGCCTCGCAAAGGTGTAATGGGTCATGTGACCTGTGTCATGTAATCGGGCAGGCCCGCCAAGCGGGCCGCCCGGTTTGTTTCTGTGGCGACCGGCGCGCAGCGCCAGCGTCACCGTTAAGTGGGGTAAAACATGAGCGCCATATTTGAAATGCCGATTGACAGCGAAATGCTGACTTCGGACGAGATTGGCCAGATAACAGGATGTGGCCGGAAAAGCGACCAGATTGAATGGCTTTCCTGTAATGGCTGGACATTCCACAAAACACGGGCCGGCGAGCCGGTTGTCGGCCGCCTGTACGCCAGGCTCAAGCTGGCCGGAATTACCCCGGCGACGTTGGCTCCGGCGACCGGCTGGGTTCCTGACTTTTCTGGCATTCGGTGAAGGGGTAAGCTGTGCCGATGCGCCCAAAATCCACAGCCAGAGACCTTCCGCCGAGAATGCTCCGCCGGATGAAGCGTCTTGTCAGTGGAAAGGTCTGGGAGGGGTTCTACTACAACGGCCGTGACGAAAACGGAAAGCGCGTCGAAATCCCGCTCGGTACCGACATCAACGAAGCGAAGCGAAGGTGGGCCGAGCTTGAGTGCAAGCCCGCGCCTGCAGAGACTGGGGTGATGCGGATCGTCTTCGACAGGTACGAGCGCGACGTCATTCCAACGAAGGCGCCGAAGACGCAGCGGGACAACCTTGGCTGCCTGAAATTCTTGCGGTCGGTGTTTGATTCTGCCCCAATCGACTCGATTACGCCGCAGATCATCGCCCAATACCGGGACAGCAGAAAATCGAAGCTCAAAGGATCGGAAGGCAAGCCGGCGCCCGTCCGGGCGAACCGGGAAATCACGCTGCTTTCCCATGTCTGGAACATGGCCAGGGAATGGGGATATACCGCCAAGGAAAACCCGGTCCACGGCGTCCGGAAGAACAAGGAAACGCCGCGCGACTTCTACGCCGACGCGCCCGTCTGGAATGCCGTCTATGGCGCGGCATGCGTTGAGCTTCAGGACGCCATGGACCTCAACTATCTGACCGGGCAAAGGCCGGCGGACGTTCTGAAGATGAAGCTCACAGACATCAAGGACGGCGCGCTCGAGTTGAAGCAAAACAAGACGAAGAAGAAGCTCCGCATTCTGCTCGACGACGCCAGCGGCGCCCGCACAAAGCTCGGGCAATTGCTGGACAGGATAAGAGCCAGACCGCGCAAGGTCGCCAGCCTCTACTTTATCGCGACGCCGGCCGGTGTTGCCCTTAATCAATGGACGCTGCGCACCCGGTTTGACGATGCGCGAGCGGACGCCGCAAAGGCCGCAGAGGCGGCGGGAAACCTGGAGCTTGCAAAGCGAATCCGCGCATTCCAGTTCCGAGACATTCGCCCAAAGGCCGCCAGCGAGACAGACCTCGCCCATGCCAGTAAATTGCTCGGCCATACCGACAAGCAGATTACCGAGACGGTCTATCGCAGGATCGGTGAGACTGTTTTGCCCACGCGATGATTTTGCTGATCGATGTGAAAACGGCCCCGATCTGGGGCCGTTTGCTTTCTGGCGGAAGCGGTGAGATTCGAACTCACGGAGGGGTATAAGCCCTCGGTGCTTTTCAAGAGCACTGCCTTAAACCGCTCGGCCACGCTTCCTTTTTCCTGCAATTTCCGCCTGGGTTGCGGAAATGATTTCCGCAAGTTGCGGAGATTCTAAAATAAAATCAAATAAATTCAATGGTTTGCGAAGCGTTGCAACGGCTTTCAAGACCGGTGCATTCAACCGCTCTGCCACAGACCCGCAGAAGGCGCGCATGATATCACAGGCCTTCGCGGCACCTCACCGGCAATCAGGGTTTGAAACTTGCGCGCCTCTCCGCTAGTCTTAGCCTTCGTTGAAACCAGACTGATGTGAGGCTTCGAACCATGACCACCAATTTTGAAATCGCCCGCCAAGGTAGTGGCAGTTTCGCCGCACCGCAGAACCGTGTCCTGCGCAATACCTACATGCTGCTCGGCCTGTCGATGGTACCGACCGTCCTCGGCGCCCTGGTCGGCATCCAGATGGGCTTTTCCTTCTTCGCCGGCAGCCCGCTGATTTCCTTCGTGCTGTTCATGGCCATTGCTTTCGGCTTCATGTGGGGCATCGAGAAGAACAAGGATTCCGGTCTCGGCGTCGCACTGCTGCTCGGCTTCACCTTCTTCATGGGCCTGATGCTGTCGCGTATCCTGCAGTTCGCCCTGGGCTTCTCGAATGGCGGATCGATGATCGCGCTGGCCGCTGGCGGCACCGGTGCCATCTTCTTCACCCTGTCCTCGATCGCCGCCACCAGCAAGCGCGATTTCACCGGCATGGGCAAGTTCCTGTTCGCCGGCGTGATCCTGGTCCTGCTGGCCATCGTCGCCAACATCTTCTTCCAGATCCCGGCTTTGTCGCTGGCCATTTCGGCGGCTGTCGTCGGCATCTTCTCGGCCTACATCCTGTACGACATCAGCCGTATCGTGCAGGGCGGAGAGACCAATTACGTCAGCGCCACCCTGGCGGTTTACCTGAACGTTTACAACGTCTTCGTCGGCCTGCTGCAACTGATCATGGCGCTGACCGGCGAACGCGAATAAAAGCGCTTCGACGATCATGGAAAGGGCGGCCACGGCCGCCCTTTTTCATGCCCGCTCGAAAAGTGCGATCGATTCGACGTGGGCGGTATGCGGGAACATGTTGACGATACCGGCGGCAGCCAGGCGGTAGCCTTTGATCGAGGCCAGCACACCGGCGTCGCGAGCCAGTGTGGCCGGGTTGCAGGAAACGTAAACCAGACGGCGCGGCGCATCGTCGCCGAGCGCCTTGCACAGCTCGACGGCGCCTTCGCGCGGCGGGTCGATCAGCATCTTGTCGAAGCGACCGAGTTTGGCCAGCGATTGCTCGGTGCAATCGAACAGGTTGGCGACGCCGAACTCGACCCGCTCACCGAGACCGTTCGCCACCGCCGCCTCGCGACCGCGCGCAACCAGTGCCGGACTGCCTTCGACACCGACGACCAAGGCACCGCTGCGCGCAATCGGCAACGTGAAATTGCCCAGGCCGCAGAACATGTCGGCAATCCGCTCGCCCGGCTGCGGATCGAGCAAGCGTAAAGCGCGGCGGACCATGACACGATTCACCGCATGGTTGACCTGGGTGAAATCGGTCGGCCGGAAATCCAGTTCGAGATCGAACTCGGGCAGCGTGTAGGACAGGCGCGGCCCGGGCAGCGGATGGAAGCGCCGGGCACTGTCCGGACCGGCCGGCTGGAGGTAGATCACCACGCCGTGATGATCGGCAAAGGCCCGAACCGATTTCTCGTCACCCGCAGTCAGCGGCTGCAGGATACGGAAGACCAGGGCCGTGCAGTGCTCGCCGACGGCAACCTCGATCTGCGGCAGGCGGTCGGCGACACTGAGGCCGCCGATCAGCTCACGCAGGGGCATCAGCAAGTCGGAAACGTGGGGAGGCAGCACCAGGCAGCTGCGGATGTCCGCAATATAGCTGCTGCGCCACTCATGGAAGCCGATCAGCATGCCGCCGCGCGATTCGACCTTGCGCACGCCCAGGCGCGCCCGATGACGATAGCCCCAGGGCGCACCGTGGATGGGCGGCAGGATGGTTTCGGCACGGACGCGACCGATGTGCCACAGACTGTCCTCAAGCACGCGCTGCTTGGCGGCAATCTGTGCCGACGGCTCCATGTGCTGCATGGCGCAACCGCCGCAGATGCCAAAATGCGGACACGCCGGTTCGACCCGGGCGACCGATGCCTTCTGCACCCTTACCAGATGGGCCAGTTCATATTTTGGCTTGCGCCGGAAGCTGGCGTATTCGACCGTTTCTCCCGGCAACGCACCATCGACAAAAATGGCCTTGCCGTCCTCGCGAACGATGCCGCGCGCTTCGTGATCCAGCGATTCGACTTTGCCGACAGGCATGCCCACTCCCGTTAAATGGCGGATTCTATCAACCGCATATTGCCGGCGCCATGCTCAAGCACCGGCCAGCGCACTGCAGCAATCGTGAAATTTTGTGTAAATAACGTTTCCAACGTGACAATCGCGTATTGCGCTGCGTCGCAGCAATTTTTTTGCGCTATAATTTTGTGCGGATCGGTTGAAGCCGACCTGATATATATCTCGAATTTTTGTTTCTTGTCGATAAGGAAATCTCATGAACAAGTCCCTCCTCGTTGCTGCCCTGATCGCCCTCGGCCTGACCGCTTGCGGTAAGAAGGAAGAGCCGGTTGTTGCCGCTCCGGCTCCGGTCCAGGAACAAGCTGCTCCGGCCGCTCCGGCTGCTGCTCCGGCTGACGCTGCTGCCGCTCCGGCTGCTGCTCCGGCTGACGCTGCTGCCGCTCCGGCTGCTGCCCCGGCTGACGCTGCTGCCGCTCCGGCTGCTGCCCCGGCCGCTGAAGAAAAGAAGTAATTCTTTTCCAGCACCAATGAAAAACGGGGCTTCGGCCCCGTTTTTCATTTCCGTTGCAAAAACACCGATGGCCGAAGCCACCGGTGCCCTGCAGGAAATTACTGCAGTTGCTGCTGCAGCAGGCCGAGAATCCGGCGCGCGGTCTCGGAGCGATCGACACCGCCCTCGCTGGTCAACACCTGCACCGTGGAACTGCTGCCGCCGCTGTTGCTGACGTGGATGCGATACTGCTCGCGGGACATCGCGGACTTCTCCGAGCCGCGCCAGAACGCCAGCTTCGACAGCGCGCCTTCGGGTTTCTTGCTGGCGTTGTCGATCTCGGGATCGACATAGCGGACGAAATACAGGCCGCCGGCGCGATCGCGGTCCTCGACCGTGAAACCGACCCGGTCCAGCGCCAGACCGACGCGACGCCAAGCACGGTCGAAGCGGTCGAAGACTTCCAGCTTGCCGCTACCGTCCTCGGCGCTGGCCAGACGCGCCCTGGGCTCGGCCTTCGGCGTTGCCAGCGCGACTTCCGCACGCTTTTCCTCGGCCCCCAGACGGACCATCAGACGACGCAGCATCTCCGCCTCAAGCTCGGGATCGGGCGCACGCGGCTGCCAGCGGGTCTCATCCTTGGCCGACGAGGTATAAACCTCCTCCATCGCCCGGTGGCTGATGTAGATTTCGGTGGTTCCCGGCGTGCTGCCCGGCTCCAGACGGGTACGGAACTTGTCCCGCTCGCCCGTGGAATACAGGGAATCGATCAGGCGACCAAGCGTATTGCGGATGATGTCCGACGGAATCTTGGCCCGGTTCTCCGCCCAGTCGGTTTCCATCACGCCGGCTTCCGGACGCTCGATATTGACGATGAAGCCGGTTTCCTGCCAGAAATCCTTGATCGTGTCCCACAAGACATCGGCGGGCACGGCGGCGACCAGCCAGCGCTGGCTGCCGGAACGCTCGACCCTGACCTTTTCCACATCGGGCAGGACGAAGGTCTGCCCTGCCTGGGCGCCAGGCTGACGCTCGGCTGCATAAGCGGAGAAGGTTGCCGAGCCGCGACCGGCATCGTCGGGCACGAGATAGCGATCATCGCGACTGATCTGCGACAGGTCCGGCGGCACCTCCAGCGTCGGCACCTTGCCGGCGGACTTGTAATCGATCTTGCGCGAATCGGGCAGCATGCTGCAACCGGCGACAGCAACGGCGATGATGCTCAGGGTAAAACCGGAAATCCGACGATTCATCTTTTTCATACTCCGTCAGGCATTGATGCCAGCCTGGCGCATCGCGGCCAGTACGCGAGCCTGATTGGCTTCGGACAGCGGGGTCAGCGGCAGACGGATACCTGCCGGCATCAGGCCCATGCGGCTGACCGCCCACTTGACCGGAATCGGGTTGGCCTCGCAGAACAGATCGCGGTGCAGACCGAGCAGACGGAAATGAATGTCCTTGGCCTTGGCGACATCGCCGGCCGCCGCAGCGACGCACATTTCATGCATCAGGCGGGGAGCGACGTTGGCCGTCACCGAGATATTGCCGTGGAAACCCATCATGATCGACAGCACGCAGGTCGGATCATCGCCGCTGTACAGCGCGAAGCCCTTGGGCGCGCGCTGGATCAGGTCGTAGGCACGGTCCATGTTGCCGGTGGCGTCCTTGACGCCGACGATGCCGGGCACTTCGGCGAGGCGCAGGATGGTGTCGTTGCTCATGTCGGCAACGGTGCGCCCCGGCACGTTGTACAGCAGCACCGGCAGTTCGACGGCTTCGGCAATGGCCTTGAAGTGGCGGTACAGGCCTTCCTGGGTCGGCTTGTTGTAGTAGGGCACGACCGACAGTGCCATGTCGGCACCGGCTTCCTTGGCAAAACGGGTCAGCTCGATGGCTTCCGCCGTCGAGTTGGCGCCGGTCCCGGCGATCACCGGAATCCTGCCGGCCGCGTGGTCGACGGTGAGCTTGATCAATTCGCAGTGTTCCTCGACATTGACCGTCGGCGACTCGCCGGTCGTACCGACAACAACGATGGCATCGGTGCCTTCCTTGACGTGGAAGTCGACCAGATTGCGCAGGGAATTCAAATCGAGGCTGCCATCCTCGTGCATGGGCGTAACGATGGCGACAAGGGATCCGGTAATCATGGCCTGTATGCGTGAAATTAATCCGGTGATTGTAACTGAAGCCTTCCGACAGGGGAAAGGCGCTCGGTAACCAATTGTTATTCCTTCGGCAACCAGGCCAGCCGCCCGCGCGACAAGCGCATCCGTCCCGCCGGCAGGGACAGTTCCGGATGCCGGTCGGGCGCGGCACTGAGCAGTTGGCGGGCAAACTCGGTCAGCCGGTCGGCCACCGGCACTTGCCAGCCCAGCATCTGCAGGCGCCAGCGCAGCAGGTTCTTCAGGCGCGCCATCGTCAGGGTACGCAAGCCCGCCAGGCAGGCATGATCACCAACCGCCACCGCCTGCCAGTCGGCCGCCGCCAGTTCATCGAGCAGGTCCGCCGCCTCGCGGAAATTGTCGGCGGCCCGCGCCAGCGCGGCCTCGGCGCCGGGAAAACGGCAGGCGATCTCGGGCAGCACCCGATGGCGCAGGAAATTGCGCGAAAACCCGGTATCGGCATTGCTTTCGTCCTCGACCCAATGCAGACCGAGTTCCCGGGCACAGGCTTCGATCTCGGCCCGGGGCACACCAAGCAAGGGGCGCAGGATGCGCCGCCCCTGCCAGGCCCGTTGCTCGCGCATGCCGGCTGCGCCGGCAACGCCGCTGCCGCGCAGCAGATTGAACAGCACGGTCTCGGCCTGATCGCCGCGGTGCTGGGCCAGCAACAGGTTGCAAGCGGCCGGCAGATGCGCGGCAAATGCCGCATAACGGGCATCGCGAGCGGCCGCTTCGACACCGCAACCGCTGCTGCGGTCGACGGAAACCCGGACAACCGTCAACGGGATGCCCAGCTGTCGGCAATAGTCATGACAGAATTGCGCCCACGCGTCGGCATGCGGCGACAGTCCGTGGTGCACATGGATCGCGGAGAGGCCCGCCGGCCAGCCCAGACGACCGAGTAGCGCGAGCAGCAGCACCGAATCGCAGCCGCCGGACAAGCCGACGCAGATCGGCGCATCGCCGACGCAGCGGTCGGCGACAAAGGCGCCGACCCGGGCAGCCAGGTCAGGAAACGGCTTGTTCCTTGAACCGCCCATAGCTCATCAAACGCTCGTAGCGCTGGGCCAGCAACTCGTCGACCGGCAGGGCCGACAACTGCTTGAGGGATTCCTGCAGTGCCTTCTTGAGATTGGCCGCCATGGCGACATGGTCGCGATGGGCGCCGCCGGCCGGTTCGTTGACGATGCGGTCGATCAGCCCCAGGGTTTTCAGGCGCTGGGCCGTGATCCCCATGGTCTCGGCGGCATCCGGCGCGCGGTCGGCACTCTTCCACAGGATCGAGGCACAGCCTTCCGGCGAGATCACCGAATAGGTCGAATATTGCAGCATCTGCACGGTATCGCCGACAGCGATGGCCAGCGCACCGCCGGAACCGCCTTCACCGATGATGGTGACGATCACCGGCACCTTCAGTTCGGCCATCACGTAAAGATTGCGGCCGATGGCTTCGGACTGGCCGCGCTCCTCGGCGCCGATGCCGGGATAGGCGCCGGGCGTGTCGACAAAGGTCATCACCGGCAGGCCGAATTTCTCGGCCAGCTTCATCAGGCGCAGGGCCTTGCGATAGCCTTCCGGACGCGGCATGCCAAAGTTGCGGTAAATCTTTTCCTTGGTATCGCGACCTTTCTGGTGGCCGATGACGACCACCGCCTGACCGTTGAAACGGGCCAGGCCGCCGACGATCGCATGGTCGTCGGCAAAGGCGCGATCGCCGTGCAACTCCTCGAAATCGGTGAAGATGTGCTGAATGTAGTCGAGCGTATACGGCCGCTGCGGATGGCGGGCCACCTGGGAAATCTGCCAGGGCGTGAGCTTGGCGTAGATGTCCTTGGTCAGTTGGGCGCTCTTTTTCTCCAGCCGCCCGATCTCCTCGGAGATATCGACGGCACTGTCGTCCTGGACGAAGCGGAGCTGTTCGATCTTGGCTTCGAGGTCAGCGATGGATTGCTCGAAATCGAGAAAACTAGTTTTCATGGACTGCTCGGTTCTGAAGTTGGCGCGCATTTTACCCCAAAGGGCAGACGGTCAATCGATCAGTACTCAACTGGCACCGGATCGAGGCTGCGCCAGAGATACCAGGTCGCCACCGAACGCCACGGCCGCCAGCGTTCGCCAAAATCCGCCAACACCTGTCGCGAGGGCTTTTCGCCGCTCAGGTAGTGTGCGCCGACCGCCCGTTGCAGGCCGATGTCGTCAAGTGGAAAGACATCGGGGCGCATCAGGTTGAAAATCAGGAACATTTCCGCCGTCCATCGCCCTATCCCGCGCACCCGGCACAATTCGGCGATCAATTCGGCATCGTCCCGGTCCGCCCAGCCGACCGGATCGAGCCGGCCATCGGCGAAGTGCGCCGCCAGATCGCACAGGTACTCGATCTTGCGCTGCGACAGGCCGCAACCCACCAGCCCCGTGGCGCCCAAGCGCAGCACCTGTTCCGGAGCAACTGGCCCCAAACGCTCGACAAAGCGCGCCCAGACACTGTCGGCGGCCTTCACTGAAATCTGCTGACCGACGATGGAACGGGCCAGCGTGGCAAAGGGGTCGCCCCGGGAAACCAGCGACGCCTCGCCGTGGCGGGCGACCAGCCCGGCCATCACGGCATCGTCCGCCGCCAGTGCGCGCGAAGCCTCCCCCCAATACGCCGGCGAATTTGCTACCATCCCGCAAAACTCCTGCAACGGCAGAACATGACATCCCAGGTCCACACCTTCATCCACCCCCTACTCGACCCGGTCGATGCCTGCGGTGGCTACCTCGTCGAACTGTCCGCCAACGGTTCTGAAAATCCTCAGGCCACAGAATACATCGTCCGGCACCCGCTGCTCGATGCTTTCGACCACCGGCACCCCTGGTTCCTGCCGGCGGCGCCGCTGGACGGCGGCAGCCCGGCACGCCTGATCGCCACGTTTCACACCTGCCCTTCGGCCCAGCCCGACCCACTGGAAAGCACCCTGCGCCAGTCGAAGCGCAAGCTGGCACTGGCACTGGCCGCCAACGGCAAACTTCCGGCCAGCGGCGCCTGGGAACATCTGCTGATCACCACCAGCCAGGCCAGGACCCTGCCGCCCTTTACCTTGCAGGGCCTCTCGGCAAGAACGACGATCGTCGCCACCGGCGTGCAGAATCACAGTGACCGCGACTGGGCACATGGCCACGCCTGCACCCTGTGCACCGGCGAATACCTGATGACTCGCGCCGCACCGGGCAAAAAAGCCGACACGACGCGCCAGAAGATGCTGCAGCTGCTCGCCCTGATCGCTCAGGACGCCGACACGGCAGAACTCGATCAGATTTTCCGCCAGGAAACCAAGCTTTCTTACAGCCTGCTGCGCCTGGTCAATTCGGCCGCCATCGCCCCGCGCACGCCGATCACCAGCTTTGCCCAGGCCATCAACCTGCTCGGCCGCCGGCAACTGGAACGCTGGCTGCAACTGCTGATCTACGCCGACCCGGAAAACGATCATCACCCCAACCCCCTGCTCTACAAGGCTGCGATTCGCGGCCGGCTGATGGAATTGCTGTCAGTGGAACTGAGCCCTGCGCCCGACCTGCCCAACCTGGCCGACGGCGCTTTCATGATCGGCAGCTTTTCGCTGCTGGACGTGTTGCTCAACATGCCGATGGCGGAAATCCTGCAGCAACTGCCGCTGGCGGGCACGGTCAACGAGGCGCTGGCGCACCACGGCGGCACCGCCGGCAAACTGCTGCTGGCACTGGAGGCCGCCGACCGCCGCAACCTGCCGGAGGCAAGCAGACTGCTCGCGGAACTGGGAATAGACCCGGCCCGTTTCGTCGATGCCCAGATGCAGGCATTGAGTTGGGCCGGCCGCATTCACACGGCCGCCTGATCAGCCGAAACGGCCGCTGAGGAAGGGGTTGTAGCGACGCTCCTCGCCGAGCGTCGACATCGGCCCGTGGCCGGGGATGAAATCGACATCGTCGCCCAGCGCGAACAGCTTGTTCTTGATCGAGGCGATCAACGTGTCGTGGTCGCCGCGCGGGAAATCGGTACGACCGATCGAGCCCTGGAACAGCACGTCGCCAACCTGGGCCAGCTTGCTCGGCGCGTGGAAGAAGACGACGTGGCCCGGCGTATGTCCGGGGCAGTGCAGCACGTCGAGTTCGATGTCGCCGAAGCTGACCTTGTCGCCATCGTTGAGCCAGCGATCCGGCGTAAAGGCAGCCGCCTCCGGAAAACCGAACATCCGGCTCTGCTGGGCCATGCCCTCGATCCAGAACGCGTCTTCCGCGTGCGGTCCTTCGATCGTCACGCCACAGCGTTCGGCCAGCGCGGCAACTGCACCGGCATGATCGATATGGCCGTGGGTCACGAGGATTTTCGCCAGCGTCAGTTGCTCGGCTTCCAGCGCCCGCAGGATGCGTTCAATATCGCCGCCGGGGTCGATCACCACCGCCTGCCGGGTGTTTTCGCACCAGAAAATGGTGCAATTCTGTTCGAAGGGCGTAACGGGAACGATCTGGTAACGCATGGCGGACATCCGGAATTGATCAAGGGCTGCATTATTGCATGGGGTATCGCTTGCCCGCCGCGATGCCGCCACTTACACTCCGGGCCATACAGTCTTTCGCGGACATCGAGCGCATGATTGACCACCCTTTACCCGACCGGGACGCCTGGGTTCTGCTGTTCAGCAACAACAGCCTGCCCGTGCTGCGCGCGACCAAAAGACGGCTGGGCGAAATGCGCGAAGACCTCGACGATCTCGATGCCCGCGAACTGGCTCACCTGATCCTGCGCGACCCGATCATGACCGTGCGCGTGCTGGCCTATATCCAGCCGTTCCGCGGCCGCTCGCTGCAGCACGACATCACGACCATTGCCGGCGCCGTGATGATGTCCGGACTGCTGCCCTTCTTCCGTCGTTTCGATAACCTGCCGAGCATCGAAGACGCGCTCAAGGCGCACGACCCGCACGCGCTGCTCGGCGTCCTTCACGTCATCCGGCGCGCCCAGCGCGCTGCCGACTATGCGCAGGACTGGGCGATCCGGCGCCAGGACATGAATCTCGAGGAAATCCGCATCGCCGCGCTGCTGCACGATCTGGCGGAAATCCTGGTGTGGTGTTTCGCCCCCAGCCTGGCGCTGGACATCCAGGCCCGGCAACAGGCACAGCCGACGATGCGCAGCGCCGAAGCCCAGTATCAGGTGCTGGGGCTGACCTATCAGGACATCCAGGTCGCGCTGTGCAAGGTCTGGCACCTGCCCGACCTGCTGTCCCTCTTGATCGACGACCAGCATCAGGATCAGGTCCGCGTACGCAACGTTTCGCTGGCCGTCCGCCTGGCCCGCCATTCGGCGCATGGCTGGGACGACCCGGCCCTGCCGGACGACTACCGCGACATCGGCGAACTACTGCACCTGACCCCGGACGCAGTTCGCCGGCACCTTGGCGTCCCGGACGACGATCAACCGCAATAGTTCAGATTGGTCCAGTCGAGCAGCAGTTCCGGCATCTGGTAGGCCATGAAGATGAGGGCCAGCAACACGCCGGCCAGGGCCAGCCCGACCCCGGCCAGGAACCAGCGCCATTGCGGTTTCATGCGGTCGCCGGCCGCAGCAGCGGCTTCTCATTGATCGGCCAGGAGCACAGCGCCGCCAGCACCGACAGCACGATGGCGATGATCCACGCCAGTTCGTAGGAACCGGTCTGGTCGAAGATGCGCCCGCCCAGCCAGGCGCCGAGGAAGCTGCCGAGCTGGTGGCCGAGGAAGACGATGCCGGTCAGCATCGACATGTAGCGCAGGCCGAATATCTGCGCCACCAGGCCGTTGGTCAGCGGCACCGTGCCCAGCCAGAGGATGCCCATCACCGCCGCGAACACCCAGGCACTGACCGTGGTCAGCGGCAGCATCATGAAGATCAGGATGGCCACCGCCCGCGCCGCATAGATCAGCACCAGCAGGTTCTTCTTGCTGCCGCAGCCGCCGGCCCAGCCGAACAGGAAGGAACCGAAGATGTTGAACAGGCCGATCAGCGCCACCGCGGTCATGCCGACATTGGCGGTCAGGCCGCCATCGACCAGGAAGGACGGCAGGTGGAGCATGATGAAGGCCGTCTGGAAGCCACAAACGAAATAGCCCCAGAACAGGTAGTGGAAGCTCTTCTGGCCACCGGCCTCGCGCAGCGCCTGGGCAATCGACTGGCCACCGCCGGCGGCCGGCTTGTGGCCGTCGGCCATGGCATAGGCCAGCGGGGCGATCAGGCCGACCCCGCAAGCGAGCAGGACCAGCGCGCTCTGCCAGCCGTAGGCGGTGATCAGCGCCTGACCGATAGGGAGCACGGCAAACTGGCCGAAGGAGCCGCCGGCGCTGGCGATGCCAAGCGCCAGGCTGCGTTTCTCGGGCGTCGTGTGCCGGCCGATAACGCCCATGATCACTGCGAAAGTCGTCCCCGACAGCCCAAGACCGATCAGCACGCCGGCCGTCAGGTCGAAGGTCAGCGGCGAGGCGGCCTGCGACATCAGCACCAGGCCGAGCACATAAAGCACGGCGGCACCGACCACGGTGCGCCCGGCGCCATGGCGGTCGGCCAGCGCCCCGGCAAACGGCGAAGCCAGGCCCCAGATCAGGTTCTGCAGGGCAATGGCAAAGGAGAAGGTCTCCCGGCTCCAGCCGTGGTCCAGCGTCATCGGTTGCAGGAACAGGCCGGCGGTGTGGCGCACGCCCATCGACAGGGTGAGGATCACGCAGCCGGCGATCAGGATGATCAGCGGGGTGCGCCAAGTGGGTTTGGTCAGGGTCATCGGTCTTCGATCCGCCGTTTCAGTTAGGGTTCCCGACACGGGCTTCCAGATTTTCCCAGCGCTCGAGCAGCGCCAGCGACTCGTCGTCGATCGCCGCCAGCCGCTCGGACGCCTTCTGCGCGCCCAGCGCGTCGCGCTGGTAGAGGCCTGGGTCTTCGAGCAATGCGGTCAGCTTCGCCTGTTCGGCTTCCAGCGCGGCGATCTTTTCCGGCAGCGCCTCCAGCTCGCGCTGTTCCTTCCAGCTCAGCTTGTCGGCTTTGGCCTTCGCCGTTTCGGCGGGCTTCGCGGCCGGCTTGGCTTCGCTCTTCGGCTTGTCGACGACGACCTTGGGCTGGCTCGCCTGGTAGTTGGCCCAGTCGCTGTAGCCGCCGGCGTATTCCTTCCAGCGCCCGTTGCCTTCGGCGGCGATGGTCTGGGTGACGACGTTGTCGAGGAAGGTCCGGTCGTGGCTGACCAGGAAGAGCGTGCCGTCGTAGTCCTGGAGCAGTTGTTCGAGCAGTTCCAGAGTGTCGATATCGAGGTCGTTGGTCGGCTCGTCGAGAACCAGCACGTTGGCCGGCTTGGCGAACAGCCGGGCCAGCAGCAGCCGGTTGCGTTCGCCGCCGGAGAGGGAGCTGACCGGCGAACGGGCGCGTTCCGGTGCGAACAGGAAATCTTCCAGATAGCCGATCACGTGCTTGCGGGCGCCGCCGATCTCGACCCAGTCGGAGCCCGGCGAGATGACATCGGCCAGCGTCGAATCCGGATTGAGCTGGGTGCGGAACTGGTCGAAGTAGGCGATTTCCATCTTCGTCCCCTGGCGCACGCTGCCGGCGTCCGGCTGCAGTTCGCCGAGAATCAGCCGTAACAGCGTCGTCTTGCCGGCACCATTGGGACCGATCAGACCGATCTTGTCACCGCGCTGGATGCGCGCCGAGAAATCGGCGACGATGGGCCGCTGTCCGTAGGATTTGACGACATGATCGAGTTCGGCGACCAGCTTGCCGCTCTTGTCGCCGACTTCGAGCTGCAGGTTAACCTTGCCCATGCGCTCGCGCCGCGCCTGGCGTTCGGCGCGCAGGCGGTCAAGGCGCTGGACGCGGAACACCGCACGCGTGCGCCGCGCCTCGACGCCCTTGCGGATCCACACTTCCTCTTCCTTGAGCAGCTTGTCGGCGCGCGCGTTGGCCAGCGCCTCCTCGTGCAGCATCGCTTCCTTGCGCTGCTGGTACTGCGTGAAGTTACCGGGAAAACTGGCCAGCTGGCCGCGGTCGAGCTCGACGATGCGGGTGCTGACCCGATCGAGGAAGGAACGGTCGTGGGTGATGAAGAGCAGGGTCACGCCCGATTCGATCAACAGCGTCTCCAGCCATTCGATGGCGGCGATGTCGAGGTGGTTGGTCGGCTCATCGAGGAGCAGCACCTCCGGCGCAACGGCCAGGGCCTGGGCCAGCGCCAGGCGCTTCTTCTGACCGCCGGACAGGCTGCCGACCTGCGCTTCCGGATCGAGCCCGAAACGGGCGATGACCTTTTCCGCCTGCGCCTCGTAGGCCCAGGCGCCGCGCGCCTCGAGTTCGTGCTGCAGCGTATCCATGCGCGCCAGCAGGGCGTCGTGATCGCCCTGCCCTTCGCCGAGGCGGTGCGATACCTCGTGATACTCGGAGAGCAGGGTCGAGGTCTCGCCCATGCCGGAAATCACGGCTTCGAACACCGAGTGTTCCGGATCGAACGGCGGCTCCTGTGGCACGTAACCAACGCGGATACCCGGCTGCACCCAGACCTCGCCGTCGTCCAGCCGCCCCTTGCCGGAACCGGCGGCCATCGCCGCCAGCAGCGACGATTTTCCGGTGCCGTTGCGGCCGATCAGGGCGACGCGCTCGCCCGGATCGAGCTGGAACTCGGCATGATCCAGGAGCGGCACATGGCCGTAGGCGAGACAGGCATCGGAAAGTTTCAGATAGGGCATCGTCGGCAATGAAAACGGCGCCCCGCGAGGCGCCGTGCACTGGGAAATTGGGAGATCCCGATTCTAATCGTTCAGGTGGTGAAACGGGAAAGTTGTGCCTGCAATTCGGCGGCCAGGCGCTCCAGCTCCTGCGCCCGCTGACGGTTGCCGAGCGCGCGCTCGTTGGTGCCTTCGGCGGCCTGGGCGATATGCTCGACCAGACGCGCGATTTCCTGGCTGGCGGCGCTCTGCTCCCGGGTTCCGTCGGCGATATGCATGATCACGCTGACCGTCTGCTCGGCGCGCTCGTCGATGGTGGTCAGCGATTCGCCGGCTTCGCGCGCCAGTTCGACGCTGCCGGTCATGTTGCTGCTGACCGACTGCATGCGCCCGACGGCATTGTCGGTTTCCTGCAGGATGGCCGACACCGTGGTCGAGATTTCCTGGGTCGACAGGGCGGTACGTTCGGCCAGCTTGCGCACTTCGTCCGCCACCACGGCGAAGCCGCGTCCCTGCTCGCCGGCCCGCGCCGCCTCGATGGCGGCGTTGAGCGCCAGCAGGTTGGTCTGCTCGGCAATTTCGCGGATCACGCCGACCACGCTGGAAATCTGTTTCGAACGCTCGCCCAGCGACTCGATCAGGCGGGCCGATTCACCGATATCGTCGGCCACCCGCTCCAGTTCCTGCATGGTCCGCTGGACCACCTGGCGGCCATTGGCGGTCACTTCCTTGGCCGCTTCGGAAATCTGCGCGGCCTGGCGGGCATTGTCGGCCACCTGCGAAATACTGACCGACAGTTCCTCGACCGACGCGGCAATGCCGGAGGCCGACTGCGAAGCCTGGCTGGCGCTTTCCAGCGCACGTTGCGCCGCGCCCTGCAACTCGTTGGCCGCTGCGCCGACCTGCCCGGAGGTCTGCGACGCGCCACTGACCAGCTTGCGCATGCTGCCGGCCATCTGATTGAAGGCGTGGGCAATGACATGCACCTCGTTGCGACTTTCCGGATTGGCCTCCTGCACCGTCGCCCGCAAATCGCCGGCACTGACGCGGGAAACTTCGGCAACCAGCTGCGACAGGCCGCGCAGGCGCGAATTGACCAGCACCAGCACCACCAGCGCCAGCACCACGGCGGCAACCAGACTGACGATGATCAGCAGGTTGCGCAGGGCCTGGCTTTCCTCCAGGTACTCGTCCAGCCAGCTGCCGGTCGCCACCGTCCATCCCCAGGCCTCCGAGGTTGAGGCGACAACGATCTTCTCGCGCTCGGCGCCGCTTTCATCCGGCATCGGATAACGATAAGTGCCGTTCTTCTTCTCCAGCAGATCGAGGACCGATTGCTTGACCTCAGCCGACAGGTCGGTTTCGGAGATCAGCTTCTCCTGATAACGCGGATGCAGCACGAATTCCCCATCGCCCTTGGTATCCGCCGGACGAACGATGTACACATAGCCGGTCTTGCCAGCCACCAGGCTGCCGAATTGCGCCCGGATACGCTTCAGTTCTTCTTCCAGAGAGATACGGACCGAATAGGCGCCCCAGGCCTTGCCATTGCCATCACGCAGCAGGCGGACGGTGCTGAAGTAATATTTGCCGCCGCGGATTGCCAGCCCCTGGTAATCCTTGTCGGCCATCAGCGAACGGGCAACCGGATCGGTCTCGGGCAACGGTACGCCGTGCATGGCCTTGCCTTCCTTGTTGCGCAGCAAGGTGGACAGGCGGTAGACCTTGCCCGAATGCAGCACCAGCAAGGCGGCATCGTCGCCGGTCAGGTTGCGGAAGGCAACCAGTACGCGATCATTGGCGTTCAGTACCTCGCCCCCGAGGCGCATCACCGGCAGGTCGACGTCACCGGTACGCACCATGCCCTCGCCCGGCTCGAGCTTGCCGTTAAGGAAACGCTGGAAGAAATCGGACTGCCGGGTGCCGCGCTCACGCACGGCATCGAACAGGGCGTCGAGCATGCCCGACATCAATTTTGCCTCATGCGTCAGATTGTGTTCGGCAACGCTCAATGCCGCCCCGTCGGCGCGCTTCTGGACGATCAGCGTCATCAGCGCGAAAACAACGACCAGTGCTGCCAGGATGGCCACGATCAACTGCTGCGCGATCGGCCGATACGCAAATTTCCCAAACATCATATGCCTCCTCAGTTTTTATATTCTGGCGGCCAATCTATCACATGGCTCCGGCAGCCGGTACAATTCGCCCCGGCACTCCCTGCGCCGGAGTGAAGCGGGTAGAATCCCGCCGCCTCAGCGTCCCCGTAGTTAAATGGATATAACCGGGTCCTCCTAAGACTCAATTAGAGGTTCGATTCCTCTCGGGGACGCCACGCCAACCACCCACGGAATCCCGCATGCCGCGCTCAGCCCCCCGCCACGCCATCGACATCAGCGAGGAAGACGGCGTCCGCTACCTGCATTTTGGCTCGGACTGGGTACAGGGTGCGATGCGCATCGCCCGCCCCTGGTCGCTGGAACTCGACTACACCCGGGAAATGATGGCGGGCTTGTTGCTGCGCCCGCCCGGGCGCTGGCCGCGCAGTGCGCTGCTGATCGGGCTCGGGGCGGGTTCGCTGGCCAAGTTCCTGTACCGGCACTACCCGGATTGCCGGATCACCGTGGTCGAGATCAACCCGCAGGTCGAGTTCGTCGCCCGCCAGTACTTCAAGCTGCCCGACGACCCGCTGCGCCTCGACGTGCAGATTGGCTGCGGCGCCGATTACCTGCAGCAGGGCAAACGCAGCTTCGACCTGATCCTGTCCGACGGCTTCGACGCCGGTGGTCGCCCCGGCATGCTCGACACGCCGGCCTTCTACCAGTCGGCGCAGGCCCGGCTGAGCGACAGCGGCCTGTTCTGCGTCAACCTGCTACGCGAGAAGGGCTTCAAACGCAGCGTCGAACGCATCGCGGAAGCTTTTCTCGGTCACTGTCACGTTTTCCCGTCCAGCCCCAGCGGCAACACCATCGTTTTTGGCCGGGGCAACCAGCCGGTCGAGGTCGGCCTGGAGGTGCTGGAAAGCCGCGCCGAAGCCCTGCGGCAGCGGACCAAACTCAAGCTGCAGCCCACCGTCAGCCGCCTGCAGGAAGCCGGCATCAGCAACGAGGCGCCGCTCGTCTTCTGAGGCCCAGCCTTGTTTTTACGGCCGGCCGTGCTATAAATGAAGTAATCCTCCACCGATAACAACGACAAGGCGGACAGAACAAAGACAAACCGACTGATGCCAAAACGACACCAGAGGAGTCCCTATGCTGTCCATGCAAGATTTGATCGACTATTGCGATCTCGACCGTGGTGAGATCGAAGCCATCGCCGAACACGAACACCTGCCGATGGCCATTGCCGCCGAACTCAGCGAAGTGCTGGTGTGCAGCCCGGAAGGGGTCTGCCAGTTGCACGCGATGATCATCGAGAACATGCAGCACGCGCTCGAGGCCGGGCAGAACCAGCGCGTGCTCGACCTGATGCAGACCTACGAGCACCTGCAACGAACGCATCCCCTGCCGACGCGCCATTGAAAACGGCCCGCCGGCTTGCGCCGCGGGCCGCCATCGGGAAGCCAGGCTGATCAGGCGGCCTGCTTCTCGACGTGTGCCTGCTTCTCGTAGAGGAACTCGAGCACGGCAGCACGGCAATCGATGTAGGCCGGGTCGTGCGCCAGTTCCAGACGGGCACGCGGGCGCGGCAGATTGACTTCCAGAATCTCGCCGATGGTCGCCGCCGGGCCGTTGGTCATCATCACGATGCGGTCGGAGAGCAGTACCGCCTCGTCGACATCGTGCGTGACCATGACCACGGTCGCCTGCGTCTTCTCGCAGATCTTCATCAACTCGTCCTGCAGCTTGGCCCGGGTCAGCGCATCGAGGGCGCCGAAAGGCTCGTCCATGAGCAGCACCTTCGGCTCCATCGACAGCGCCCGGGCGATACCGACGCGCTGCTTCATGCCGCCCGAGATTTCATGCGGGTACTTGTGCGCAGCATGGGCCAGCCCGACCAGTTCGATCGCCGCCTGGGTGCGAGCCTTGAGCTTGGCCTTGCCCTCCTTCTGGCTGAACACGCGTTCAACGGCCAGGTAGATGTTCTCGAAGCAGGTCAGCCAGGGCAGCAGGCTGTGGTTCTGGAAGACCACCGCCCGTTCCGGGCCGGGACCAGCGATTTCCCGCCCGTCGCAGAGCAGCACGCCGGTGGTCGGCTTGGTCAGGCCGGCAATCAGGTTGAGCAGGGTCGATTTACCGCACCCGGAGTGGCCGATCAGCGCGACGAACTCGCCTTGCTTGAGGGTCAGGTGGATGTCGCGCAGGGCGACGAACTTGCCCTTCTTGGTGTCGAAGGTCTGACCGACGTTTTCGATTTGTACGAATTTTTCCATGATCTTGACTCCGCTCAGGACGATTCTTTGGTCAGCTTCTTGGCCAGCAGGATCAGCGCCTGTTCGAGGATCAGGCCGACGATGCCGATGATGAAGATGGCGATGATGATGTGTTCGACCTTGAGGTTGTTCCACTCGTCCCACACCCAGAAGCCGATGCCGACGCCGCCGGTGAGCATTTCTGCGGCAACGATGACCAGCCAGGCGGTGCCGATCGACAGCCGGATACCGGTGAGCATGTAGGGCAGCACGGCCGGGAACAGGATCTTGGTGACCACCTTCCATTCCGACAGATCGAGCACGCGGGCGACGTTCAGGTAATCCTGCGGCACGCGCTGCACGCCCTGGGCGGTATTCATGATCATCGGCCAGATCGAGCAGATGAAGATGGTCCAGGTCGCCGCCGGATCGGCCTTCTGGAACACCAGCAGACCGATCGGCAGCCAGGCCAGCGGCGACACCGGACGCAGCAGGCTGATGATCGGATTGATCATCGCCGACAGGAAGGCGAAGCGGCCGAGCATGAAGCCCAGCGGGATGCCGACCAGCGCCGCCAGGCCGAAGCCGAGACCGACGCGTTCGAGCGAGGCAAGCACATTCCAGCCGATGCCCTGGTCGTTCGGACCGTTGTTGTAGAAGGGATCGGCGAAAAGTTCCGCCGCGGCCTGCCAGACGACGACCGGTCCGGGGATGGAACCGCCCTTGAGCGTTGCCACGTACCAGATGCCGACCAGCAGCAAGACCCCGAGCACCGGCGGCAAGACCGCCCGCATGGCATTCGACAGCATCTCGCCGAGTGGGTTGGCAGTAGCGACCGCGGCCGCCTGGGTTGCAGGATTGGCGTGTGTTTCCATCGTCTTTTCCTTGGCCGGTTTGACCGGCACCGTCTCTGTTTCGGGCTTGGCCGGCAGTTCGCCGGCAAATTCACCGCGCATCGTCAGGGTGGTACTCATCCCGATCTCCTTCGCTCACTCAGGCCTTGACCTTGAAACCGTCGGCGTACTTGGCCGGGTTCGAACCGTCCCAGACCACGCCGTCGATCAGCTTGGACGAACGCAGCGGGCTCTTCGGCACGCTGACGCCCAGCTTGGAAGCCGCCTGGGCGTAAAGCTCGATCTGGTTGATCTTCTTGGCCACGCCGAGGTAATCCGGGTGATCCTTGAGCAGACCCCAGCGCTTGTGCTGGGTCAGGAACCACATGCCGTCGGACAGGTAGGGATAGTTCACCGCGCCGTCGTTGAAGAACTTCATGTGATTGGGATCGTCCCAGGTCTTGCCCAGGCCGTTCTGGTAGCGGCCGAGGATGCGCTGGTTGATCGCATCGACACTGGTATTCACATAGGCGCGCTGGGCGATGACTTCGGCCATCTTCATCTTGTTGCTGATGCTGGCATCGATCCAGCGGCTGGCTTCAAGAATGGCCATGATCACGGCGCGACAGGTGTTCGGGTTCTTCTGGACGAATTCGGCGGTGCAGCCGAGGATTTTTTCCGGGTGATCCTTCCACACATCCTGGGTGGTCGCCGCGGTGATGCCGATACCGTCCATGATCGCGCGGTGGTTCCACGGTTCGCCGACGCAGAAGCCGTCCATGTTGCCGACGCGCATGTTGGCGACCATCTGCGGCGGCGGGACGACGATGGCCTTGGCATCTTTCATCGGGTTGATGCCGCCGGAAGCCAGCCAGTAGTACAGCCACATGGCGTGAGTGCCGGTCGGGAAGGTCTGGGCGAAGGTGTATTCGCGCGGTTCCCTCTTCATCAGGGCGGCCAGGCTGGCAACATCGGTCGCGCCCTTGTCGGCCAGCGCCTTGGACAGGGTCAGCGCCTGGCCGTTGTTGTTCAGCGTCATCAGGTTGGCCATGTCTTTCTTCGGCCCACCGATGCCCAGATGGACGCCGTAGATCAGGCCGTAGAGCACGTGCGCCATGTCCAGTTCGCCGTTGACCAGCTTGTCGCGGACGCCGGCCCAGGAGGCCTCCTTGGTCGGAATGATCTTGATGCCGTACTTCTCGTCGAACTTGTTGACCGCAGCCATGACCACCGAGGCGCAATCGGTCAGCGGGATGAAGCCAATGCGGATTTCCTTCTTTTCGGGGGCATCCGAACCGGCAGCCCAGGCTGCGCTACGGACGCCGGGGGGAACCATGGACATGAGGGATGCTCCCAGGGCGGCAGTGACGAAATCGCGACGCTTGGTCGAGACAGGAGAGGATTCTTGGGCTGCGGCAGCCGGCTTTTTATCTTCCATTGCGTTGACTCCAGATGGCTAAAAATAAAAAAGGCGTCGCATCCTTGCTGCACGGGGCAGCGAGGATGGACGCCATTGTCCTGGAACCGGAACACCCGGTTCGTGCCCGGCCGCCTTTGACCGTGCTATGCCATCCTTAACGCAACGGCCGTGCCAGGTCCGAAGAAAACCCGCAAGCCATTGAATAAAATGGAGAAACAGAAGAAAACCGGGAATACGCCGAAAAAACCGCATGCACTGTTGCAGTGCAACACCCGACCAAGCTGCACAAAAAGAGGCGGGATCAGAGCAGAACGCGCGCCATGTCGATGACGTCCTTGGCCACCTTGGCCATGCTCTGGCCGCGCTCCATCGCCAGCTTGCGCATGGCGTGATAGGCGGCCTCCTCGTCGAGGTCACGGGCCTTCATCAGGATGCCCTTGGCCTTGTCGACCAGCTTGCGGTCGGACAGCTTGCGCGAAATCTCGTCGAGCTCGCGGCGCATCGCCTGCGTATCCTCGAAGCGGACGCGGGCGACATCGACAATCGGCTTGATCCGCTTCGGGTCCAGACCATCGACGATATAGGCCGAAACCCCGGCCTTGACGGCATCGCGGATCGCGCCCTGACCGTCTTCCTGGGTAAAGATGACGACCGGGCGCGGCATGTTCTTATGCACCACGGCGAGGTTCTCGAGCGTATCGCGGCTGGGACTTTCGGTGTCGATCAGGATCACATCCGGCTGCAGCTTCTCGACCTCGGCCGTCAGGTTGGCCGAATCGGCCAGAATGGCCGCCACCTGATAACCGGCGAGCGCCAGCCCGGCGCAGATTTCCGCCGCCCGGCTACGGGATTCATCGATGACCAGTACGCTTAACATGCCCGGAATCAAGCAAGCGCTGCGCCAGCTTTGCGGAGCGCGGCCTCGGCCATCGCCCGGACGACACTTTCCTCCTCGCCGATGGCGCGGTCGAGCACGAACTCGACCGTCGGCCAACGCGCCTGCATGGCGGCCAGCATTTCCGGGACTTCGCGTTTGAGATGCCCACCCTGGGCAATGAACATCGGCAGCACCACCACCTTGCGGGCGCCGCCAGCAATGGCCTCGGCCGCACAGGTCGGCAGGTCCGGGGTCATGAATTCGAGAAAGGCCAGTTCGACCGGCATCGCCGGCGCGGCAGAACGGATTGCCGCCTGCACGCGGCGCATCGGCGCCGCCCATTCCGGATCGCGGGCACCGTGGGCAAAAAGGATGATGGCTGTGGTCATGGCTTTCACTTTAGCGCAAATAGAAAACGGCGGCTGTCCGCCGGAAGGCGTATTGACAGCCGCCGTCCGCTTTGGTGCGATCAGATTGCCAGCCAGACCTCGCCGTTTTCCACCTTGACGTCGAAACGGTCACAACCGCCGACATCCGGCGCCACCGCCTGGCCGTCGGCCAGGCCGATATTCCAGCCGTGCAGCGGACAGGTCACGCGCTCGCCATGGACCAGGCCTTGCGACAGCGGTCCGCCCTTGTGCGGGCATTTGTCGTGCAGCGCGAAGACCTTGTCGTCGCTGGTGCGGAAAATGGCGATGTCGCCGCCCTTGGGCGGGCGGACGATGCGCGACCCCAGTGCCGGGATGTCTTCCAGTTTGCAGATCAGTTTCCAGTGGCTCATTTCATGTTCCTTTCGTGTGCGTCAGGCAGCGACCGTGATCGGGATGAATTGCTTGAGCGGCTGCGCTTCGCGCGAGGTCGACCAGGGGTCCTTGGCGTCCTTCAAGGCAGCGACCAGGCCCGCGTAGAGCGTGCGCCGGCCGTCCTCGTCCTCGACGATGCGGCCCTTGACGTAATCCAGACCGACGCGTTCCAGCCAATGACAGGTGCGCTCCAGGTACCAGGCTTCCTGGCGGTAGAGTTCGAGGAAGGCACCGGAATACTCCATGACCTCCTCGTCCGACTTCACCTTGCACAGGAACTGGGCAACTTCGGTCTTGATCCCGCCGTTACCGCCGACGTAAAGCTCGTAGCCGGAATCGACGCCGATCACGCCGACGTCCTTGATGCCGGCTTCGGCGCAGTTGCGCGGGCAGCCGGAGACGGCCAGCTTGACCTTGTGCGGGGCGTACATGTCGAACAGCATCTTTTCCAGCTTGACCCCCATGTCCATCGCCAGTTGCGTGCCGAAGCGGCAGTGTTCGGCGCCGACGCAGGTCTTCACGGTGCGGATCGACTTGCCGTAGGCATGGCCGGAAACCATGCCGGCAGCGTTGAGGTCGGCCCACACGGCGGGTAGGTCCTCCTTCTTGATGCCGAGCAGGTCGATGCGCTGGCCGCCGGTAACCTTCACCGTCGGCACCTGGTATTTCTCGGCAACATCGGCAATCGCGCGCAGTTCGGCCGGCGTCGTCAGCCCCCCCCACATCCGCGGCACCACCGAATAGGTGCCGTCCTTCTGGATGTTGGCGTGCGAGCGCTCGTTGATCAGCCGCGACTGCGGGTCATCCTTGGCTTCGTGCGGCCAGGTCGAGATCAGGTAGTAATTGATCGCCGGCCGGCATTTCTCGCAGCCGTTCGGCGTCGTCCAGCCGAGTTCGGCGAACACG
This sequence comes from uncultured Azonexus sp., assembly GCF_937982035.1. Lineage (NCBI taxonomy): Bacteria > Pseudomonadati > Pseudomonadota > Betaproteobacteria > Rhodocyclales > Azonexaceae > Azonexus > uncultured Azonexus sp. Next base: position 121,637 of record NZ_CALJNI010000009.1, read on the forward strand.
GCTTCCTTGGTGGTCAGGTGTTCGTTGCGGATGGCTTCGCGCACCTTCTGGTGCGAATGCTCGGTACAGCCGCAGATCGGTTTCTTGTCCGAGGCGGCCGGCGTGTAGGCGCCGCCGATGGTCGAGGCCAGGATCTGCTCGACCAGGCCGGCGCAGGAACCGCAGGACGACGCGGCCTTGGTGTGCTTCTTGACCTCGTCGAGCGTGAACAACCCCTGTTCCTTGATCGCCTTGACGATGCTTCCCTTGGTCACCCCGTTGCAGCCGCAGACCTCGGCGCTGTCGGCCATGGCAGCGGCCTTGCTGTTGCCGGCGTGGCCGACGTCGCCGACCAGGCTCTGGCCGAAGATCAGCGAGTCGCGGATGTCGTGGATGTCGCGGGCGTCCTTGAGCAACTGGAAGTACCACGGACCGTCGGCGGTGTCGCCGTACATGACGCCACCGACCAGTTTGTTGTCCTTGATCACCAGCTTTTTGTAGACGCCGCCGTGCGGGTCGTTGAGGACGATTTCCTCGGTGTCCTTGCCGCCCATGAAGTCGCCGGCCGAGAACAGGTCGATGCCGGTGACTTTCAGTTTGGTCGAGGTCACCGAGCCGGTGTAGCGACCGATGCCGTAACCGGCCAGATGGTTGGCGGCGACCTTGGCCTGCTCGAACAGCGGCGCCACCAGGCCGTAGGCGATGCCGCGATGGCTGACGCATTCGCCGACCGCATAGATCTTCGGGTCGTAGGTCTGCATGGTGTCGTTGACGACGATGCCACGGTTGCAATAGATGCCCGATTTTTCGGCCAACGCGTAGTTCGGGCGGATGCCGGCGGCCATCACGACGAGGTCGGCGGGAATCTGCATGCCGTCCTTGAAGCGCACCGCGGCGACGCGGCCGCTCTCGCCCTGGATCAGGGCTTCGGTCTGCTTCTGCAGCAGGAATTTCAGGCCCTTGTCTTCCAACGACTGCTGCAGCATGCGCCCGGCCGTCTCGTCGAGCTGACGTTCGAGCAGCCACGGACCGATATGCACGACGGTCACGTCCATGCCGCGCAGCTTCAGGCCGTTGGCGGCTTCCAGGCCGAGCAGGCCGCCACCGATGACGACCGCGTGCTTGTGCACTTTGGCGGTGGCGATCATCTCGTCGGTGTCCTTGATGTCGCGATAGCCGATGACGCCGGGCAGGTCGTTGCCGGGAATCGGCAGCATGAACGGCGTCGAGCCGGTAGCGATGAGCAGGCGGTCGTAGGGCGCTTCGCTGCCGTCGTCGGCGATGACTTTGCGGCGGACGCGGTCGATGGCGACGACCTGCTTGCCGGTGTGCAGCGTGATGCCGTTGCTGGCATACCAGTCGAGTTCGTTGAGGACGATTTCCGCCACCGTCATCTCACCGGCCAGGACCGGCGACAGCAGGATGCGGTTGTAGTTGGGATGCGGCTCGGCGCCGAAGATCGTGATCTCGTAGTGATCCGGGGCGATCTTCAGCAGTTCTTCAATGGTGCGGACACCGGCCATGCCGTTGCCGATCAGTACCAGACGGGGTTTGCTCATGATGACGGGGCTCCAACGTTGCGCGCACCTTGCGGTGCAAAGATGTTTCAGCGCATGACGTCGTTGCCATCGGACCGCCCCCGTTGGCGGTGGATTCGCTGCTTTGCCGGGCTTGTTGCAATCCGCGTGCCAGCGGATCAAACCATTGATTAATCAGGACTTACATGAAATTCCGCGCGGCACGATGCACCATTAACGTGCCCATCTGACCAGCACAGTGCATGCACCGCTCAGTTGCCGCCCATCAACAGCCCGGTCGCCTCGACCGCGACGATGGCCTTGGCCTGGTTGAGGTCGTCGACGTAGCCGCTGGCAAACAGCAGGCAGGCCAGTTGGTTGGCAATCGGCTTGGGCAGCGGCACCTGCTTTTCCAGCACCCGCCGCGTCCACCGCGCGGTGCTCACCGCATCGCAGGCTTCGGGCAGGTTGGGTAGGCCGCGCAGGCTGTCGTGCTCGGCTTCGAACAAGGTATCGACGCTGCCGTTACGGACATATTCGAGACGCGGCCGGCGCTTCGGGTTGGCAAACGGCTCGCCTTCGGTGCCGCGCAGCAACAAGCCGCGCTGCCCACGTTCGACGAGAATGTCGCGCATCAGCGTGATGAAATCGGGGTGCGTCGCCGGCGCCACCAGCACCGCCTCACCGCGGAAGGGATTGAGCAGCTTGACCAGGCTGTGCGCACTGTTGCGCACGCCCATCCGGGCGCGCAGGGAGAGCATGTTGTGCAAGCCGGGCGCCAGCGCGGTCAGCGGCAGGAAAGCCAGGCCCTTTTCTTCGAGCGTCTGTTGCGCCTGTTGCGCCGACATCACCGGCATGTGGCCGAGCTCGCGCAGGATCTGCGCACTGGTCACCCGACCATAGCCTTCGATCAGGCCATGAACCAGCACCGGCACGCCGAAGCGCTGCAAGAGCAGCGCCAGCAGCGGCGTCAGATTGGCTTCCTTGCGCGCACCGTTGTAGCTGGGCAGGACCACCGGACGGACCCGGCCGTGCGGCATGTCGAGGCGATTCATGCGCTCGTCGATGGCAGTCAGGAAGCCGAGCATCTCGTCGCTGGACTCGCCCTTGACGCGCAGGGCGATCAGGATCGCTCCGAGTTCCAGGTCGGGAACGCCGCCGTCGAGCATCGCCGCGTAAACCTGGCGTGCCTCTTCCGGCGAGAGATCGCGCGATCCCTGGGCGCCGCGTCCGATTTCCTTGATGTATTGAGCGTAACTCACGGGTCTCCTCCGTTCGGGCCTCAGGCGGCCTCTGGATGTTGTTGTGGCTGCCGGCTCAGCATGCGCTTGATGTCCGGCATGCAGCCGCCACAGAAGGTGCCGCATTTGAGCGTATCCTGCAAGCCGGCCAGGTCGGCGCCGCCGGCAACGGCGGAAATGATCTGATCGTCGCTGACGTCGGCGCATTTGCAGACGATCTGGCGCGGCGCCAGCGATGCGGGAGGTGCCGCCGTCGGCGCCAGGGCAAAGCGCAGCAGGCTGGCATCCAGTTCGCCTTCCGCCATCGCCTGACGCAGCCAGCTCAGTGCCTGAGTTTCGCCGGCCAGACGGACGCCGAGCAACTGCCCGTCGAGGGCCACGGCTTTCTTGGCGATATGGCGCCGGGCATCGCTGAAGACGATGGCACCGGTATCGCCTGCCAGACCGAAAGTGGCATCGATGGTCTGCAACAACGCGGCCGGCATCGGTGCCGCCGTCGCCGCCCGGAAGACGACCAGCGGACTGGCGCGACCATAGAGCGAAGCGGTGGCGTAGGGAAACTCGTCGAACAGGCTGCGCGCCAGATCGAGCTGACGCAAGGCATCGTCCAGATCCGTACAGCGACGGATCACGGCCAACGGATACGCCAGGCCGCTCTTGGCGACTTCGACGGTGGTGTGCTTGAGTTCCGGCTGCTGCGACCAGGGATCGACGGCATCGCCGAGCAGCGCGTTGGCGCCGGCCCCGTTCATGAAACGGTTGCCCCAGTGCATCGGCAGCCAGATCCGGCCGCGCACCAGACCGCTACCGGCAGCAACACGCACGATGATTTCGCCGCGACGGTTGAACAAGCGAACCAGATCGCCATCCTCAAGCTGGCGATGGCGCATGTCGCAGGGATGCATCTGCAGCAGGGGTTCGTCTTCGAGATTGAACAGGCGCGGCACGATCCCGGTCCGGCTCATGCCATGCCATTGGTCGCGCATGCGCCCGGACAACAGGCTGAGCGGATAAGTCTTGTCCGCCTGTTCGGCAGTCGTCTGATGCTGGACGCCGACAAAACGTGCCCGGCCGTTGGCGGTCGGGAAGCGTCCATCTTCATAGAGACGCGTCCGCCCGGCCGTCGCCCCTTGCGGAAACGGCCACTGCTGCGGCCCCTGCTGTTCGAGCAAGGCATAGCTCAGGCCGGTGATGTCGAGATCGCGGCCGGCGGTCGACGCGCGATGTTCATTGAAGATTTCCTCGACACTGGCGTAAGGGAAAAGACGATCGACGGCCGCGTGATCGAGCTTGCGCCCCAGGCGCCGCGCGAAGTCGATGACGATCTGCCAGTCGTGGCGAGCTTCGCCGACCGGTGGTACGGCCGCCTGGACGCGCGTGATGCGGCGCTCGGAGTTGGTCACCGTGCCGTGCTTCTCGCCCCAGCCGGTCGCCGGCAGCAACAGGTCGGCATAGGCGGCGGTATCGGTATCGGCAAAGCACTCCTGGAGCACGACGAATTCGGCATTGGCCAGTCCGGCACGAACCGCCGCCTGATGCGGCAGGGATTGCGCGGGATTGGTACAGGCGATCCAGACCGCCTTGATCTCGCCGCTGGCCAGCGCCTTGAACAGGTCGACTGCCGCCTTGCCGGGCTTTTCCGGAACCTCCGGGATTCCCCACAAGGCCGCCACCTCGGCGCGGTGCTGCGGATTCGCCAGGTCACGATGCGCCGACAGCAGATTGGCCAGCCCGCCGACCTCGCGACCGCCCATGGCATTCGGCTGCCCGGTCAGTGAGAAGGGGCCGGCGCCGGCCTTGCCGATCTGGCCGCAAGCCAGGTGCAACTGGATCAACGCAGCATTGTTGTGCGTACCGTGCGCCGACTGGTTGAGCCCCTGGCAGTAAAGCGACAACGCCGGTCCCCGGGTGGCAAACCAGCGCGCCGCGCGAACGATGTCGCTGGCCGGAATCCCGCACAATTCGGCGACCCGCATCGGGGTATAGTCGGCGACGATGGCGGCCTGTTCGGCGAAGCCCTCGGTATGTTCGGCGATATAAGTCTCGTCGATCAGTCCTTCGCCGATCATCACATGGAACATGCCGTTGAACAGGGCGATGTCGCTGCCCGGCTTGATCGGCAGATGGAGGTCGGCAATGGCCGCGCTTTCGGTGCGGCGCGGATCGACGACGATGACCTTCAGATCCGGATTGGCCGCCCGCGCATCCTCGATGCGGCGAAAGACGATGGGGTGGGCAATGGCCGGATTGGCACCGGCGATCAGGATCACGCCGGCCTGGGCGATGTCGTCGTAACAACTCGGCGGCGCATCGGCACCCAGCGTCTGCTTGTAGCCCGCCACGGCCGACGACATGCACAGGCGCGAATTGGTATCGACGTTGTTGGTCCCGATCAGGCCCTTGGCCAGCTTGTTGAAAACGTAGTAATCCTCGGTCATCAACTGGCCGGAGATATAGAAGGCAACGGCATCCGGGCCATGCGTGCGGATGATCTGCGCAAAACGCTCGCTGGCATGGTCCAGCGCATCGTCCCAGGCCAGTCGCTGCGGCGCTGCGCCGCGTAGCGGGCGTAGCGCCGGGTTAACCAGGCGATTGGCGGTGCCGGCGGTCAGGTGCAGGGACGCACCCTTGGTACACAAGCGGCCGTGGTTGGCCGGATGTTCCGGATCGCCTCGTACATCGGTGATGACACCGCCTTCCGTACGGATCAGCATGCCGCAACCGACGCCGCAGTAACAACAGGTGGATTTGACTTCCTGGCTCATGATCTTCCTTCCGGTCGTGCATTGAGCAACAGGCGTGCCATCCATAATAATCAATGGGTTGCAATAAAAAAAGGGAAAACCCGATGCAGGTTTTCCCTTTTTTGGTGCATCCCGGGGATGCCGTGTCCTTATTTGACGCGTTGCAGCTTCGGCCGCCCGCCTTCAGGGCGTGACGGCGATGGCGGTTCGTCTTCGGGGACTTCGTCCACCGGCACAGCTTCTTCGTCCTCGTCAAACGGGAAAGCCTCATCGCCGACCTCGAAAGCCATGCCGGCCCCGTTCTCGCGAGCGTAGATCGCCGAAACCTGGCCCACCGGCACCGACAGTTCGCGGGCGACACCACCGAAGCGGGCCTGGAACTCGATCAGTTCGTTCCCCATCTGCAACTTGTTGGTTGCATCCGGGCCGAGATTGAGCACGATCTGGCCGTCGCGGACGAACTCACGCGGCACCTGGGTGCGCGCATCGACCTGGACCGCGATGTAGGGCGTAAAGCCGTTGTCGCAGCACCACTCCCAGATGGCGCGCAACAGATAGGGCTTGGTGGACGGCAGTTCCATCTTACTTGCGCATGGCCTTTTCCGACGGCGTCAGCGCGTCGATGAAGCCCTGGCGGCTGAAGATGCGCTCGGCGTACTTCATCAGCGGTGCCGCGGCCTTGCCGAGGTCGATGCCGTAGTGGTCCAGACGCCACAGCAACGGGGCGATGGCAACGTCGAGCATGGAGAACTCATCACCCAGCATGAACTTCTGCTTGTTGAAGATGGGCACGATCTCGGTCAGGCGTGCCTTGATTTCCTGGCGTGCCTTGTCGGCGGTCTTGCCGTTCTTCTCGATGATTTCCATGTGCGAGAAGATTTCGCGCTCCATGCCGATCAGCAACTGGCGCGCGCGCGCGCGCATGATCGGATCGGCCGGCATCAACTGCGGATGCGGGAAACGCTCGTCGATGTATTCGTTGATGATGTTCGGCTCGAACAGCACCAGGTCGCGTTCGGCCAGCACCGGCACGCGGCCGTGCGGGTTGATGGCGGCCATTTCGTCGGCCTTGGAGAACAGATCGACGTCGATCACCTGGAAGTCCATGCCCTTTTCGAACAGGACGATACGGCAACGGTGACTGAAGGGGCAGGTTGTGCCCGAATAGAGGTTCATCATGTTTAGCAACCCTCAAAATGAGATTCGGCATCGGGGGCAGACCAAGGTCTAACCCACGATGCCGTCAGCCGATCCGGGAAGGATCAGTGAATGTCTTTCCAGTATTCCTTCTTCAGGGCGTAAGCCACCACGAAGAGCAGCGCCAGGAAGGCCAGCACGAAGATGCCGAGCGTCTTGCGGTACTCTTGCTGCGGTTCGCCCATCCAGACCATGAAGCCGACCAGGTCGGAAACCGCCTTGTCGTATTCCGCCGGGCTCATCTTGCCGGGAACGGCCAGTTCGAGCTTGTGGGTTTCCGGGTTCATCACCTGGGTGCCCTGCAGTTCCCACAGCACATGCGGCATGCCGACAGCTTCGAACGCAACGTTGTTCCAGCCGGTCGGACGCTTGTTGTCCTGATAGAAGGTACGCAGATAGGTGTACAACCAGTCGGCACCGCCACCAGGATTTCCAATCCACCCGCGAGCACGGGCGATGATGGTCAGATCCGGCGGCATTGCGCCGAACCACTGCTTCTGCTCATCATGACGCGCAGCAACCATCATCAGGTCACCGATCTTGTCGCTGGTGAACATCAGGTTTTCCTTGACCTGTTGTTCGGTCAGGCCAAGATCCATCAGGTTCTTGTAGCGCATGTACGAAGCGCTGTGGCAGTTCATGCAGTAATTGACGAACAGCTTGGCACCGTTCTGCAACGCTGCCTTGTCGCTCACCGAACCGGGCCACTTGTCGAGCGGCACGTTGGCGCCGGCTGCGAAAGCCAGGACCGGTGCGAAGAGCAATGCGATCAGAAATTTTTTCATTTTATGCATCCTCTCACTTCGTCGTCACGCGTTCGGGAACCGGCTTGTACTTATCCATCCGGGACCACCAGGGCATGGCGAGGAAGAAGCCGAAATAGAACACCGTACAAATCTGCGAGACCAGTTCACCCATGGCCGACGGAGCCTGGGTACCCAGATAACCGAGGATGAGGAAGCAGATCACGAACAGGGTGATCATCACCTTGGTGATCGGGCCGCGATAGCGGATCGAACGTACCGGGCTACGATCGAGCCACGGCAGGAAGGCGAAGATCACGACCGAGGCGCCCATGGCGACCACACCCCAGAACTTGGCATCAAGACCGAAGAAGTTCCAGACGATGGCACGCAGGATCGAGTAGTACGGGGTGAAGTACCAGACCGGCGCGATATGCGGCGGCGTCTTAAGCGGATCGGCCGGATAGAAGTTCGGCGTTTCCAGGAACAGGCCGCCACCTTCCGGCGCGAAGAACATGATCGCGCTGAAAGCCATCAGGAAGACGACCACACCGACGATGTCCTTGACCGTGTAGTACGGATGGAACGGGATACCGTCGAGCGGAATGCCCTTCTCGTCTTTCTTTTCCTTGATGTCGATACCGTCCGGGTTGTTCGAGCCGGTTTCGTGCAGCGCCAGAATGTGCGCGGCAACCAGACCGATCAGCACCAGCGGGAAGGCGATCACGTGGAAGGAGAAGAAGCGGTTCAGGGTCGCATCGCCAACGACGAAGTCGCCGCGGATCAGGATCGACAGATCGTTACCGACCACTGGAATGGCACCGAACAGGTTCACGATGACCTGGGCACCCCAGTACGACATCTGGCCCCACGGGAGCAGGTAACCGAAGAAAGCTTCGCCCATCAGCACCAGGAAGATGCCGACGCCGAACAGCCAGGTCAGCTCGCGCGGCTTGCGGTACGAACCGTAGATCAGGCCACGGAACATGTGCAGATAGACCACGATGAAGAAGGCCGAGGCACCGGTCGAGTGCATGTAGCGGATCAGCCAGCCACCCGGCACGTCGCGCATGATGTATTCGACCGAGGCGAAGGCGACCGGCACACCGGCGGCGTTCAGCGAGGCATCCGGCTTGTAGTGCATGACCAGGAAGATGCCGGTAACGATCTGGATGACCAGAACCAGCAGGGCCAGCGAGCCGAAGAAATACCAGAAGTTGAAGTTCTTCGGTGCGTAGTATTCGGAAAGGTGACCCTTCCACATCGAGGTTGCCGGGAAACGGGCATCAACCCATTCCAGCACGTTGCCGGCCAGCGAGCCGTCCGACTTGTACTTTTCGAAATTTCCACCAGCCATGGTCATGCCCCCTTCTTGTCTTCGCCAACCAGAATACGGGTATCGCTCAGATACGCGTGCGGCGGCACTTCGAGATTGGTCGGTGCAGGCTTCGCCTTGAACACGCGGCCGGCGAAGTCGAACGTCGAACCGTGGCAGGGGCACAGGAAGCCGCCCAGCCAGTCGGCGGTCATGCCTTCTTCGGCACCGGCCTTGAACTTCGAGGTGGGCGAGCAACCCAGGTGGGTACAGATACCGACGACGACCAGCAGGTTTTCCTTGATCGAACGGGTCGGGTTGGCAGCGTAATCAGGCTGCTGCGACTTCACCTCGGAATTCGGGTCGGCCATCTGGTCGGCCAGCTTGGGCAGCGTATCGAGCATTTCCTGGGTCCGATTGATAATCCAGACCGGCTTGCCGCGCCATTCGACGGTGATCATCTGACCGGATTCCAGCTTGCTGATATCGACTTCGACCGGTGCGCCTGCTGCCTTGGCACGTTCGGACGGAAGCAAACTGGACACGAACGGCACGAGCGCGGCAACCGCGCCCACACCGCCCACGGCTGCGGTTGCGACGACTAGACGCCGCCGGCCGCAGTCCACTTTCCCTTGATTGCTCATAACGCTGACCCCTGAAGGAATTGAATGGGTTTAAAAACAAACGCTAAATTATACGCCAATGGAACCCCCGATAAAAGCCGCTGTCGCAATCAGGACGTACCCAGAACCTTGCGTTCGCGCAAAGCCTGCGCCAGCGTTCCGGCGTCGACGTACTCAAGTTCGCCGCCCACGGGCACCCCGCGAGCGATCCGGGTGACGTTGATATCGCGCGCCTTGAGCATGGCCATGATGTAATGCGCCGTCGCTTCGCCTTCATTGGTGTAGTTGGTCGCCAGGATCACTTCACGCACCTGGCCGTCGCAGGCCCGGGCCAGCAGGCGTTCGAGCGCGAGATCGCGCGGGCCGATGCCATCCATGGGCGAAATCCGGCCCATCAGGACGTAATAGAGCCCCTGATAGGCCTGAGTCTGCTCCATCATGTTCATGTCGACCGGCGTCTCGACCACGCACAGCAGGCTGGGATCGCGCCGTGGCGAAGCACAGCGCTCGCAGATATCGAGTTCGGTGAAGGTGTTGCAGCGCTGACAGTGACGAATCGCCTGCAGGGCATGCTGAATCGCATCACCCAGCCGGGCCGCCCCGGCCCGGTCGTGCTGCATCAGGTGGTAGGCCAGCCGCTGGGCGGACTTGGGGCCGATCCCCGGCAGACAGCGCAGGGCCTCGATCAGGGCCTCAAGTCCGCTGGGATTCACGTCAGAACGGCAGCTTGAAACCCGGCGGCAGATTCATGCCGGCGGTGAAGCCGGACATCTTTTCCTGGCTCAGGGCTTCGCCCTTGCGCGCAGCATCGTTCATCGCGGCCGCGATCAGGTCTTCGAGCATCTCCCGGTCGTCCATCACCGAAGGATCGATGGAAACGCGACGCACATCGTGCGCGCAGGTCATCACCACCTTGACCATGCCGGCACCGGCCTGGCCTTCGACTTCGGTCTGCGCCAGCTGCTCCTGCGCCTTCTTCATGTTTTCCTGCATCATCTGGGCCTGCTTCATCAGGCCGCCCAAACCGCCCTTAATCATGTGCTGCTCCGTCAATCAATGGGTTTAATGGAAGATTTCACAATGGATGCATCCAGCGAGGAAATCGCCTCCTGGACGAACAGATCCTGTTCAATGGCCGCTTCGGCGTCGGCCTGACGTGCCTGCCGCTGCCGCCCCGCCTGTTCGGCCGGCGTTTCGGACGACGGATCGCCCAGTTCGATTTTCAGCACCAGCGGCCGACCGAAATATTCGCTCAAGGCCTGTTGCAAACGCTCGGGCGCCGGCTTCATCTGCAGGTGCCCCTTCGTCGAGGGCAAGCGCAACAGACAACGTGCTTCCTCAAGCGCCCGCAATTCGCAATTCAGCGCCAGCTCCTTGGCCAAGCCACTCAGCGCCAGACGGGCAACCGTGGCATTCCAGTCATCGCCACCATCATCCGCAAACGGGCTCGGCGCGGGAGCCGCTCGCTCGGCAACCGGTGCCGGCGGCATGACTGCGGCCGCCGGCGCCTTGGCAGCGGGGGCAGACACCGCCGCCGGCCGCGGTGTTGCGCGAACCGTATCCAGCATTTCCGGCACACCGCGTGGCCGGAAAGCATGCAGCCGCAGCAGGGTCATCAGGAATCCGGCATGCTCGTCCGGCGCCAGGCCCAGTTCGGCGCGGCCGAGATTGACGATCTGGTAGGCCAACTGGACAAACTCGGGCGACAGCATGCGCGCCAGCATGGCAATGCGTTCGCGGTCCGGGTCCTCTTCGTCAACGGCATCGGGCACGCATTGCGCCACCTGGATACGCGTCAACAACGCCGCAAGTTCCTGCAGCGCACTGGCAAAGGAGAGGCTGCGCACCGCCAGCGTCGACGCGACCTGCAGCAAAGCCGAGGCATTACCTTCGTGCAGCGCTTCCAGTATCGAAAACAGATGATCCTGGTCAACGCTGCCCAACATGACCCGGACCTGCGCCTCTTCCACCCGCCCGGCACCATGCGCGATGGCCTGGTCGAGCAGGGACAGCGAATCGCGCATGCTACCCCCGGCCGAACGGGCAATCAGGGCCAAGGCCCCATGATCGAACGGTATGTCCTCGGCTTGCAGGATGTTCGCCAGATGACCGGAGATGGCCGGCGCCGGCATCTGCTTGAGGTTGAACTGCAGGCAGCGTGACAGGACGGTAACCGGAATCTTCTGTGGATCGGTCGTCGCCAAGATGAACTTGACGTGCTCCGGCGGCTCCTCCAGCGTCTTCAGCATGGCATTGAAGGCAGAGGTCGACAGCATGTGCACTTCGTCGATCACGTAAACCTTGAATCGGCCGCGCGTCGGCGCGTAGATCGCGTTTTCGAGCAACTGACGCATTTCGTCGACACGGGTATTGGTTGCCGCATCGACTTCCAGCAGATCGACAAAACGCCCGGCGTCGATTTCCTGACAGGCCGAGCACTTGCCGCAAGGCGTGGCGGTAATGCCGGTTTCGCAATTCAGGGATTTGGCCAGGATGCGCGCGATGGTGGTCTTGCCGACCCCACGTGTGCCGGTGAACAGGTAAGCATGGTGCAAACGCTGTTCGGACAAGGCATGCGTCAACGCCCGAACCACATGTTCCTGGCCGACGAGTGTCGAAAAATTGCGCGGTCGCCACTTGCGGGCGAGAACCTGGTAACTCATGCGCCCCACACCAAAGCAAAAATGAAAGTGGCGAGCCTAACCCCCGGCACTTGCAGTTAATGGCTGTGGCTGCTTCCTTCCGGACCTGACCAGGTTCACCACACTACAATGCGGGGAGACCCGCCGGTGCGAATTCTAGCACAGAGCGCCTTCGCCGCCCCGAGGATCGACAACTAAATTCCCCGTGCTTTCGTCGTTCGCAAACGCAAAAACCCCCTCAGTGTTTTCTGAGGGGGTTTTGGTATTGGGTAGCCTGGCGGTGACCTACTTTCGCGAGCGGAAGCTCACTATCATTGGCGCTCATCTGTTTCACGGTCCTGTTCGGGAAGGGAAGGGGTGGGT
>NZ_CALJNI010000010.1:0-42779 GCF_937982035.1 uncultured Azonexus sp.
GAAGCCACCACCGATGACGAACCGGCCAGCCACCCCGCATCGCATCGGAAGCGGTAGCCTCGCCCCGATGAGCGCCCAGTACATCTACACCATGCACAAGGTCGGCCGGTTTCATCCGCCCGACCGTGAAGTCCTGAAGGACATCTCCCTCAGTTTCTTCCCCGGAGCCAAGATCGGTGTGCTCGGCGCCAACGGCGCCGGCAAGTCGACCTTCATGAAGATCCTGTGCGGGGCGCTCGAACCCTCGGCCGGGAACGTCTCCAAGGACGTGCACGAGCGCATGGCCTACCTGCGCCAGGACCAGTTCGCCTACGAGGACATGCGCGTCCTCGACGTGGTCATGATGGGCCACGAGGAGCTGTGGAGCGCGATCCAGGAACGCGACGCGATCTACGCCAACCCGGAAGCGACTGAAGACGACTACATGCGCGCCGCCGAGCTCGAAGGCAAGGTTGGCGAATACGACGGCTACACCGCTGAATCGCGCGCCGGCGAGCTGCTGCTCGGTGTCGGCATCCCGACCAGCCAGCACAACGGCCCGATGAGCGAAGTCGCACCGGGCTGGAAGCTGCGCGTGCTGCTCTGTCAGGCGCTGTTTGCCAACCCGGACATCCTGCTGCTCGACGAACCGACCAACAACCTCGACATCAACACCATCCGCTGGCTGGAAGAGGTTCTGAACAACCGCGATTCGACGATGATCATCATCTCCCACGATCGTCACTTCCTGAATCAGGTCTGCACCCACATGGCCGACCTCGACTACGGCAAGATCACCACCTATGCCGGCAACTACGACGACTTCATGGAAGCCGCACAGCAGGCCCGCGAGCGCCAGTCGCAGGCGAACGCCAAGGCCAAGGAACGGATCGCCGAACTGCAGACCTTCGTCCGCCGCTTCTCGGCCAACGCTTCCAAGGCCAAGCAGGCGACCAGCCGTCTGAAACTGATCGACAAGCTCAAGCCGGAAGACGTCAAGCCGTCGTCGCGCCAGTATCCGTGGATCCGCTTCGAGTACGACGAGAAGCAGAAGCTGCACCGCCAGGCGGTCGAGATCGAGAACCTGACCTTCGCCTACGAAGGCGGCGAGCGCAAGATCTTCGACAACCTGACGCTGACCATCAACGGCGGCGAGAAGATTGCCGTGATCGGCGAGAACGGCGTCGGCAAGACGACCTTCCTGAAGCTGCTGATGGGCGAACTGCAGCCGCAGTACGGCACGCTGAAGTGGGCGGAAAAGGCCAAGACCGGTTACTACGCCCAGGACCACAGCGCCGAGTTCGCCGGCACCCAGAGCCTGACCGAATGGATCGTCGGCTACGCCCGCGCCTCGGTCGAGGAAGGCGGCGACCTGGAAACCCTGGTCCGTGGCACCCTAGGCCGCCTGCTGTTCTCCGGCGACGAGCAGAAGAAAGCCGTCAACGTCATCTCCGGCGGCGAACAGGGCCGCATGCTGTTCGGCAAGCTGATGCTGCAGAAGCCGAACGTGCTGGTGCTCGACGAGCCGACCAACCACCTCGACATGGAATCGATCGAAGCGCTCAACAGCGGCCTGGAGAAATTCCCGGGTACCTTGATCTTCGTCTCGCACGACCGCGAATTCGTCTCCTCGCTCGCCACCCGCGTGCTCGAAGTCAAGGGCGACGGCCGCATCGTCGATTACCTCGGCGGCTACGAGGACTACCTGGCCTCGCAGGGCGTCGAGTAAGCCCGGCTAACGCCACTGACAAGCCGAAGCTCAGTCTTCGGCTTTTTTACGGGCATCCAGCCAGTGCAGCAGGCTGGCGAACAGTTGTTCCGGGATGACCGGCTTGCCGATGTGGTCGTTCATGCCGGCGTCGAGGCAGCGTTGCCGGTCTTCGGCGAAGGCATTGGCGGTCATGGCCAGGATCGGGGTGTCGCGGTTCAGGCTGTCGGCGCGGATGGCGCGGCTGGCTTCGATGCCGTTCATCAGCGGCATCTGCATGTCCATCAGGATCAATGCATACGGCGTCAGGCGGGCGAGATCGACGGCTTCCTGGCCGTTGTTGGCGAGATCGATGCGGAGGCCGGTTTCTTCCAGCAAACCGAGCGTGACTTCCTGGTTGATCGGCTCGTCTTCGGCGAGCAGGATGCGGCTGCCGCGGTAGCGGCGGGCGAGTTGTGCTTCGGCCGATTCTCCCGGTGCCACGGCGATGGTCGGCTGAGCATGGCTTGCCGCCTTGAACAGGCGGATGGTGAACCAGAAGCAGCTTCCCTGGCCGGGTGCGCTGTCTACCCCGATCTCACCGCCCATCAGGTGCACCAGCTTCTTGCTGATCGCCAGCCCGAGCCCGGTGCCGCCGTACTTGCGCGTGGTCGAGCTGTCGGCCTGCTCGAAGGCGTTGAACAGCCGGCGTACGTGTTCGGGGTCGATGCCGATGCCGGTGTCGCGGATGGCGAAACGCAGCAGGCTGTCGTCGGCGGTCGATTCGAGGACCGAGACGCTGACGACGACTTCGCCGCGTTCAGTGAATTTGACGGCATTGCCGACCAGGTTGGTGAGTACCTGGCCGAGCCGCAGGGCATCGCCGCTGAAGCTGCCGGCGGCGTCGGGCGGCAGAGGATCGATGCGGAACTCGAGGCGCTTTTCCGCAGCCTTGTGACGCAGCAGGTCGGCCAGGTTGTCGAGCACCTGATCGAGACGGAACTCCGTGTTTTCCAGGCCGAGGTGCTCGGCCTCGATCTTGGACAGGTCGAGGATGTCGTTGAGGATCAGCAGCAGGCGATTGGCGGCTTCCATGGCGCGATCCAGCTGATGCTGCATCTTCTGGTCGGCGACCCGGGCGCGGACCAGCGAGATCATGCCCATGATGCCGTGCATCGGGGTGCGCAGTTCGTGGCTCATGTTGGCGAGGAAGGCGGATTTCGCCTTGTTTGCCGACTCGGCGGCTTCCTTGGCCTGCTGCAGGGTCTGGTTGGCAATTTCCAGGTCGACGTTGAGTGCCTGGATGCGCGCTTCCGAACGCATCCGTTCGGCGATCTCGATTTCCATGCGTTCGTTGCCGCTGCGCAGTTCGGCGGCCTGCCGTTCGAGACTGTCGGTGTGCTCGCGCAGTTGCCGGGCCATGTCGTCGATGGCTTCGTAGAGGCTGGAGACTTCGCGCAGCGGGGTGCTGTCGCCGCCAGTGGGGCGCCAGTTGCCGCCGGCAATGCCGGCAGCGGCGCCGGAGAGCCGGATCAGCGGGCGCGAGATCCAGTCGCTGGCGAGCAGGCCGATGAAAATGCCGAAACCGGTGATCAGCAGGCCGAGATAGATGACGTTCTGCAGCATGCTGCTGGCCAGCGTGTCGAAATGCGATTGCGGCAGGATCAGGCCGATGCTCAGGGCTTGTCCCTGTTCCAGCTGGTGTCGGCGCCAATCGACCAGGTAACGCCGTTTGTCGACGACCACGAAGGCACTGCCTTCGGGTTTGCCGTCGTCGTTCATGACGTCGGCGGCGGCGCGCAACAGGGGATCGTCGCTGCCGGCCAGCGTGATCCGGGTCGTTCCCCCATTGCTCAGGTAGATCGGGTGCGGGCTGGAACTGGCCAGCAGCTTGCCGTTGTTTTCGGCGAGGAAGGCGATTCCCCCGGAGTCCTCGCTCATTTCGGCAAGCAGGGTCGACAGTTGGGACAGGGCGACATCGGCGGTGGTGACACCGATGAAGCGACCGGCCGGATCGTGGAGCGGCGACGACATGCCGATGCCCATGGTGTCGTAAGCGCCCTGGGCGTCGTTGATGGCGTAGCGGTAGGCGGGGTACCAGGCGATGCGGCCGCTTTCGCGGGCGGCGATGAACCATGGACGGGTGCGCGCATCGAAGGCGCTGTTGACCTGGGCAACCAGCGTGGTCGGGCGGGCCGCGTCGTCGACCCGGTAGATGTGCATGCTCCGGTTGTCGGCGATGCGGGCGTGCAGCAGGCGCAGGCCGCGGTCGACGCCGAGTGGCGGCCGGCTGCCGGCGTAGTATTCGCCGTCGGCCATGCCGGCGGAGATGAAGGTCAGCAAGGGTTGCTGGCGAATCTGCAGCAGGAAGTCGCGCATCATCCGCTCCGGTTGAGCGGGATCGAGCAAACCGGCCCGGGCCTGTTCGACATTGAAGGCGACGACCCGTCTGGGGACCTCGAAAAAGGCCGCGACCCGGTCATGGATGCGCTCGCCGAGGGCGTCGGCCATGTTCTGGGCGAAGCGGTCGGCGGCCTGGCGGGCATTGACGTAGGAAATCCAGCCGCTGACGACGACGATGGGCAGCAGCACGAGCAGCAGGGAGCCGATCAGGAAGGTGCGCAGCCCGATGCGGCCGACCCGGGTGACCGGATTGTCGTTGCGGTGGCGGAACAACTGGCGCAGCATCAGGGCCAGGGTCAGCAAGGCAATCACGCCACGGGTCAACCACTGGCGCAGGGTGTTGTAAGGGTCGCCGGCCAGCGGCTGGGCGGCCAGTCGCCATTCACCGCCGGGCAGATTGACGTCGATGGCGACATGCGCCTGCTTGAACAGCGCGGGATCGCCGTAAAACACCTCGCCGTTGGCACCGGAGCCGTCGCGGCCGCGAATGGCCAGGGCGAAGGCGCTGTCGCGACCGATCAAGCCGGCATCGCCGAGTGCGCCGTCAAGGTCGATGGCCGAGGAGACGACGCCCCGGAATTGCTCCGCCTCGCCTTCGCCGACGGAAAAATAGATCGGCGTACGGCTGACCAGGGCGGGGCGGCCGCTCTGCACCAGGTTGATCGGTCCGGTCAGCACCGTGTCGCGGACGGCCAGCATGCGCTCGATGCCGGTCATGATGTAGGGCCGGTTGGCGTAATTCATCCCGTGGACGGCTTCGTTGCCGGCGAAGGGATGGACGAAGACCACCTCGTAATGACGCGACAGCGTCAGGTTGATGACGTTGCGGTGTTCGCGGATCAGCTTGTCGGAGAGTTCGCGCAGGCGGGCTTCGTCGAAGTTGAGGTCGGCCGGTAGGGTGGCGGCGAAATCGTAGTGAATCTGTTTGTGATGCTGCAGGTCGCGTTCGAGGCGCAGCGCCGCCGAGCGTAGCTGCATCTCGGTCTGTTGCAGGTTGAGTGCTTCGACCTGCTGGCGATCGATATGGGTGAGCACAATGGCCAGCAGCCAGCCGCCGATGGCGATGGCCAGCAGTTGCAACCAGGTGCCGGCGGCAAGGTTGCGGAAGGGATTCACGGTTGCTGGCCCAGTCCTTTGCGTAGGCGGTCGAGCAGCCAGGCAAAGCCGACCAGCAGGACGAGGCGCTGCAGCGTGTTGAACAGCAGCGGGCCGCGTTCGAGGCCGCCGGCGCTCAGTTGCCGTTCGGCGAGGTACCACAGCACGGCAGCCAGCACGGCCAGCATGGCGGCGCGTGGCAGGTTGATGAACCAGGCGACGGCAGCGACCGGCAGCAGGAAGAACAGGTGGAATTCATGGCTGGCCGGGCTGTTCATGCGCAGGTAACCGATCAGGCCGGTGACGACGATGGCGGCCGCCCAGATGCCGATCTGGGCCAGGGGTTTGGGGCGTGCGCCGAGGAGGGAATTCAGGTTCATGGCGAGATGTTCGGGTATTCCCGCTCGGCAATCAAGCGCACCCAGGCCAGCGGGCTAAAACTGCTATCGGCGAACAGGGCGACGGCAACCGTCAGCGCGGCCGTGAACAGCGGCGGCAGAAGCAGCAGCCAGGCGGTTTCGCGACGGCCGACCGGGTGGATTTCCTCGTGCGGCCAGTCGGGCGGCGGCAATTTGAGCCAGGCGCGGTGGAGGATGGGCAGGAAATAGGCGGCGTTGAGCAGGCTCGACCCCCACAGCACCCAGATCGCCCAGTCCATGCCGGCGGCGCTGGCGCCGTCGGACAACCAGGCCTTGCTCACCGCACCGGCGGTCAGCGGGGCGCCCATCATGCCCAGGGCGCCGATGGTGAAGGCCAGCGTGGTCAGCGGCATGCGCCGGCCAACGCCGTCCATTTCGCTGACCTTGTGGATGCCCAGGGTCTCGGCGTAATTGCCGGCGCAGAAGAACAGGGTGATCTTCATGATGCCCTGATGGACTAGGTGGACGAGGCCGCCGATGGTGCCGAGCGGCCCGAACAGCGCGACACCGAGGACGATGTAGGAAACCTGGCTGACGGTCGAGAAAGCCAGGCGCTTCTTCAGATCGTTCTGGAACAGTGCCCGGCCGCTTCCCCAAAGAATGGTGACGGCGGCGATGACGGCCAGCGGCAGCAGCAGGCCGAGCGACTGGGCGAACTCGACGCCGTAGATTTCATAGACGATGCGGACGATGCCGAAGGCGCCGGCCTTGACCACCGCGACCGCATGCAGCAGCGCCGAGACCGGCGCAGGGGCGACCATCGCCTGCGGCAGCCAGCCGTGCAGCGGGACGATGGCGGCCTTGACGCCGACCCCGGCGATCAGCAGCGCGAAAATCAGCTGCAGGGTCAGCGGGTCGAGTCCCGGGATGGCGGCGAGCAGGCCGCCCTGGGTGAATTCGCCGGGGCCGGCCAGGTGGTCGAGCCAGACGATGCCGGCGAGCAGCGCGGCGCCGCCGGCCAGGGTGTAGGCGAGGTAGATGCTGCCGCCGCGCATGGCCTGCGGCGTGCCGCGATGGACGACCAGCGGGAAGGTGGCCAGCGTCAGCAACTCGTAGAAGACGAAGAAGGTAAACAGGTTGCCGGCCATGGCGATGCCCATGGTCGCGGTGACGCACAGGCTGAAGAAACCGAAGAAACGGCTGCGATGCGGCGCGTGTTCGAGGTAGCCGATGGCGTATAGGGTGGTGAACAGCCACAGCACCGCCGACAGTGTGACGAAGAGCAGGGCCAGGGCGTCGGCCTTGAAGACGATTTCGATGCCGGGGGCGATGGCATGGCGCAGGCCGTATTCCTCACCGGCGGCGACGCCGGCAATGAGCAGCCCGACCAGCCCGGCCTTGGCCAGCGCCCCGGCGAGGTTGAGCGCAGTGCGCAGGGCGACGCGCTTTTCCGGCAGGGCGAAGATGATCAGCCCCGGTAACAGCGACGAGGCGATCACGGCCAGCGGCAGCCACTGGTTGCTGGTCATGGCTGGACTCCGGCGATCAGGGCGAGCAGCGGGGCCGCGCCTAGGCCGATCAGCACGCTGCCGGCGGCCAGCGCGAACGCCGTCCATTCGAGCAGCGCCGCCGGCCGCTGCGGCAGCGGCACATCGTCGTGCGCGGTCGGGCGGCGGAAAGCCAGGCGCAGCACGCGGAACACGTAGATGCCGGCAAGCAGGCCACCGCTGAGCGCGACGACGACAATCCACGGCTGACCGGCGACGAGCGCGGCGTCGATCAGCAGCCACTTGGCCAGGAAACCGCCCGACGGCGGCAGGCCCATCAGTGTCACTCCGGCCAGCGCGAAGGCGAACAAGGTCACCGGCAGATGCGCGGCCGCACCGGCGACGCCGAGCACCCGGTCGCTGCCGCTGACCTTGATCAGCGTGCCGGCGGCGACGAACATCGCCGCCTTCGCCAGACCGTGCGCCGTCGCTTGCAGGATACCGGCCTGCAGTGCCAGGGCGCCGGTGCCGAGCAGCGGGAAAATCAGGAACAGGTAGCCGAGCTGGGCGACCGTCGAATAGGCAACCAGCATCTTCAACCGGTCGGCGCGGATGGCTCGCCACGACCCCCAGAGGATGGCGGCGGCGCCGAGCGCGGCCGGCACCTGGGCGAGCGCCGGCAGGGCCTCGGTCAGCGCGGCGAAGGGGCCGAGCCAGAGACGCAGGAAGAGGTAGAACGAGGCCTTGACCACCAGCGCCGAGAGCAGCGCCGATACCGGCGCCGGGGCGCCGCCGTGGGCCGGCGGCAGCCAGAAGTGGAAGGGCAGCAGGGCGGTCTTCAGCAGCAGCCCGGTCAGCATCAGGCCGCCGGCCAGCCATACGGCGAGCGGTGCTTCGGCGGTGATCAGGGTTCCGAGCAGGCTGGCCGAGACGGTGCCGTAACTGCCGTAGATCAGCGCCACGCCGAACAGGTAGGCGCCCGAGCCGACCAGCGTCGCCAGCAGGTAGCGCAAGGCGGCGGCGATCTGCGCTGCGCCGCCGCCGGCGGCGACCAGCCCGACGGCGGCCAGGCCGACCAGTTCCAGCGTCACGTAGAGGTTGAACAGGTCGCCGGAGAGGAAGAGCGCATTCATGCCGGCCAAGAGGAAGCCGGTCAGCGGCCAGAAGGCCGGCGGCGTCGCCCGGCTGAAATAGCTGCGGGCGTAGAGCGCCAGCGCCAGCGCGACGCCCTGGGTGAGCAGCAGCATGACCAGCGACAGGCCGTCGGCGACCAGGCGGATACCCAGCGGCTCGGCCCAGCCGCCGGCCAGGTGGCCGCTGCTGCCGTGACTGGCAACGTCGCTGGCCAGCGCGATGACGCACAGCAGCTGGCCGCCGATGCCGGCCAGCGCCAGTATCGGTCCATGGCGGTCGGCGGCGACGAAAGCCAGCGTTGCCCACAACAATGGCAGCAGGATCAGCCAGGCGAGCGGATCGAGCAACGGGGTCATCGGCCGACCTTCCGTCTGTCGTTGGCCATGCGCCGCGCCCGGCTGCCGGCGTCGCCGACGCGAGCGATGTCCTCGCGCCCGGTCAGCGCATGCCAGCGCCGGGCCAGGGTCAGCGCCAGCGCGGTGGCGGCCACGGCGACGACGATGCCGGTCAGCACCATGGCTTGCGGCACCGGGTCCGGCGTGCCGTCGCGCTGGGCCAGCCCGACCAGCACCAGGAAGGCGCCGCTGCCCATCAGGTTGAAGGCGAGGATGCGGCGCAACAAGGCCTTGAGCAGCAGCACGCCGCCGAGCCCGAGGACGAACAGCAGGCAGCCGGTGGCGGCGTAGATCAGGCCGGCGCTCATGCCTTGTCCGTCCGGAGCAGGAAGAAGGCGGCCAGATTGACCGCCAGCGAGACGGTCAGCCCGCTCTCGATCAGCACGATCAGCAGGCCGGCGTGTTCCGGCGGGTAGCGCAGCAGGCCGCCGTTGGCCAGCAACGCGGCGGCAATGGCGAGAAAGAGCAGGAAGCCGCCGGCGATCGCCAGCCGGGGGCCGCGCCGGTCGCGTGGCCAGGGGGCGAGGATTTCGGCCAGGTGCAGCAGCACCGCCGCGGCGGCGAGCACGGCGGCGGCCTGGAAGGCACCGCCGGGGCGGAAGGCACCGGCCCACAGCAGATAGACGGCGGCCAGCACCATCAACGGTACGGCCAGGCGGGCCAGCGTCGGCAGCATGGCGTTGCGGCTGCCGGTCGGCGGTGGCGGCGGCAGGCCGGCGGCGAGCATGCCGAGCAGAGCGATGATCAGGACGGCGACTTCGAGGAAGGTGTCGTAGCCGCGGAAATTGAGCAGCACGGCGGTGACCGGGTGGCTGACGCCGCTGGCGCCGAGGTTGGCGGCGACTTCCCCGGCCAGCTTGACCGGTGCCGGCGGCAGGCCGAGCACGGCGACCAGCAGCGCGGCGGCGAGGCCGAGCAGGGCGACGACGGTCAGGCTGCGGATCGGCGGATTCATGATCGCGGTTCCTCGTCGTCCGGTCGGCGGGCGCGCAGCGCGGCGACCGCGTCGAGCAGCAGGGCGCCGGTCAGGCCGGCGCCGATGGCGGCTTCGGCGAGTGCGATGTCGGGGGCGTCGAGACGGGCCCAGACCAGTGTCAGCAAGAGGCCGAAAACGATGAACAGGATCACCGCCCGGCCGATCTGCGGCGTCGCCAGCGTACGCCAGGCGCTCCACAGCAGGGCGGCGGCGAGCAGCAGGTCGAAGGCGGTGCTCACGGCTGCCGCTCCTTTTGCGTCTCCTGCCAGGGCGCAACGCCCAGGCGTGCGGCGCGGCGGGCGATGCTGTAGCCGACGGCGGCGCTGGCGATCAGCGCCAGCGGCCAGATCGCCAGCAGTTTCAGTGCCACGGCCAGGCTGTCGGCCTGCAGCGCCAGGCCGGCGAGCACGCAGCCGAGCCCGAGGTTGTCGGCCTTGGCCAGCGCGTGCAGGCGGGTGTAGATGTCGGGAAAACGCAGCAGACCGACCGTGCCGGCGAAGAAGAAGGCGGCGCCGGCGAGCAGGAGCAGGGCGGAGAGCAGGTCAGGCAGCATCGTCTTCCTCCCCGGGTTTCTGCCAGGCGCGCTGGGCGAAGGCGATGCCGCTGATGGCGGCGAGCAGGGCCAGCGTCAGGGCGACGTCGACCAGCGCCGGGTGGCCGCCGGCAAAGGCCAGCAGGACGAGGATGCCGACGCCGGTGCTGCCGAACAGCAGCGCCGCCAGCATGCGGTCGGCCGGGCTCGGGCCGCGCGCCGCGCGCCACAGCGCGGCGATCAGGTTGAGCAGCAGGAAGATGGCCAGTCCCAGGCTGAGCGCAGCGATGTCGAGGTTCATCGTGCCTCCCCGAAGACGGCGGCGACGCGATTGGCCAGGCGGGCGGCATCGTCGGCGAGCGGTTGCCGCCGGTCGAGGACATGGACGAGCAGGGTGTCGCCCTGCAGGCGCACCCCGAGCGTGCCCGGCATCAGGCTCAGGGCGGCGGTGAACAGCAGGCGCGGCAGGCCCGGCGGCAAGGTCAGCGGCACTTCGATCAGCGCCGGTTGCCAGTCCGGCCGTCGCTGCAGCGCCAGCCAGGCGACCTGGACGCCGCCGGCCAGTGACTGGCGGACGAACCAGGCGAGGAAACGGAGCAGTCCGCCCGCCGAGATCGGCGGCAGGGTCTTCGCCGGCAGCAGCCACAGGCTGGCGGCGGTGGCGCCGGCAACGCCGGCCAGTGCCAGCGGCCAGGCGTTCAGGTTGCCTTCGGCCGCTACCAGCCAGAGCAGCGCGAAGAAGCCGGCCCGGCGCAGGGCGCTGCGGCTTGTCGCGGCGGAGCTGAACTGTTGGCGGGGTGTCATGAGCGGGCCGGTATCCGATGGGTTTCTACAACAGACCGGTGGCGGCTCAGCGCGTTCCCACCAGCCAGCGCTTTTCCATTTCCATGATCAGGAAGACGACGGCGCCGATCGCCAGCGGTACCAGCCAGTGGCGCAGCGCCAGCGGCGTCGTGCCGAAGGCGCTGTTCATCGGCGGCAGGTAGACGAAGGCCAGTTGCAGCAGGAACAGCACGCCGACGGCCAGCCAGACCGCCCGGTTGGTGAACAGCAGGTCGAGACGCAGGCTGGAGGTGGTCAGGAAGCGGGCGTTGAAGAGGTAGAAGGCCTGGGCGACGACCAGCGTGTTGACGGCCATGGTGCGGGCCAGGTCGATCGGCATGCCGAGTGCCAGCTCGACTTCGAACATGGCGATGGTGGCGCCGCCGATGAGCATCGAGACGATGGCCAGGCGGATGATGAAAGTGCGGTCGAGGATCGGCGTTCCCGGCTTGCGCGGCGGGCGCCGCATGATCCCCGGTTCGGCCGGTTCGAAGGCCAGGGCCATGGCCAGGGTGATGGCGACGACCATGTTCACCCACAGGATCTGCACCGGGGTCAGCGGCAGGGTCAGCCCGAACAGCACCGCCACCAGCATCACGAAGCCCTGGCCGCCGTTGGTCGGCAGGATGAACAGGATGGCTTTCTTCAGGTTGTCGTAGATGGTCCGGCCTTCCTCGACGGCACGTTCGATCGACGAGAAATTGTCGTCGGCGAGGACGATTTCGGCGGCTTCCTTGGTCGCTTCGGTGCCCTTGATGCCCATCGCCACGCCGACGTCGGCGCGTTTCAGTGCCGGCGCGTCGTTGACGCCGTCGCCGGTCATGGCGACGACCTCGCCATTGGCCTGCAGCGCGGTGACGATGCGCAGCTTGTGCTCGGGGCTGGTGCGGGCAAAGATGTCGCAGTCGCGGACGATGCGGCGCAGCGCTTCGTCGTCGGCGGCTTCCAGTTCGGCACCGGTGACGACCTTGAGCGTATCGGCCGTGCCGATGCCCATCTCGATGCCGATGGCGCGGGCGGTGCCGGCGTGGTCGCCGGTGATCATCTTGACCCGGATGCCGGCGCCGTGACACGAGGCGATGGCCTGGATGGCCTCCGGTCGCGGCGGGTCGATGATGCCGACCAGGCCGAGGAAAATCATGCCGCTGTCGAGGTCGTCGATGTCCAGATGCTGGCGACCGTCGTCCACGGGACGGGCAGCGGCGGCGAGCACGCGCAGGCCTTCCTGGCTGAGCCGGTCGATCTCGTGCTCCCAGTAGGCGCGGTCGAGCGCCTGCGGTGTGCCGTCGGCGCCCAGTTCTTCGGCGCAGCGGTCAAGCAGGCGGTCGGGCGCGCCCTTCAACAGGATACGGCGCAGGCCGGACGGGGTGTCGGCCAGCGTCGCCATGAATTTGTTGACCGACTCGAAGGGAATGGTCGCATGCCGGGTGTGCCGGTCGGCCGAGAATCCGGCCTTGTGCGCCAGCGTGCGCAGCGCGCCTTCGGTCGGTTCGCCGGTCACTCGCCACTGGCCGCCGTCCTCGGCGACGTGGGTGTCGTTGGCGACGGCGACGACTTCGATCAGCGCGTGCAGGTGCGCGTGCCCGGCCAGTTCGATCAGTTGCCCGTCGAGCGTGATCTGGCCTTGCGGCGCGTAGCCGGTGCCGCTGACCAGGTAGTTGCCGGCGCGGGTGATGACGTGGCGGGCGGTCATTTCGTTCTTGGTCAGCGTGCCGGTCTTGTCCGAGCAGACGACGGTCACCGAACCCAGCGTTTCGACCGCGGTCAGCTTGCGGGTGATCGCGTTGCAGCGGGCCATACGCTGCACGCCGAGGGCCAGCGTGATGGTCAGGATGGCCGGCAGGCCTTCGGGAATGGCGGCGACGGCGAAGCCGATGGCGGCGAGGAAGACTTCGCCGAGCGGGAAGGCATGCAGACCGATGCCGACCGCAACCATCAGTGCCGCGAGGCCGACGATGACCACCGACAACTGCTTGCTGAACTGCGCCATCTGCCGGGTCAGCGGCGTCTGCAGGGTTTCGACTTCGGCGATCAGGCGATTGATGCGGCCGATCTCGGTGTTCGGGCCGGTGGCAGTGACCACGCCCAGGCCCCGGCCGGCGGCGACCAGGGTGCCGGAATAGGCCATGCAGAAGCGGTCGCCGATGCCGGCGTCGGCGGCGACCGGGTCGGCGCTCTTGTCGCTGGGCACCGATTCGCCGGTCAGCGCCGATTCCTCGATGCGCAGGTTGGTCGCTTCGAGCAGGCGCAGGTCGGCCGGGACCCGGTCGCCCGATTTCAGGCGGACGATGTCGCCCGGCACCAGGCCGTCGGCGTCGATCTGCGTCCATTCGCCCTGGCGCCGGACCTGGGCGCTGGCCGACAGCATCTTGCGGATGCCGGCCAGGGCTTCCTCGGCCTTGCCTTCCTGGATGAAGCCGATGATCGCGTTGATGACGACGACGCCGACGATGACGCCGGTGTCGATCCAGTGACCGAGCAGCGCGGTGATGCCGGCGGCGATCAGCAGGATGTAGATGAGGATGTCGTGGAAGTGCTTGAAGAAGCGCTTGAACAGGCTGTCTCGCGGCGGCGCGGGGAGGCGGTTGGGACCGGTTTCGGCGAGACGGCGGGCGGCTTCCTGCGTACTCAGGCCGTTGGCGTCGGCGGTCAGGTCGGCGAGGACCCGGTCGGTGTTCAGGGCGTGGGGCGGGGTACGATGTGGCGGGGTCACGGGGCCTCCGGGAATGCTTACTGGCAGGTACCCTCGGCGGCAAGGGTGCGGATGATGCGGACGCAGTCGAGATCGGACTGGTGGTAGGCGGATTTGACGTACTCGATGTAGGCCGCCTCCTCGCTCCCGGCCTCGATCGCCAGTCCGGTGACGTAGCTGAAGCGCAGGAAGAGATGGCCGTCGTGCGGTTCCTCGATGCGGATGGTCAGGCTGCCGCCGGGTTGTACTTCGCTCGGTTCGATGTCGAAGCGGACCGCCTGTTCCTCGGTCAGGGTGACGCGGTCGCGGATGCGGGCGGCGCCGAAATCGAGTTCGCGCACGGCGCTGTCGGCTTGCCGCTCGAGCATGGTGAAATCGGCCAGCCCGGGCAGGAACAGCAGCGGATTGTCGACGCGCTGGAGCAGGCCGAGCCAAAGTTGGCGGCGCGTCAGTTGCATGACCAGCGGGTTGCCGGGGTCGTTTATGGCAATCAGATGTTCGAAGTTCATGCGCCGATGGTAGCATCCTCACATGCAACTTGAACGTATCCTCCAAAGCCACGGCTTCGGCACCCGCAAGGCCTGCCGCGCCATGATCCGGCGCGAACGGGTGAGCGTCGCCGGGCAGATTGTCGACGACCCCTTTGCCGATCTCGCCACCGACGGGCTGGTTTTTTCCGTCGACGGGACCGACTGGCCGTTCCGCGAGCAGGCCAGCCTGCTGCTCTACAAACCCGCCGGTTACGAATGCTCGCGCAAGCCGCAGCATCATCCCTCGGTGCTCGAACTGCTGCCCCTGCCGCTGCGTGAGCGCGGCGTCCAGCCGATCGGCCGGCTCGACGAAGACACCACCGGCCTGCTGCTGATCACCGACGACGGGCAACTCAATCATCAACTGTCCTCGGGCAAGCGCAAGGTGCCCAAGGTTTATCTGGCGACGGTCAAGCACGCGCTCGACGCTGCCCAGATCGAACAATTGCTCGCCGGCGTGCTGCTTCACGACGAGCCGGCGCCGATTGCCGCGGCTGCCGCCGAGATCGTCGACGATCATCGGTTGCGCCTGACGGTGACCGAAGGCAAATACCATCAGGTCAAGCGCATGGTCGCCGCCGTCGGTAACCGGGTCGAGTCACTGCATCGCGAGGCGCTGGCCGATCTGCGCCTGCCTGACGGCCTCAAGCCGGGCGAATGGCGCTGGCTGGACGCCGAGGACATGAAACAACTGGGGGTGTCGCCATGACCCTGACCGAAATGCGTTACATCGTCGCCCTGGCGCGCGAGCGCCATTTCGGGCGAGCGGCGGAAGCCTGCCATGTCAGCCAGCCGACGTTGTCGGTGGCCCTGAAGAAGGTTGAAGGACAGATCGGTACCGCGCTGTTCGAGCGCACCGCCAGCGACGTGCGCATCACCGCGCTCGGCGAACGCATCGTCGAGCAGGCCAAGCGCGTCCTCGACGAAGCGGTCAAGCTCGAGGAAATCGCCGAAGCCACCGGCGATCCGATGAGCGGTCAGTTGCGTGTCGGCATCATCTACACCATCGCGCCTTACCTGCTGCCGCAGCTGATTCCGGCGTTGAGCCGGCTGGCGCCGAAAATGCCGCTGTTCCTCAAGGAGGATTTCACGGCCAACCTGATCCCGGCGTTGAAGTCCGGCGAGCTCGACGTGATCGTCATCGCGCTGCCCTTTGCCGAACCGGGGCTGGTCGCCCAGCCGGTCTATGACGAGCCTTTCCGCGTCGTCGTCCCGGCCGGGCACGACTGGGTCGGACGCGAAGACATTCCGGCCGACGAACTCGACGGCCAGAACCTGTTGCTGCTCGGCCAGGGCAACTGCTTCCGCGATCAGGTGCTGGAATCCTGCCCGCGCCTGAGCGGTCAGGATGCGCTGGACCACTCGCTGGAAGGCAGTTCGCTGGAAACCATCCGCTACATGGTTGCCAGCGGCGCCGGCGTCGCCGTGATGCCGAGTACCGCCGCCGACCCGCTGATCGACAAGGAGCCGATGGTGCGCGTGCTACCGTTTGCCGGCCCGCCGCCGGCACGGACGGTCGGCCTGGTCTGGCGGGTGACCTATCCGCGACCCCAGGCCATCGACGTGTTGCGGGCCGCCGTCCTGTCCTGCCAGCTACCCGGCGCCACCCCGCACCGCTGAGGTTTCACGTGAAACGCCTGACTGTCCTCCTGCTGACGTTCCTGCTGGGGACGGTCCTGTCGGGCATGGTCCAGGCGACGCCGGAGCGCATTCGCGTGGTCGGCGACAGGAACTTCCCGCCTTATCTGTTTCTCAGCGCCGACGGTCACCCGGAGGGCTATACCGTCGATCTGTGGCGCCTGTGGGAGCGCAAGACCGGCATTCCCGTCGAACTCAAGGCGATGGACTGGGCCGATGCCCAGGCCAGCCTCCTGGGCGGCGAAGCCGATGTGATCGAGAACATCTACCGGACGCCGGGGCGCGAACCGCTGTATGAGTTTTCCCAGCCGTATTCGACCCAGCGCAGCTTCATTTACACGCACGAGAGCATCAGTGGCGTCGGTAGCCCGGCAACGCTCAAGGGTTTCCTGATCGGGGTCGAGGAGGGCGATGCCTGCGGCGAGGTGCTGGCGGCCCGGGGTATCACGACCTTGCAGCATTACCGCGATTATTCACAGATGATCCAGGCGGCGATCGACCAGGAAATCAAGCTGTTCTGCCTCGACGAAGCGCCGGCCGCCTATTACCTCTACCGCTTCAAGGTTCAGGATCAGTTCCGGCAGGCTTTCGAGTTGTATCGCGGGGAAATGCACCGGGGCGTGCGTAAGGGCGACGGCGAACTGCTGGCCTTGGTTGAAGCCGGCATGGCCTCGATCAGCAAGGAGGAACTGGCCGCGCTCAACGACAAATGGATGGGCAAGCGTTTGTCGCTGGCGCCGTACGCCCGTTTTGTCGGCTTCGGTCTGGCCGCGCTGTTGCTGCTTGGCGCTGTGCTGGCTCTCTGGATTTTCCTGTTGCGCCGGGTGGTCAGCCAGCGCACGGCGGAGCTGGAAATGCGGCGGGCGCAGCTGAATACCGTCGTCAGCACGATTCCCGACCTGGTCTGGCTGAAGGATGTCGAAGGGACCTACCTGGCCTGTAATCGTCGCTTCGAGCAGTTCTTCGGCGCGACCGAGGCCGAGATTGTGGGGCGGACCGATTACGATTTCGTCGACAAGGAACTGGCCGATTTCTTCCGCGAACATGACCGCAAGGCCATGGTTGCCGGCGAGCCCTCGGTCAACGAGGAATGGGTGACTTTCGCCGAGGGTGGCGAACGGGCGCTGCTGGAAACGATCAAGACGCCAATGCGCGATCGCGAGGGCAAACTGATTGGCGTGCTCGGCATTGCGCGCGATATCACCCGCCGCCGACAGGCGGAAAAAGGCTTGCGCGAAAGCGAGGAAAAGTTGCGCATGGCCCAGCTCAGCGCTGCCCTGGGTCTGTGGGAAACCGATCTGAAAAGCGATCTCACTCGCTGGTCGCCCGAAGTCGAAGAGATGTACGGGCTGCCACCGGGCGGCTTCGGCGGTCGTCAGAGCGACTGGATGGCGTTGGTACATCCGGACGACATGAGCGGGGTGCTGCAGGCGATCAGTGCGCATTTCAACAGCAGCGAGCCGTTCTCGATCGAGTTTCGTATTGTCCGGCCCGATGGTGAAATACGCTGGATCGCCTCGCGCGGCCAGGTGCATTTTGACGATCAAGGGCAGCCGGCCAGGATCATCGGGGTCAATTTCGACATCACCGATAAAAAGCGGCTCGACGATGAGTTGCGCCGCTACCGCGAGCAACTGGAAGAAATTGTCGACGAACGCACCCGGCAACTGGCGCAGGCCCGCGACGCGGCGGAGAGCGCCAATCGGGCCAAGAGCGCGTTCCTGGCCAACATGAGTCACGAAATCCGCACGCCGATGAATGCCATCATCGGCATGTCGCATGTGCTCCGCCGCAGGCTCGCCGAACCGGAACTGATCGACCGGCTGGACAAGATCGACGAGGCGGCACGACACCTGCTGGCGATCATCAACGACCTGCTCGACATCTCCAAGATCGATGCCGGCAAGCTGCAACTGGAGCAACGGCCGCTTGAACCAGCCGGCATCATGGACAACATCGTCTCCATGCTGGCGGTGCAGGCGAACGCCAAAGGCATCGAACTGCGGCACCGGGTCGGTGACATGCCGGCCGGCTTGCAGGGCGATGGCGGACGACTGATCCAGGCCTTCCTGAACCTGGCCAGCAATGCCGTCAAATTCACCGAGCGCGGCAGTGTCGAGCTGTCGATCGACTGCGAGCGCGTTGAGGACGGTGCCGCCGTCCTGCGATTCACGGTTGCCGACACCGGGATCGGGATCGTTCCGGAAGTACTGCCAGAGTTGTTCCAGTCCTTTCATCAGGCCGACAACTCGACCGCCCGGCGTTTCGGCGGCACCGGGCTGGGCCTGGCGATCACCCGGCGCCTGGCCCGCCTGATGGGCGGTGATGCCGGGGTCGAGAGCGAGGTCGGGCAGGGTAGCCGTTTCTGGTTTACTGCCCGTCTGGCTGTGGGCGAGGCGGCACAGCCGCTGCCCAAACCGACCGGCGGCGCCTTACGCGCCGACCAGGTGTTGCGGGCCGAATTCCTGGGTAGCCGTGTTCTGGTCGTCGAAGACGATCCGATCAATCAGGAAGTTGCCGTCGAATTGCTGCAGATGGCCGGGCTCGAGGTCGAGGTGGCCGACGACGGGTTGGTGGCAGTGGACAAGGTGGCCCAGGCCCGCCGGCCGTTTGCCCTGATCCTGATGGACCTGCAGATGCCGCGCCTGGGCGGCCTCGAAGCGCTGGCACGCCTGCAACAGATGCCGGAATTCACGACCCCGGTGGTGGCGATGACGGCCAACGCCTTTATCGAAGACCAGCAACGCTGCCGGGATGCCGGCATGGTCGATTTCATCGCCAAGCCGGTCGATCCGGTCCTGCTCTACGAAACCGTGCTCGAGTGGTTGCGTCGGGGGCGGGCGGCGGGCTGAGCGCTCAGGTGCTTTCCCGGATGTCGGCGTCGAGCCGGTTACGTCCCGCTGCCTTGGCCCGGTAAAGCGCCAGGTCGGCCTGTCTCAGCCAGGCTGCCGGATTGTCCGGCTGTTCGGGTATGCCATGCACCAGTCCGATGCTGATGGTGAAGGTGATCGGCTGTCCTTCCCAGGTGATCTGCAGGGCCGCAATATCGCTGCGCAAGGCTTCGAAATGGGCCAGGACTTCCTCTCGGGTGTCACCGCTCATGAAGGCGACGAATTCCTCGCCGCCGATCCGGGCGATGTTGTCGGTCTGGCGTCGCAGGTGCTGCTGCAGGCAGCGGGCCAGTTCGACCAGGCAGTGATCGCCGGCAGCGTGGCCGAGGCTGTCGTTGATCTTCTTGAAGTGATCGATGTCGATCATCGCCGTGGTAAAGGTCTGGGCGTTGCGCTGGCAACGCGAAAACTCGCGGGAAAACTCCTGCTCGAAGAACTGCCGGTTGCCGATCCCGGTCAGCGGGTCGGTGATGTTGAGTTGTGCCAGCTTCTGGTTGGCTTCGGCAAGTTGCCGGTTGAGGCTGCCAAGCTTGCGGTTCCACAGTATCAAAAGGGCCAGTGCGACGAAGATGATGCTGCCCCATCGCCACAACAGGGCGGTATCGATACCCGGTTCGATGCGTATGGTTTGCCAGCGGCTCTCGATGCGCTGGCGATCGGCATCACTCAGGCTGGCGACCATTTTTTCCGCAATCGAAAACAGTTCGGGCAGATCGTTGCGCGTGGCCAGCGACAGCTTGCTGTCGACGGGAATACGGCTGACTACCTTGATATCGGCAAAACCCAGTTCGCGCAGGTGGTAATTCACCGTGCCGAGCGTGCCGATGTACCCTTCCAGCCTGCCCCGCTGGAGTTCGCGCAAGCCCTCCTTTTCGTTGTCGACCTCGACCAGTTCCAGTTGCGGGTAACGACTGCGTAGTTGGTCGGCAATCGCGTGGCCGCGCACGATGCCGACCTGGCGTCCGGCAAAGGCATCAAGGCCTTCGACAAACGGCGTTTCGATCCGCGCGAGAAGGACGTTTGGCGTCGTGTAGTAGGGCGCGGTGAAATTGAGGTGGATGCTCTGCTGCGGGGTCTGCACGGCCATCGTCAGCAGGTCGCAGCGACGTTCCTGGACTGCCTGCAAGGATGTTGCCCAGGTGTTGGTCGGGACAATCTCGTAGGCGATGTCGAACTGCTGGCTCATCCGCTCGAGATAGTCCGCGGCAATGCCGGCGTGGCGGCCGCCATTGAGCGCTTCGATCGGCATCCAGTCGGGGTCGGTACATACTTTCAACGGGCCATGCTGGCGTAACCACGATTTCTCGCCTTCGCTGAGCGCTTGCGGGGCCCCCGAATTTTCGCGGTAGCTGGCACCCAGCCAGCGATTCTCGATGCTGCGTCGTTCAGTCGGCGTGATCGCCGCCAGCGCACTGTCGAAGATCCCGACCAGCGGGGCCAGCCCCGGGCGCATGCCGAAGCGCAGATCTTCGCCGGAGAAATCGGGCAGGATCAGTTCGCCGGCAATCGTGACGTTGGCCAGACCCAGTTCGCGTACCCAGTGATTGCCGTTGTGCAGCGAGGCGATCACGACATCGACGCTGCCGTCGGCCAGTGCCCGGAACATGGCATCCTGCGCACCGTAGGTGACGACTTGCTTGCCGAAGCGCTCGCGCAGGGCCTTTTCGTAAAAAATGCCTTCGCCGATGCCGATTTTCCGCTGACCGAAATCCGGCGGGTCGGTCAGCCGGAAGTTGCGGTCGCGGGTGAAGGCGACGTTGGGGATGACGTGGTAGGGATCGGTGAAACGGGTAAAGGCCAGTCGGTCCGGCTGCCGGGAGATATTGGTCAGGACATCGATTTCGCCGCGGCGAAGCAATTCGATCAGGACCGGCCAGCGGTCGACGACGGGGGTGACCGTCAGGCCGGTCAGATCCTGGATGCGTCCGAGGATGTCGATCGCCAGTCCCTGCGTCTTGCCGCCGTCGGCGAAGCTGAACGGGGCGTAGTCGCGCATGATGCCGACCCTTATCGGGCCGAGACGGCGGAGGTAATCGGTCTGTTCGCGGCTTAGCTGGAAATGCTGTATTTCCCGGTTGCGACGCCCGCCGAACTCCTGCCAGACGGCCAGCATTTCCTGCATGCGGGCCGGGGGAATGGCTGCCAGGCCGGCGGCGATGACCCGATGGGCCTCGGGCTTTTCGCGGCGCACACCGATGCGGAAGTCCTCCAGTTCGAAGCCGTCCATCGCCACGCGCCCGGCCACGCCGATCTGGTTGAAGCCCTCGCCGCGCGCCAGGTAAGCCAGGGTAACTTCCGGTCCGACAATGGCGTCTACCCAGCCGAAGGCCAGGGCGCGGATCAGATTGGGCAATGCATCGTATTCGCTCAGTTGCAGGCCATGGCGCTCAAGCGTGCTCTTGTAGAAGATGTTCTTGACGATGCCGACGCGATGGGGTTTCAGGTCCTCAAGGCTGGAGATCGGCGGCAGGCGGCGGTTCATGTCCTGCATCACGACGGTTTGCCGGTGGTGGTAGGGCTCGGTGAACAGCGTGAAGGGCTTGCGGTCCTCACGCAGCGAAATCTCGTCGATGGCGTCGATTTCGCCCCGGACGAAGGCCGCGTAGATTTCCGGCCAGCTACCGGCCTTGTAGTCGAAGCGCAGCCCGGTTCGTGCCGAAATCTCTTCGAGAACGTCAATCGAGAAACCTTCGAGCCGACCGGCGTGCACCGTCGAATAGGGCGCGTTGTCGGCAATGATGCCGATGCGGACGACGGGCTTTCCTGAAAGCCAGGCTTGCGCGGCTGGGTCTAGCGTGACTTCTGCTGCAGCCGAAGCGCAGCACAGGATCAGGAACAGGGCGCCGAGATGGCGAAGGAAGTTGCGCATCGGCCCAGCTTAGCCGAGCGGCATGCCGGCTGCAAGCAGCCGGCGCGGTGTATCAGGCTTCCGCCTTCTTCTTTGCCGCGGGCTTCTTGGCTGCCGGTGCCTTTTTCTCGAACTCGAAACCAACCTTGCCTTCGGCGACGACCAGATAAGCCGAGAACTTGCGCTTGGTCCGGTTGGAGACGAATTCCTTGAGCAGGTCGGTCTTGCCGGTTTCCAGCATCTTCTTCATCTGGGCGGCGTCGACCGGTTGCTGCAGGATGATCTTGCCCGAGCGGAAATCGCAGGTCTTGTCCGGACCGACCGATTTCTCGCAGACGTAGGAGGTGCCGTGGTCGTAGACATTGGCCGCGCACTTCGGACACTTGCCCAGGCTGTCCTGGCCGGAGAAATCGACCGGTTCGGCGTTGGCTTCGTCGGCTTTGTCCTGGCCGAAATCGAATTCGGGCAGATGCTCGTCGTTGAGTTTGATCGCTGCGGCAAAACTGCGGCCCATTTTGTTGCGGAAGCCGGTCAGCGGGCCGACGTGGCGTTCGGTCAGCAGCGTCTCGATTTCGGCCGGTTCGTACTGCCGGCCGGCGACGATCTTCCACAGCGAATAATCGCAGTCGCTGCACTGGAATTTCTTGTAAGTCTCGCGGATCAGGCCGCCGCACTTGGGGCAGGGGGCGCTGAGGATGCCGAAATCGCCGGGGATCGTGTCGCTGTCGTAGGTCTTGGCGCGTTCGACGATGTGGCGCGTCATCTCGG
Organism: uncultured Azonexus sp.; assembly: GCF_937982035.1. Lineage (NCBI taxonomy): Bacteria > Pseudomonadati > Pseudomonadota > Betaproteobacteria > Rhodocyclales > Azonexaceae > Azonexus > uncultured Azonexus sp. The sequence goes on from NZ_CALJNI010000010.1 coordinate 22,237, forward strand.
CGATCTCGCGCATGAATTCGTCGCGCGTGAAATCGCCCTTCTCGATGCGGCCGAGCTTCCATTCCCAGTCGCCGGTCAGTTCCGGCTGGGTCAGTTCCTTGATGCCCAGGCCATTCAACAGCGTCATCAGGTTGAAGGCCTTGGCCGTCGGGATCAGTTCACGGCCTTCGCGCAGCATGTACTGCTCGCCGATCAGGTTTTCGATGATCTGGGCGCGCGTTGCCGGGGTGCCGAGGCCGCGGCCGGCCATCGCCGCCTTCAGTTCCTCGTCGTCGACCATCTTGCCGGCGCCTTCCATGGCCGACAGCAGGGTGGCTTCCGAATAGCGCGGCGGCGGTTTGGTGGCGCTGGCCTTGACCGTGACTTCCTCGGTCTTGACCTTTTCGTCCTTGTCGACGGCGACCAGGTTGCCTTCGTCGCCGGTCTGGCCTTCCTTGCCATGGACGGCAAGCCAGCCCGGATTGACTAGGACCTTGCCTTCCGTCTTGAACGGATGGCCTTCGACCCGGGTGATACGGGTGGTCACCATGTACTCGGCGGCCGGGAAGAACACCGACAGGAAGCGGCGGACGACGAAGTCGTACAGTTTCTGCTCGGCTTCGTTGAGGTTCTTCGGCGCCTGCGGCGTGGGGATGATGGCGAAGTGATCGCTCACCTTCGTGTTATTGAAGATGCGCTTGTTCGGCATGACCCAGTTGCGCGCCAGGACCTGGTGCGCGAACGGCGCGTAGCGGGCGAGCAGGACCTCGTCGTGACCCTTGCCGGCACCTTCGCCGGTGAGCACGCGCATCGTTTCCTTGACCGTGGCGATGTAATCCTCGGGCAGGCAGCGCGAATCGGTCCGCGGGTAGGTCAGCACCTTGTGCTTTTCGTAGAGCGCCTGGGCCAGGCCGAGCGTTGTTTTGGCCGAGAACCCGAAACGGGCGTTGGCTTCGCGCTGCAGGCTGGTCAGGTCGAACAGCAGCGGCGACAGGCGGGTTTCCGGTTTGGCTTCCTCACTGACGATGCCGGGCTTGCCCGAAGTCGCCGCCTTGATCGCCTCGGCCCGGGCGACTTCCCAGAGGCGGTCGGCGCGGGCGTGCTCGTCGTCCTGCTTGCCCTTGAAGCCTTCGTCGAACCATTTGCCGGTGTAGCTGCCGGCCTTGGCAGCGAATTCGGCCTCGACTTCCCAGTAGTCGCGCGGCACGAAGTCGCGGATCTTGCGCTCGCGCTCGACGACGATGGCCAGCGTCGGTGTCTGCACGCGGCCGACCGTGGTCAGGTGGAAACCGCCGGTCTTCGAATTGAAGGCGGTCATTGCCCGGGTGCCGTTGATGCCGACCAGCCAGTCGGATTCGGAGCGGCAGACGGCGGCGTCGGCCAGCCCCTGCATCTCGCTGCCAGGGCGCAGCCGGGCGAAGCCGTCGCGGATGGCCTGCGGCGTCATCGACTGCAGCCACAGCCGCTGCACCGGCTTGCCGGCCTTGGCGTGCTGGGCGATGTAGTTGAAGATCAACTCGCCTTCGCGTCCCGCGTCACAGGCGTTGATCAGGCCGGTCACATCCTTGCGCTTGATCAGTTTGTTGAGCACGCGCAGTCGTGGCGCGCTCTTCTCGATCGGGTTCAGCGCGAAATGCGGCGGGATCACCGGCAGGTGGGCGAAGGACCACTTGCCGCGCTTGACCTCGAATTCTTCCGGACAGGCCAGTTCGAGCAGATGGCCGACGGCCGACGAGACGACGTATTCGTCGTTCTCGAAGTATTCGTCGTGCTTGGTGAAACCACCGAGCGCCTTGGCGATGTCGCTGGCGACGGAGGGTTTCTCGGCGATGATCAGTTTTTTGCTCATGGGGTCTGCCTGTCAGGTGCCGGGCATGATAAGTGGGCGCCCGACGGATTGGCAAGGGCGGACACAATTGATTTCCGGATCAATCGACGCGCTGGTAGCGATTGCCGGGTAGGACGGCGATCTTGCCGGCGAGTTCCAGGCTGAGCAATTCGGTCAGCAGGCTGTCGGCGCCCAGACCGCTGCGCTCGACCAGCTCGTCAAGGCCGCAGGGATCGTGGCCGAGCACGGCGAGCAGCGGATGCCCGGAGTCGCCTTCGGTTCCCCGGGGCTGCCGGCCAGCGGGGCGCCCGCCCAGTTCTTCGACGATGTCGTCGGCGGTCTCCACGAGTTTCGCCCCCTGACGGATCAGTTTGTGGCAGCCGCGGGACTGCGGCGAGTGGATCGAGCCGGGGATGGCAAAAACTTCGCGTCCCTGTTCGCCGGCCAGCCGGGCGGTGATCAGCGAGCCGCTTTCGGTGGCCGCTTCGACCACCAGCACGCCGCGCGACAAGCCGGCAATGAGGCGGTTGCGGCGGGGGAAATTGGCGGCATTTGCCGGGGTGCCGAGCGGAAATTCGGTAACGATGGCGCCGCGTTCGGCAATCGCCAGCGCCAGTTCGCGGTTGCCGGCCGGATAGATGCGGTCGGCGCCGGTGCCGATGACCGCGACGGTGGCCCCATCGGCGGCCAGGGCACCGCGATGCGCCGCCGCGTCGATGCCCAGCGCCAGGCCGCTGACGATGCACCAGCCCTGGCCGGCCAGGGCACGCGAAAATTGTTCGGCATTGCGCAGGCCTTGCGGGGTGGCGTTGCGGCTGCCGACGACGCCGATGGCAGGCCCTTGCAGCAGCGCCGGATTGCCGCGTACGTAGATGAGGCTGGGCGGGTCGGGGATTTCCAGCAGGCCGGCCGGGTAATTTGCATCGGCCAGGGTCAGGATGTGCTGCTCCGGCTGCTCGGCCCAGGCCATGGCCTGGGCGACTCGTTCACCGGGGTTGAAGTCGAGCAGCAGGTCGGCTTTGTTGCCGATCACGCTGCGCACGGCCGTGAGGCTGGCGCTGAAGATGTGGTCGGGCAATCCGAAGGCGGCGAGCAGCTTGCGCTGTGTCTCGCCGCCGATGCCCGGGGCCAGGGTCAGGTGCAGCCAGGCTGCAAGACCCCGGGGCGGGCTCACGGATTGCTGACGGCGTCTCCGATCAGCACCGATTTGGAAGCATCGATTACCAGTGCGTAGGAAACGCGGTTGAAGGTGCGGAAGACGAAGGCCAGTGCGTAGCGTTCATCGGGAATGGTGGTCGATTCGCGCTTCACGTCGTCGTCGAGGTGGACGGCAACGCGTTTGCGATAGAAGGCCACGACATGGCCGACTTCGACACCGTCGTCGGCGCCCTTGTTAAACGTCACCACCGAACTGGCACCGCCTTCGCTGACGCCGCCGTAGATCGACATGATGCGGGCGTTGATCTTCTGTTCCGGCGAGCGCGGGACATAGGCCATGATGGTCGGTTGCGGCGCCGGCTTCAGCCAGTCGCCCCGGGAAATTTCTTCCTTGGCCAGGGTGATGCGCAGGGTTGCCGGCTCGCCGGGACGGGTCAGCTGGGCGTTGCCGAGGAAGAAAGCCTCGTGGGCGAGAATTTCGCCGGTTTCGGGATCGGTCAGCGGTTTGCCGGGACGGAAGACATGCCACTTTTCGACGCTGGCATCCGGAATGCCGCTGGCGTAGGCCGTGTCGCCGCTGCCGAGCAGGATGCGTTCTTCCTGGGTGGCGACGATGCGCGCCGAGGTTTTCTCGACGCCGGCTTCGACAATCAGCGGCTGCGAAATGAAGGGTTCGATGACATTCGGCGGGATGCTCGGAATCACCTGATCGATGGCCGTGGCGTAGGCCTGCGGCTGCAGGCGGCTCTGTACCGGTTTGCCCAGGCGCAGGCGGGGGCTCCCGTCGGACAGGTCGAGCCAGACGATGTCGCCGGGATAGATCAGGTGGGGGTTCTTGATCTGGTCCTTGTTCAGGCGCCAGATTTCCGGCCAGCGCCAGGGTTTTTTCAGGAATTTCCCGGAGATGTCCCACAGCGTGTCGCCCTTGACGACGACGTGCCGGTCGGGTGGATTGCTGACCAGTTCAAGCGGCTCGGCCGCAGTGGCGCAGGCGGCTGTCGCAGCCAGGATGAGCGCGGATATAATGCGAACCATGGGTAACCCCTCACGTACCGGTGGAACGCGCAGCAGCTTGTGTGGTCTTACCGGCGTCTGCAATTCGCGTTCATATCTCGAGAATTGCTTTAGATTCTGCATGTAATCCTCTAAGCAAGCAAGCATTTATTCCCTATTTGCCATGGCCTTATTACCCATTTTGCGTTTTCCCGATCCCCGGCTGAAGAAAGTCGCCGCTCCCGTGACGAAAATTGACGATGGCATTCGTCGGTTGGCGGCCGATATGGCCGAGACCATGTACGAGGCGCCCGGGATCGGTCTGGCTGCGACCCAGGTCGATGTGCACAAGCGGGTGGTGGTGATCGACGTCTCCGAGGACAAGAGCGAACTGCGGGTCTTCGTCAATCCGGAACTCGACAACTGCCTCGGCCTGACCGTCGGTGAGGAAGGCTGCCTGTCGGTGCCCGGCATCTATGACAAGGTCGAGCGTGCCGAGCGCGTCACCGTCCGCTACCTCGACCTTGACGGCAAGCCCCGGGTACTCGAAGCCGACGGCCTGCTGGCCGTATGTATACAGCACGAGATCGATCACCTGAACGGCAAGGTCTTTGTCGATCACCTGTCGCAACTCAAACAGACGCGCATCCGCAGCAAGCTGGCCAAGCAGGCGCGAGTGACCGCATGAGGGTGATTTTCGCGGGCACGCCGGAATTCGCGGCGCAGGCGCTGTCGGCCATCGTCGCCGCCGGCCACGAGGTGGCGCTGGTGCTGACCCAGCCGGATCGTCCGGCGGGCCGCGGCATGAGCCTGCATCCGTCGGCGGTCAAGCAGGTGGCGTTGGCGCAGGGGATCGAGGTCTTCCAGCCGCTGACCTTGAAGGACGCCGAGGCGCAGGCAAAAGTGGCTGCCGTTGGCGCCGAGGTCATGGTCGTTGCCGCGTATGGGCTGATCCTGCCGCAGGCGGTGCTCGACCTGCCGCGTTTCGGCTGCCTGAACATCCATGCCTCGCTGCTGCCGCGCTGGCGCGGCGCGGCACCGATCCAGCGGGCGCTGCTCGCCGGCGACAGCGAAACCGGCGTCTGCATCATGCAGATGGAAGCCGGCCTCGATACCGGTCCGGTGCTGTTGCGCGAGGCCTTCCCGATTGCCGGCGGCGACACTACGGCGACGCTGCACGACAAGCTCGCTGCCTGCGGCGCGAAGCTGATCGTCGATGCCCTGGCGGGCCTGCCGTTACCGGCCGAAGTTCAGCCGGGCGAGGGCGTGACCTACGCCCACAAGATCGAGAAGGCGGAAGCCGCGATCGACTGGACGCGCAGCGCCGCCGAGCTCGATCGCCATATTCGTGCCTTCAATCCTTTCCCCGGTGCGCAGGCGCAGTTTGCCGGGCAGACCGTCAAGCTGTGGGCGGCGCGGCCGGTGGCCGGTCAGGGCGAGCCCGGCTGTGTGCTGACGGTCGACCGTCATTCGGTGGTCATCGCCTGCGGCGAGGGCGCATTGGCCGTGAGTGAGCTGCAGAAGGCCGGCGGCAAGCGTCTGCCGGTCCAGCAGTTCCTGGCCGGTCATCCGCTGCAGCCGGGCGATTGCTTCAGCGGTCGGGACTGACCGCCGGCGGCGTTTCACGTGAAACGCGCCGCCGGTGAATGTCTTCCAGCAGGCGGCCGAGCCGGTAGCCGGCTTCGGCAACCCGGCGTTCCCCGGTCGTCTGCGCCCATTGCCGGTAATCGTCGTCGATCAGCAGACTGACGCTGCCCATGGTTTTCGGATAGGCCCGCTGCAGCAACAGCCGGCTTTCATTGAGCCAGCGCCGGACATCGCCCTGCCGGGGCGCCCGGTGGTCGGTCAGCAATGTCTCGGCCCGCCGTTGCAGGCGTTTTCCGCGCAGGCCGCTCGGGCCGGGCAGGTCGTCCCACCAGGCGTGCAGCTTGACGAAGGGCTGGCGGGCCGACGGGTCTTCGATCAGTACCGTGTTGCCGCCACGGTCATCGCTGTATCCGGCATGGAAGGGCTGATGCAGGTCGGCGACCAGGTGGGCGAGCCAGGGCAAAGCCCAGGAAAGCTCGGCCGGCTGCGTGCTGGTGGCGAGCAGTTCGCTCAGTTCGACGATCTTGCGGTCGATCTGCCCCCGGCCGCGTTTGCCGTGGCGGTCGAAATCGACGTAATGCCAGTCGCCGTGGCGGCCCATGTCGGGAAAGCCGGGCAGGGGCGGGTTGTCTGTCGGCTGGTCGGCAAAGCGCGGATCGTGACGGATGGCATCCGGCCAGGTGCTGGCCTCGGCGAAGACCAGTGCCGGATCGTCGGCACCGGCTTTTTCCCGCCAGCGGCCATGGTCCGGGTGCCCGGCCAGTGCCAGGCGGACGAATTCGCGGGTATCCGGACTCATCTGCTGCCAGGCGATCAGGATGCCGAGCCGGTGGCCGGCGCCGTTCCAGGCCTGGGCGGCGGGGCTCGCGAACAGGAAAATGAGCAGGATGAGCAAAGGGCGCATGCCGGAATTATGCCCCGTGCGATAATCGCCACCTATGTCGCGATTGCCCTTCAATTCACTTGCCTACGCCCTGCGCGAGGCCGCCCGCATCGATGCGGCGGTATTCGCCGGGCAGAGCCTGGCCGACAACCTGCTCGGCCGCGTCGATGCCGGCGCCCGTCCGTCGGTCCAGGATCTCGTGTACGGCAGCCTGCGCGCCTTCGGTCGGGGCGATTTCTTCCTGTCGCGACTGCTGGAAAAACCGCTGGCGGTCGATGAAGTCCGGTCGTTGCTGCTGGTCGCGCTGTATCGCCTGGAAACCCGGCCGGACGCGGCGCATACCGTGGTCGACCAGGCTGTGTCGGCGGCCGGCGAAATCCTGCACGGCAAATTCCGCGGTCTGGTCAATGCGGTGTTGCGCGGTTTCTTGCGCCAGCAGGCCACTTTGACCGCCGATCTGGCCAGCGATCCGGTTGCCGCTACCCAGCATCCCGGCTGGTGGCTGGCGCAGTTGCAGGCCGCCTGGCCGGATGACTGGCAGCGCATCGTCGACGCCGGCAATCAGGCGCCGCCGATGGGTTTGCGCGTCAACCGGCGTCGGATCAGTCGCGATGACTATCTGCGGCAACTGACGGCAGTTGATATTGCGGCCCACCCGGTCGGCGAGGATGGACTGGCATTGGGCAAGCCGCAGCCGGTCGATCGTCTGCCCGGTTTCTTCGACGGCCTGGTCTCGGTCCAGGACCCAGGTGCCCAGCGGGCTGCGGAAATCCTCGCACCGGCAGCCGGCAGCCGGGTGCTCGACGCCTGCGCGGCGCCCGGTGGCAAGACCGCGCACCTGCTCGAACGCGCCGAACTCGACCTGCTCGCGCTCGATCTCAAGCCGGCGCGCTGCCGGCGGGTCGAGGAGGGGCTGGGGCGTCTGCACCTGTCGGCCCGTGTCGAGGCCGCCGATTGTGCCAAGCTGGACAGCTGGTGGGACGGTCGTCCTTTCGATGCGGTGCTGGCCGACGTGCCCTGTACCGCCAGCGGCGTCGTGCGCCGCAATCCCGACGCCAAATGGCTGCGCCGTCCCGAAGATGTCGCCAGCTTTGCCGGTGCCCAGGCGCGCATCCTGGACGCCCTGTGGCAGGTGCTGCGACCCGGCGGTAAACTGCTTTATGCAACCTGTTCGGTCTTCCCGACGGAAAACTCGGTGCAGGTCAGGAATTTCCTCGGGCGCCAGCCGGCGGCGGGGATCGTTCACGAGGAACAGCTTCTTCCCGATGCGGAGCGCGATGGCTTCTATTACTGCCTGCTCGAAAAGCGTGCTTGAGCGTCTGCGCGGCCTGTTGCTGCTGCTGGCTTTCCTGCCGGCGCTGGCCTGGGCGGCGGAAATCGAGGTGCGCAATCCCGGGCTGACGCTGACCGACGAAGGCTATGCGCTGTCGGCGGACTTCCGTTTCGAACTGAGTCCCAGCCTGGAAGAGGCCGTCAATCGCGGCGTCGTGCTGTATTTCGTGGCCGATTTCGAACTCACCCGCGAGCGCTGGTACTGGCTCGACGAGAAACTGCTCAGCCGCAGCCTGACCTATCGTCTTTCCTATCACGCGCTGACCCGCCAGTACCGGCTCAGTACCGGCGGCCTGCATCAGTCCTTCGATAGTCTCGGCGAGGCGCTCGCCGTGCTGCGCCGCCTGCGCAACTGGCTGGTCATTCCCCGTGACGATGCGCGCATCGTAGCTGGTGGCAGCTATCAGGCCGCCATGCGCCTGCAGCTTGATGTCCGTCAGTTGCCGCGTCCCTTCCAGATCAGCGCGCTCGGCAACAAGGACTGGACGCTCACCAGCGACTGGAAAAGCTGGGTGACCCAGTTGCCGTTGTCCCCTGCCGCGGAGGACAAGTGAAACGTTTTGTCGCTGCCGCCGGTGCCCTGGCTGCCGCCATCGGCGGGATACTCTGGTTCCTGTTGCTGATGGCGACGGCGGCCGACACCGTCGTCTTCTCGCGCAACTATCCGCTGCTGATCGCGCTCAATGTCGTCCTGGCGCTCGGCATGGTGGCATTGGTCGGCTGGCAGTTGCGCAGCCTGTGGCGGGATTACAAGGCCCAGGTCTTCGGCGCCCGCCTGAAGCTGCGCCTGATGCTGATGTTCGGTGTCATCGCGGTGTTGCCGGGGGCGCTGGTCTATGGCGTGTCGGTGCAGTTCATGACCCGTTCGATCGAGAGCTGGTTCGACGTGCGCGTCGAGAAGGCATTGGAGTCGGGCCTGCACCTCGGGCGCTCGGCGCTCGACTCGCTGCTGGCCGAACTGAACGCCAAGGCGCGCGACATGGCCGACGAACTGTCGGTGATTCCCGAACCATCCCGGCGTTCGGCCCTGTTCCGGTTGCGCGAGGAAAAAAGCGTGGAAACGGCCGCGCTGTTCGCGGTCAATGGCAGCTTGCTGACCAGCGCTACCGGCGATCTGGTCCTGCTGCCGGCATTGCCCGGTCAGGCCCAGCTCAAGCAGGCGCGTAATCCCCAGGGATTGAGCGGTATCGAGGGCGAGGAAGAATCGATGTTCCTGCGCGTGCTGCTGCCGGTTTCGCCGCGCGAGATGTTCGAGGAGCCGCGCATCCTGCAACTGACCCAGGCCGTGCCGGCCAATCTGGCCCTCGACGCCGAGGCCGTGCAGGCGGTTTATCGCGATTACCAGGAGCTGCAACTGGCCCGTCAGGGGTTGACCCGGATCTATGCCCTGACGCTGACCCTGACGGTGCTGGTCGCGCTGTTCAGCGCTTTTGCCCTGGCCTACTGGATGGCCCGGCGGCTGGTGGCGCCGCTGTACATCCTGGCCGAAGGCACGCAGGCCGTGGCCCAGGGTGATTTCTCGCAGCGCCAGGCGGTCTATAGCGGCGACGAACTCGGGGTGCTGACCCAGTCGTTCAACCGCATGACCCGGCAACTCGACGACGCTCGCCGGGAAACCGACCGGCACCGCGGTGAGCTGGAATCGGCGCGCGGCTACCTGGAATCGATCCTGGCCAACCTGTCGGCCGGGGTGATGGTATTCGACCGGGATTTCCGTCTGCGTACGGTCAACGAAGGGGCGTTGACCATTCTGGAAGACGATTTTTCCGGCCTGATCGGTCTGGCGCCGGAGAACTGGCCGCGCCAGCAAGCGCTGGGGGCCTTCATCCGTCAGAATTTCGCCGCGACCGGCGAACCGGAGTGGCAGGCCCAGCTTGAGCTGGAGCGGCCGAACGGCATGCCGCAGGTGCTGCTGCTGCGCGCCTCGCGCCTGCCGGAGACCAGCGGGGGCGGTGACGTGGTCGTGTTCGACGACGTCACCCGGCTGATCGCAGCCCAGCGCAGCGCGGCCTGGGGCGAAGTGGCCCGGCGCCTGGCGCACGAGATCAAGAACCCGCTGACGCCGATCCAGCTTTCGGCCGAGCGCCTGCAGCACAAGCTGGCCAGCAAGCTCAGCAACGGCGACGCCGAAATGCTGGCGCGCGGCACGCAGACCATCATCGGCCAGGTCCAGGCGATGAAGCGCATGGTCGACGATTTCCGCGACTACGCCCGCATGCCGGCGCCGGAAGTCGCGCCGCTTGACCTCAACGCCCTGCTCGGCGAGGTCATGGGCCTGTACGAAAGCTCGGCGGTGCAGTTCTCGGTCGTGCTGGGCGAGGGACTGCCGCCGGTGCTCGGCGACGCCACCCAGCTGCGCCAGATCATCCACAACCTGCTGCGCAACGCCGAAGATGCCCTCGAAGGCCGCGACGATGGCCGGGTCGAGATCGTCACCGAACCGGCCGGGCGCTGCGCACGCCTGCGCATCACCGACAACGGGCCGGGCTTTCCGGTCGAGCTGCTGCCGCGCATTTTCGAACCGTATGTCACCACCAAGGCCCGGGGAACAGGGCTGGGATTGCCCATCGTCAAGAAGATTGTCGATGAGCATCAAGGTAGTATAGAAATCAGCAATGCACCGGATGGCGGGGCGCGGATCGAGATCCGCCTGCCGCTGGTCCGGGACAAGGAGGCCAAGCATGGCAATCATTCTGGTCGTTGATGACGAAGTCGGCATCCGCGAACTGCTTTCCGAAATCCTCATCGACGAGGGCTACGACGTCCGCCTCGCCGAGAACGCCGGTGCCGCCCGCCGCGTGCGCAACGAGCTGCGTCCGGACCTGGTCCTGCTCGACATCTGGATGCCCGACACCGACGGCATTTCGCTGCTCAAGGAATGGCATGCCGGCGGTCATCTGAACATGCCGGTGGTCATGATGTCCGGTCACGGCACCATCGATACGGCTGTCGAGGCGACGCGTTTTGGCGCCTTCGATTTCCTGGAAAAGCCGATCGGCCTGCAGAAACTGCTGGCCACGGTGCAGAAGGCGCTCAAGCACGACGCGCCGCCGCAGCGTCCGCCGCTGACCCTGGAGGCGTTCGCCCGCCTGCCGTTCGTCAAGGAATTCCGCCGTCGCCTGGAGCAGGCCGCGGCCAAGGCTTCGGTGGTATTGATCAAGGGGGCGACCGGCGGCATGGGCGAAATCGCCGCGCGCACCCTGCTGGCGCCGCGTGCCCCCTGGCTTGACCTGTCCACGGTGAGCAGCGCGCTGACCCAGGAGGCACTGGAAAAGACCAGCGGCGGCATCCTGTTCGTGCCCGATCTGGCGGTACTGGGCAAGATGCAGCAGATGAACCTGGCGTTTGCGCTCGATCGTGCCGAGAAACTTCACCTGCAACTGGTGGTGGCCAGCACCACGCCGCTGTCGGCGCTGTCCGGTTGGGACGCCAAGCTGCTGGCCCGGCTGGGCGAGATCTGGGTGGCGTTGCCGGCGCTGTCGGCACATGCCGACGACCTGCCGGAAATTGCCGCATTGTTGCTGACCAATTTCGTCGAGCGCGGCGAAGTGCCGCCGCGCCGTTTCTCGACCGCTGCCCTCAATGCCTTGCGTACGCTGCCCTGGAAGAAACACCCGGAGGCGAGCTGGAACGTGCTCTACGGGTTGGTGCGCAACCTCGCGCTGACGGCGCTGGACGAGGAAATCGTCGGCGACGACGTGGCCCGGGTGATGCCCCAGGAAATCGAGGACGATGCCCCGGCGCAATCCTTCCTGCCACTGTTCGAGCAGCCCTTGCGCGAAGCGCGCGATGCGTTCGAGAAACTCTATTTCGAACACCACCTGCGCCAGGAGGGCGGCAACATGACGCGCCTGGCCGAGCGCTCCGGGCTGGAGCGGACCCATCTGTACCGCAAGCTGAAGCAGCTCGACATCCGGCTGGGCAAGCGCGGCGAGGAATAAGCATGAAAATCGTCATTCTCGGTGCCGGCCAGGTTGGCGCCAGCGTGGCCGAAGGCCTGGTTTCTGAGGAAAACGACATCACCGTCGTCGATCAGGACCCGACCCGGCTGGCCCAACTGCAGGATCGTCTCGACCTGCGTACCGTCGTCGGCGATGCGGCAACGCCGACGGTGCTGCGCAGCGCCGGCGCCGAAGACGCCGACATGGTCATCGCGGTGACCCAGAGCGACCAGGCCAATCTGGTGGCCTGCAAGCTGGCGCAGTCGGTGTTCAACATCCCGACCCGGATCGCGCGCCTGCGTTCGCGCGATTTCCTCGAAGATGAGTCGCTGCTGTCGGGGGACAATTTCGCGGTCGATTTCGCGCTTTGCCCGGAACAGGTCATCACCGATTACATCCGCCGCCTGATCGAGTTCCCACGTGCCTTGCAGGTGCTCAACTTCGCCCGCGGCCGCGTCTGCCTGGTTGCCGTGCGCGCCTACGAAGGCGGCCTGCTGGTCGGCAAGCCGATCAAGGCGATGCGCGAGCATCTGCCGCCGGAAATCGACGCCCGCATTGCCGCCATCTTCCGCGACAACCAGCCGGTGTTCCCCGAGGGCGACACCGTGGTCAAGGCCGGCGACGAGGTCTTCCTGCTGGCCGCTGCCGAGAACATCCATCCGGTGCTCAACCAGTTGCGCCGGCAGACGGCGCGGGTCGAGCGCATCATGATCGCCGGCGGCGGCAATATCGGCCTGCGCCTGGCCAAATCGCTCGAAGACCGTTACGAGGTCAAGCTGATCGAAGGCCGCCGGCCGCGCGCCGAACTGCTGGCCAACGAACTGAACGACACCCTGGTGCTGTACGGCGACGCCACCGACGAAGACCTGCTGGAACAGGAAAACATTGCCGAGATGGATCTGTTCCTGGCGATGACCAACGACGACGAAGACAACATCATGGCCGGCAGCCTGGCCAAGCGCCTGGGCTGCAAGCGCGTCGTCGCCCTGGTCAATCGTCGCGCCTACGCCGAGATGATCGAGGGCGGACCGATCGACATCGGCATCTCGCCGGCCCAGGTGTCGATCGGCACCTTGCTGGCCTACGTCCGCCAGGGCGATGTCGCCGAGGTGCACTCGCTGCGCCGGGGCGCCGCCGAAGCCCTGGAGATCGTTGCTCACGGCGACCGCAACACGTCCAAGGTGGTCGGTCGGCGCATCGACGAGGTGCAGTGGCCCAAGGGCGTCACCGTCGCCGCCCTGGTGCGCAATTTCGAAGTTCCCATCGTCGTCGGCCAGACCGACGACTGGACGGCAATCACCCGTTACGGCGAGGTGGTCATTGCGCACCACGACACGGTGATCGAGCCGGGTGACCACGTGATCATTTTCTGCACCCGCAAGAAACTGGTGAAGAAGGTCGAAAAGCTGTTCCAGGTCGGTTTCCACTTCGTCTGAGGCCGCATTCGTGACCCGTTTCGCTCCCGTCCATCGCGCGCTCGGCATGATCCTGATGCTGTTCGGCCTGGCCATGCTGGTACCGCTGACCGTCTCGCACATCATGGACGACGGGGCGCAGCGCGTCTACGACGAGGTTTTCCTGCTGACCATGCTGTGCGGCAGCTTCCTCTGGTACCGCTACCGCAATACCCCGCGCGATCTGAACGTGCGCGACGGCTTCCTGCTGGTTGTGCTGGTATGGACGGTGTTGCCGGCTTTCTCGGCCTTGCCGTTCATGCTGCATCTCGGCATGTCGCACACCGACGCCTATTTCGAGGCGGTGTCGGCGCTGACGGCGACCGGGGCGACGGTGATGTCCGGCCTCGACCGGCTGCCGGCGTCGATCAACCTGTGGCGTCACCTGATGCAATGGCTGGGCGGCATGGGCCTGATCGTTCTGGTGGTTGCCATTCTGCCGATGCTCGGCATCGGCGGCCGGCAGATGCTCGCCGCCGAGATTCCCGGTCCGATGAAGGACAACCGGATGACGCCGCGGGTGACCGAGACGGCCAAGGGCCTGTGGATGATCTACGTGTTCATCACTGTCGCCTGCGCGCTGGCCTACCGCTGGGCCGGCATGAGCTGGTTCGACGCCATCTGCCACAGTTTCTCGACCGTTTCGCTCGGCGGTTTCTCGACCCACGATGCCAGCCTCGGCTACTTCAATTCGCCGGCCATCGAGTGGATCTGCATCGCCTTCATGCTCTTTTCCGGGATCAACTACGCCACCCACTTCCTCGCCCTGACCGGGCGTTCGGTGTTCATCTACGGCCGTGACCCCGAAGCCGGCTGGTTTGTCGGCGTGTTGCTGGTCAGCGTCTTCGTGCTCGCCAATTACCTGTGGAAGGAGGGCACCTTCGACGACATGGACACGGCCTTCCGCTACGCCATGTTCAACGTCATCTCGGTGGCGACGACGACCGGCTATTCGACCATGGATTACGGCCAGTGGCCGATGTTCGTTGGCCTGTGGATGCTGTTCCTGTGCAGTTTCTCGACCAGCGCCGGGTCTACCGGTGGCGGCATCAAGATGATGCGGGCGCTGCTGCTGTACAAGCAGGTTTACCGCGAACTGGTCCGCGCCATGCACCCGGCGGCCGTGTACAACGTCCGTCTGGGCGGGGCGACGGCGCCGCAGTCGGTACTGTTCGCCGTGCTCGCCTTCGCCTTCGTGTATATGGTCAGCATCGTCTCGATGACGCTGTTGCTGGCGTTTACCGGGCTCGACATCGTCACCGCCTTCAGTGCCGTCGTGGCCAGCGTGAACAACACCGGTCCCGGCCTTGGCGCGGTCGGTCCGGCGACGACTTTTGCCGTGCTCGAGGACTTCCAGACCTGGGTCTGCATTTTTGCAATGCTCCTCGGTCGGCTTGAGATATTCACCTTGCTGGTCGTGTTGACGCCGGCTTTCTGGCGCAAGTGAAGGCGCCGCCGTCTGCTTTTGCGGAGTTGCGATGAGAATTCCCGTTATTTCCGGTCTCCTTCTGGTCTCGACGTTGCTCGCGGGCTGCGGTGAGCAGGCGGCCGAACCGGCGGCCGTGGCGCCGGCTCAGCCGGCGCTGACGCTGTCTCCGCTCGGCGAACTGGCTTTACGCCCCGAGCGCAACGCGCCGGCCGCCGTGATCGGACGCCACGAAGCCCGGATTTCGGCCGAGGTCGCCGCCACCATCCAGGCGCTGCCGGTCGAGGTCGGACAATCGGTCGCGGCCGGTGGGCTGATCGTCCGTCTCGATCCGCGCGATGCCGCGCTGGCGCTGGAACGTGCCGAGGCGGCGCTGGCCCAGGCCGAGGCCCGGCTGGCGCAGGCCGACGCGCAGTTGCAGCGGGCGCAGACGCTGCGCGAGCGCAATTTCTATTCTCCCGAAGCGCTGACGCTGCGCGAGACCGAGCGGACCGCAGCCGTGGCCGATGCGCGAGCGGCCCGGGCCAGCCGCGATACGGCCCGGCGGGTACTCGACAAGCACAGCCTGCGCGCGCCGTTTGCCGGTGTCGTGCGCGAGCGTCCGGCCCAGCTCGGCGAACTGGCTGCGCCGGGCAGCGTGCTGCTGACCCTGGTCGCCGCGGGCGATCCGGAGGTATCGGCGCAACTGCAGCCACAGGATGCCGAGGTGGTTGCGCAGGCCGGCGAGTGGCTGTTCGAAGCGGCCGGCGTCCGCCATCCCTTACGCCTGATCCGCGTGTCGCCGGCAATGAATCCCGAGTCGCGCAGCGTTGAGGCGCGCTTTGCCTTCGCGGCGGCGGCGCCGGCCGTCGGCCAGTCCGGCCGCCTGCTCTGGCGCGAGACCCGGCCGTGGCTGCCGGCTGACCTGCTGGTGCGCCGCGATGGCCGCTACGGGGTATTCATGGCGGTCGACGGCAAGGCGCGGTTCCACGTGCTGCCCGCGGCCAGCGAAGGGCGGCCGGCGCTGGTCGACCTGCCCGAGGACACCCGGATCGTCGTCCAGGGCCGTCATGCCCTGCAGGACGGAGCGGCGCTGCCGTGAGCCTGTACCGCAAGCTGCTGGAAAACCACCCGCTGGCGAACATCGCCTTCGCGGTGGTGCTGATGCTCGGGGTGTTCGCCTACCTGACCATGCCGCGCGAGCAGGATCCCGAGATCAATTTCAACTGGGTGGTGATCACCACGGTGCTGCCCGGTGCTTCGGCCGAGGACGTGGAAAAGCGCGTGACCGAGCCGCTCGAGGACGCAATCAAGGGCGTCGCCGACATCCGTTTCGTACTGTCGTCGTCGCGCGAGAACGTGTCCAACATCCTGGTCCGTTTCCGCGACATTCCCGCCAGCGTGTTCGACAAGCGCATCAACGACCTGCGCCGCGACATCCAGAACAAGGCCAGCAGCGAGTTGCCCGATGTGGCCAAGGATCCGCGGGTTCTCGAGGTCACCACTTCGAACGGTTTCCCGACGGCGCTGGTACTGGTCACCGGGCAGGCGGCCGACGAGGTGCTGCGCCAGCGCGCACGCCTGCTGAAGAACGAATTCGAGCGTATGAACGGGATCGACCAGGTGTTCGCCACCGGCCTGCAGGACCCGGAACTGCTGGTCGAATTCGACCCGGTGGCGCTGGCCAATCGGGGGCTTTCGGCAACCCAGGTGGCCGACGCGACTCAGGCCTGGTTCCGCGATGTTTTTGCCGGCAAGGTCGAGACGCAGTCCGGCGACGAGCGCAATGCCTGGCTGGTTCGCATCCTCGGCGAGCATGTCGATCCGGCGAAGCTGGCCGACATTCCGGTGGGCAGTGCCCAGGTGCCGCTCGCTTCGGTGGCCGAGGTGTCGCGCGGTCGGGCCAAGGCCGGCAGCCTGGCGACGCACGAGGGCAAGCCGGCGGTGATGCTGTCGATCACCAAGAAGAGCCGGGTCAATACCCTGGACATGATTGCCCGCATCAACGGCTTCATCGCCGAAAAGAACCCTTTGCTGGCCGCCGACGGCATCCGCCTCGAATTGCTCGACGACCAGACCATTCCGACCCGCGAGTCGATCGGCATCATGGAAGCCAACGCCGTTGTCGGCCTGGCGGTGGTGCTGATCATCTGCTGGCTGTTCCTCGGCACCCGCATCGCGCTGCTGGTCGGCATCGGTCTGCCGTTCTCGCTGGCCGGCACCTTCGCCGTGCTGGCGGCCCTCGGCTACACGGTGAATATCTCGGTGTTGCTCGGCGTGGTCATCGTGCTCGGCATGGTCGTCGACGACGCGGTGGTCGTGGTCGAGACCATCTATTACAAGATGCAGCGCGGACTGGCCGCCATCGATGCCTCGATCGAGGCGATGCGCGAGGTGGTGGCGCCGGTGACCTCATCCGTGCTGACGACGATGGCGGCCTTCCTGCCGTTGATGCTGCTGCCCGGCATCGTCGGCAAGTTCATGTTCGTGATTCCCTTCATCATCACGCTGGCGCTGGCGATCAGCCTGCTTGAGGCCTACTGGATGCTGCCCGTGCACGTGGCGGCAGTGGGCCGACGTCCGCCGGCCGACGACTGGCGGGCGCGCTTCAATCACCGCTTGCGGGTCAGGTATTCGCGCCTTCTGCTGGCGTTGCTGCGCCGGCCGCGCCTGTCGCTCGGCGCGGCCGGGCTGGTCTTCGTGCTGGCGGTCGGCGCCGTCGCCGGCGGCGCGGTGCGCATGCAGTTCTTCGCCTTCGATCCGCTGCGCCTGTTCTACGTCAACGTCGATATGCCGGCCGGTGCGCCGATCGAGGAAACCATGGCCCAGGCCAGCCGGGTCGAGGCCGAGGTGCGCAAATACCTGAAGGATGGTGAGGCGCGTAACGTTGCCGCCTACGCGGGGATCAAGTTCACCGATACCGAGCCGCTCTACGGCGACATCTACGGGCAGGTGATCGTTTCCCTGAACCCGCGCGACCAGTTGGGGGACGAGGCGCGCGACGTGCAGGAAATCGTCGCTGCCATGCGGCCGACGGTCGAGGCCCTGCCCGGGCCGGGCAAGATCAGCTTCACCATGATCTCGGGTGGGCCGCCGCTGGAGAAGCCGGTCAAGGTCCGCGTGCGCGGCGACGATCCGCTTGAACTGCGCGCCGCGGCCGATGCCGTGCTGGCGGTTGCCCGGGCCATTCCCGGCAGCAAGGACGTGGTCGACGACGACATTCCCGGCCGTCCGCAACTGGTGCTGACGCTCGACCGCGAGGCGCTGGCCGCCGCCGGTCTCGACGCCGGCCGGGTGGCGCGTCTGATGCGTCTGCATGTCGACGGCGAAATCATCGCCCAGACCCGCGACCAGGGCGAGAAGATCGAATTGCGCGTACGCGCCAATCACGGCGGTCTGGTCGGCCAGGATATCGGCGACCTGCTGGCGACGCCGATTGCCCTGGCCTTGCCCGACGGTCGTCGTCAGACCACCTCGCTGGGCGCGCTGGTGCAGGCCGAGACGCGCACCGGCAAGGGCGTCATCAAGCGCTACAACCTGATGCGCGCGATCACCGTCGAAGCCGACCTGGACAAGGAGATCACCGATACCGTCGCGGCCAACCGCATCCTGCGCGAGGAGTGGCAGAAGATCGCCGCCCAGTACCCAGGCGTCAATCTCGATTTCTCCGGCGAGCTTGACGACATCAACGAAAGCCTCGACGCCATGCTGGCGCTGTTCGCACTCGGTGTCGGCCTGATCTACCTGATCCTGGCCACCCAGTTCCGCAGCTATTTCCAGCCGCTGCTGATCCTGGTCACCGTGCCGCTGGCCTTCACCGGCGTCGTCCTCGGCCTGCTGGTGTCCGGCAATCCCTTATCCCTGTACACGCTCTACGGCGTGATCGCGCTGACCGGGATCGCCGTCAATTCGGCCATCGTCCTGATCGACGCCGCCAACCAGCGCCGGCAGGAGGGCATGGGCGTGCTGCATGCGGCCGTTTATGCCGCCCGGCGGCGTATCGTGCCCATCCTGATCACCTCGGTGACGACCATCGGCGGCCTGTTCTCGCTGGCCTTCGGACTGGCCGGCGAGTCGCTGCTGTGGGGGCCGGTGGCGCAATCCATCGTCTGGGGGCTGGCCTTCTCGACCTTGCTGACGGTGTTCGTCATTCCGTTGCTGTACTGGATGACGATGCGCCGCCGCGTGACCAGCCGGGCGTAAAGGCGGATAATCGCCGTTTCCTGATTTTCTGGCGGAGTAAAGCGTGAGCCGACCCAAGAACGATACCTTCCTGCGTGCCCTGTTGAAGGAGCCGACCGACTACACCCCGCTGTGGCTGATGCGCCAGGCCGGTCGCTACCTGCCGGAGTACTGCGCCACCCGCAAGCGGGCCGGTAACTTCCTGAACCTGTGCAAGACCCCGTCGCTGGCCTGCGAAGTGACGCTGCAGCCGCTGGCCCGCTACGACCTCGACGCCGCCATCCTGTTCTCCGACATCCTCACCGTGCCCGACGCGATGGGCCTGGGCCTGTATTTCGCCGAAGGCGAGGGCCCGAAGTTCGAGCGCCCGCTGCGCGAGGAATGGGCGATCAACAACCTGACCGCGCCCGATCCCTACGACCACCTCGGTTACGTCATGGACGCGGTCGCGGAAATCCGTTGCGCACTCGACAACTCGGTGCCGCTGATCGGCTTCTCCGGCAGCCCCTATACGCTCGCCTGCTACATGATCGAAGGCCAGGGCTCGTCCGACTTCCGCCACATCAAGGGCATGATGTACAGCCGCCCGGATCTGCTGCACAAGATCCTGTCGGTGACCGCCGATGCGGTGACCAGCTACCTGAACGCGCAGATCGATTCCGGCGCCCAGGCGGTGATGATTTTTGATACCTGGGGCGGTTCGTTGTCGGCGGCGGCCTACCAGGAATTCTCGCTGGCCTACATGCAGCGCATCGTCGCCGGCCTGAAGAAGGAAAAGGACGGCCAGCGCATTCCGAGCATCGTGTTCACCAAGAACGGTGGGCTGTGGCTGGAAAAGATCGCGGCCATCGGCTGCGACGGCGTCGGCCTGGACTGGACCATCGACATCGGCGAAGCCCGTCGTCGCGTCGGCGACCAGGTCGCGCTGCAGGGCAACATCGATCCGAACGTGCTGTTCGGCACCCCGGAAACCATCGCTGCCGAAACCCGCAAGGTGCTCGACAGCTACGGTCCGGGCAATACCGGGCACGTCTTCAACCTGGGTCACGGCATTTCCCAATACACCCCGCCGGAAAATGTTTCGGTGCTGGTCGATACGGTCCACAGCCACAGCCGTTCGCTGCGTAAGTGAGGACTCATTTTCCGGGGCGGGGCTTGACTTATTCACAGAATTTCCTGCCCCGGAATAAAAAAGTCCTGCAACCTGCTTGACAAGCGGGTTATTGTGTAAGTTGTTGTTATAAAAGCTTTTTGTGATTTGCACAATATTTCGGCAAGGTAACAAAATCCTTACGAAACGCCCACTTAGCTTTTTTCCCCCTTGGCAATCCACAAAGTTATCCACAGCTTTTGTGGATTCTCCCCGGAAGCCCTTGTTGCGACTGGCAATGCACGGCGGGTAGTGGCGATCGCTTGCCCTCACCGGCCGCGGGCGCTAGAGTCTCGCCTTTCAGCATTCGGGAGTACGGGCGCGTGTTTGCGATCATCCAGGCCGTGGGCTGGCCGATCTGGCCATTGTTGCTGGCATCCGTCATCGCCGTCGCGCTGATCATCGAACGCTCGCTGACCCTGCGCCGCGCGCGCGTGGTGCCCTACGATCTGCTCGAGAAGGTCATTGCCGACTACCGTGCGCACGGTGCCCCGCCCGAAATGATCACCCGCGTCGCCCGTCATTCCCCGCTTGGCCGTGTGCTTGCGGCAGGACTGCGCAACGTCGCCAGCTCGCGCGAGGTGATGAAGGAATCGATCGAGGACGCCGGTCGCGCGGTCCTGCACGAACTCGAACGCTTTCTTACCACCC
>NZ_CALJNI010000011.1:0-151930 GCF_937982035.1 uncultured Azonexus sp.
GTGCCCCTACCCTGTGAAAGCAAGACCATGAAACCCTCCGACGTGACGATCCGCGATACCGGTGACGAGCGCCGCGCGTGCGGCGAGCGGCTCTCCGCGCTGTTCGACGGCGAATGTGGCGGCGACGAGATCGCGGCGGCGCTCGCGGCGTCCGACCCCGAGACGCAGCGGCGCACGTGGGACGCGTACCGGCGCATCGGCGACGCGCTGCGGGCCCAGGCCGGCGGTGACGAGGCGGCGGATCCGGCGTTCGTGCGGGCGGTGATGGCGCGCGTGGCGGCACAGCCGCTGCCGACCGTGGCGGATGCGGCGGATGCGGTGTCCGCGCCCGCGGCGCTGCCGCGCGCGGCGGCCGCGGCCAACGATGCGGTCTTCCGCTGGCGGCTGGTGGCCGGCGTGGCGGCGGTTGCCGCGGTGGTGTCGATCCTGTGGCAAAGCGGCGCGGTGCCCGGCAGCGCTCCGGGCGAGGTCGCACAGGTGGCGCAGACGCCGGCCCCGCCCGCCGTCGTCGTGGGCGCTACCGCGGGCGTCGTGCCAGCCGCCGTGCCGGTGGCGCGGGTGCGTGATCCGCAGCTCGAGGAGCTGATGGCCGCGCACCGCCAGTGGGGCGGGGCGTCGGCGCTGCAGACGAGCGCGGGCTTTCTGCGCGCGGCCAGTTACGATGTCCCGGCGCGCTGAGCTGCACCGATGTCGCTGACGTCGTCTCTCCGTCATCTCTTCCGTGCCGTCGCCGGCGTTGTGGCGGCGGCGTTGTTTGCGTGGCCGGGCGCGATGGCGCTCGCACAGGCGGTGCCGTCCAACGGCGCGCCGCCGGCCGACGTGCGCGGCTGGTTGCAACGCCTGCACGACGCCACGCGCAACCGCGCCTACAGCGGGGTGTTCGTCGTCACGCGCGGCAGCGAGATTGCGACCGCGCGCATCGCACACGTGTGCGACGGGCGGCAGCAGGTCGAGCGCATCGAGTCGCTCAGCGGCCCGGCGCGCGTGACCTGGCGCCGCGACGACGAGGTGCTCACCGTCTGGCCCGAGCGGCAGTGGGCGCTGCGCGACCGGCGCGAGCTGCTGCGGCTCTTTCCCGGACCGGTCGGGGTGCCGGGCATCGAGGTCGGGGGCTACTACCGCGCCGAGCCGCGCGGCAGCGAGCGCGTTGCGGGCTACGACGCCTGGGTGGTGGACATCGTGCCAGCGGACGCGCTGCGCTACGGCTACCGCCTCTGGTCCGAAAAACGCACCGGGCTCGCGCTGAAGGTGCAAACCCTGCGCGCCGACGGCGAGGTGCTGGAACAGGTGGCGTTCACCGAACTGCAGCTCGACGCTCCGCTGCGCCTGGAGACGCTGGCGCGACAGATGGACGATACACGCGGCATGCGCGTCGAGCGGCCGGTGCTGAACAAGACGACGCTGGAAGCCGAGGGCTGGCGGCTGCGCGCCGAGGTGCCGGGGTTCCGCCCGGTGACCTGCTGGTCGCGGCCGGCCGAAGCGGGGCGCACCCGCGCGCCGTTGCAGTGTGTGTTTTCCGATGGGTTGGCGGCGGTGTCGCTGTTCTTCAGCACCGGCGAGGCGGCTGCCTCGCAGCGCGCCCAGGCCGGCGCGACCCACGTGCTCGTGCAAACCGTCGCGGGCACGCCGGTGACGGCGATGGGCGAGGTACCACTCGCGACGCTGGAGCGCTTCCTCGGCGCGCTGGAAAAGACCCGTTGAGTGAATCGGCAAGGAGCCACAACCGATGACGATGGACGTATCGAACCCCACGCACACCCCGACGCCGCCGGCGCGGCGGCCGTGGGCGCTGGCGGCCGTTTCCGCGGTCGCGGCGGTCGCGCTCGTGTGGAGCGCCGCGCAACACGGCGTCGGCGCGCAGCCGGTCGGTTCCGCCGCCCCGGCCCCTGCGGCCGCGGCGCCGCGCGTCACCGGCCTGCCGGACTTCACGGTCCTGGTGGAGGAGGTCGGCCCGTCGGTGGTCAACATCCGCACGGTTGAGCGCGTGCGGCGCGACGAGTCGATGGGCGACGACGTGGAAGAGCAGATGCGCGAGTTCTTCCGCCGCTTCGGCATCCCGCTGCCGCCGGGGGCGGTGCCGCGCGGGCCGCAGGGGCCCGACCGCGTGCCCGAGCAGCGCCAGCGCGGCGTGGGGTCGGGCTTCATTTACAGCGCCGACGGCTTCATCCTCACCAACGCCCACGTCGTCGACGGGGCCGAGGAGGTCATCGTCACGCTGCCCGACAAGCGCGAGTTCAAGGCGCGCGTGGTCGGCTTCGATCGGCGCACCGACGTCGCGGTGGTCAAGATCGACGCCACCGGGCTCAAGCCGGTGCGCATCGGCGACGTGGAGCGGCTCAAGGTCGGCGAGTGGGTGATGGCGATCGGCTCGCCGTTCGGGCTGGACAACACCGTCACGGCCGGGATCGTCAGCGCCAAGCAGCGCGATACCGGCGACTTCCTGCCCTTCATCCAGACCGACGTGGCGATCAACCCCGGCAACTCCGGCGGGCCGCTGATCAACATGCGCGGTGAGGTGGTCGGCATCAACAGCCAGATCTATTCGCGCTCGGGCGGCTTCATGGGCATCAGCTTCGCGATCCCGATCGACGAGGCGGTGCGCGTGGCCGAGCAGCTCAAGGCCACGGGCAAGGTCACGCGCGGGCGCATCGGGGTGGCGATCGAGCCGGTGGACAAGGAGCTGGCCGAGTCGCTGGGCCTGCCCAAGGCCATCGGGGCGCTGGTGCGTGGGGTGGAGGACGGCTCGCCCGCGGCCAAGGCCGGGATCGAGCCGGGCGATATCATCCTGCGCTTCGACGGCAAGCCGATCGAGAAGTCGGCCGACCTGCCGCGCATCGTCGGCAACACCAAGCCGGGCACGCGCGCGGCGGTGGAGGTCTGGCGGCGCGGCGCGACCAAGACGCTGACGCTGACGGTGGGCACCTTCGAGGAGGAAACGGCCGCCGCGCCCGCCGAGCCGAAGGTGGCCAAGGCCGGGCCGCTGGGCTTGACGGTGCGCGAACTCACCGCCGACGAGCGGCGCGAGCGCAAAGTCGCCGGCGGCGTGTTCGTCGCGGAAGTCGGTGGCCCGGCCGCCGCGGCCGGGGTGCGCGCGGGTGACGTGATCGTCGGGGTCGGCAACCAGTCCGTGGCGGGCGTGCGCGAGTTCGAGCGCGCCGTGGCCGACTGGCCCAAGGGCCGGCCGGTGACGCTGCTGATCCGCCGCGGCGACTGGGCGCAGTGGGTGCTGGTGCGGCCGTAACGCATGGTGTGCCGTGGCCCCGACCACGGCACGCGCCGGGCGTACGACCTACAATCGCACCTTTGCACCGAACGGGCGCGCTGGTTGGGCGCGCCCTTTTTCTGTGGCCATGAAGCACATCCGCAACTTTTCCATCATCGCGCACATCGACCACGGCAAGAGCACGCTGGCCGACCGCCTGATCGCGCGCTGCGGAGGCTTGAGCGAGCGCGAGATGACCGAGCAGGTGCTCGACTCCATGGACCTGGAGAAGGAGCGCGGCATCACCATCAAGGCGCAGACGGCGGCGCTGCAGTACAAGGCGCGCGACGGCAAGGTGTACAACCTGAACCTGATCGACACGCCGGGGCACGTCGACTTCTCCTACGAAGTCTCGCGTTCGCTGTCGGCCTGCGAAGGCGCGCTGCTGGTCGTCGATGCCTCGCAGGGCGTCGAGGCGCAGACGGTGGCCAACTGCTACACGGCGCTCGACCTCGATGTCGAGGTGGTGCCGGTGCTCAACAAGATCGACCTGCCGTCGGCCGACCCGGACAACGCCCGCCAGGAAATCGAGGACGTGATCGGCATCGATGCGACCGATGCGGTGCTGGCCTCGGCCAAGACGGGCCTGGGCGTCGAGGACATCCTCGAAGCCGTGATCGCCCGAGTGCCGCCGCCCAAGGGCGATGTCAGCGCGCCGCTGAAGGCGCTGATCATCGACTCCTGGTTCGACAACTACGTCGGCGTCGTCATGCTGGTGCGTGTCGTCGAAGGCGAGATGAAGCCCAAGGACAAGCTCTACTTCATGTCCACCGGCGCCACCCAACTGTGCGAACAGGTCGGCGTGTTCACCCCGAAATCGCTGCAGCGCCCGTCGCTTAAGGCCGGCGAGGTCGGCTTCGTGATCTCCGGGATCAAGGAACTGAAAGCCGCCAAGGTCGGCGACACGATCACTCTGGCCGACCGCAAGGCGAACGAGCCGCTGCCCGGCTTCAAGGAAATCAAGCCGCAGGTGTTCGCCGGCCTCTACCCGGTCGAGTCGAACCAGTACGACTCGCTACGCGAAGCGCTGGAAAAGCTCAAGCTCAACGACGCCTCGCTGCAATACGAGCCGGAAGTCTCGCAGGCGCTGGGCTTCGGCTTCCGCTGCGGCTTCCTTGGCCTGCTCCACATGGAAATCGTGCAGGAGCGCCTGGAGCGCGAATTCGATCAGGATTTGATCACCACCGCGCCGACCGTAGTGTACGAAGTCGTGCAGCGCGACGGCTCGGTGATCCAGGTCGAGAACCCGGCCAAGCTGCCGGAAATCTCCAAGATCGAGGAAGTGCGCGAACCGATCATCACCGCGACCATCTTCGTGCCGCAGGATTACCTGGGCAACGTCATCACGCTGTGCAACCAGAAGCGCGGCAATCAGGTCGACATGCACTACCACGGCCGCCAGGTGAAGCTGGTCTATGAAATGCCGATGGCCGAAGTGGTCATGGATTTCTTCGACAAACTGAAGTCCTGTTCCAAAGGCTATGCCTCGCTCGATTACGATTTCAAGGAATATCGCTCGGCCGACGTGGTCAAGCTCGACATCCTGATCAACGGCGAGAAGGTCGATGCGCTGTCGCTGATCGTGCACCGTTCCAATTCGCAGTACCGCGGCCGCGAACTGGCCAACAAGATGCGCGAGTTGATTCCGCGCCAGATGTACGACGTTGCCATCCAGGCCGCCATCGGCTCGCACATCATCGCCCGCGAGAACGTCAAGGCAATGCGCAAGGACGTGTTGGCCAAGTGCTACGGCGGCGACATCACCCGCAAGAAGAAGCTGCTCGAAAAACAGAAGGCCGGCAAGAAGCGCATGAAGCAGGTCGGTTCGGTGGAAATCCCGCAGGAAGCTTTCCTCGCCGTGCTGCGCGTCGATAACTGAGATAACGCATGAACTTCGCCCTGATCCTTCTCGTCCTGACCGTCTTCACCGGCATCCTGTACGCGATCGACGTCCTCAAGTTCCGCAAGCTGCGCGCTGCCAACGACAAGCAGCCGTTGTGGGTGGAGTGGGGTGCCGATTTCTTCCCGGTGATCCTGATCGTCTTCGTGCTCCGTTCCTTCCTCTTCGAGCCGTTCAAGATTCCGTCCGGTTCGATGATCCCGACCCTGCTGGTCGGCGATTTCATTCTCGTCAACAAGTACACCTACGGCATCCGCCTGCCGGTGATCAACACCAAGATCATCGACATCAACGAACCGCAGCGCGGCGACGTGATGGTTTTCCGCTATCCGGAAGACCCTTCGCTCGACTACATCAAGCGCGTGGTGGGCCTGCCGGGCGATACCATCGAGTATCACAACAAGCAGTTGCGCATCAACGGCAAGCCCGTAGCCATGGAAAAGCAGCCGGATTTCCTGCATGCGGAGCGTCTGTACTACTCCGAGCAATACACGGAAAAGCTCGGCGACGTCGAGCATAAGATACTGAATGATGCCGATGCGCCGGCCTTCATTCCCGGCGTTTCATCCTTTCCCTATCGGGAAAATTGCACATACAATGCCAGTGGCGTGACCTGCAAGGTGCCGGACGGCCATTACTACATGATGGGCGACAATCGCGACAACAGTCGCGACAGCCGGGCCTGGGGCTTCGTGCCGGAGCAGAATATCGTCGGCAAGGCCTTCTTCATCTGGCTGAATTTCGACGACTTCAGCCGTATCGGTGCATTCAGGTAAGGTGAGAACATGAAATATCAACGTGGTGTAGCGCTTTCCGGCCTGATTTTCTGGGGTATCGTCATCATCCTCGTGGCCGTGCTGGGCATGAAGGTGACGCCTTCGGTGATCGAGTACTACAAGATATTGCAAGGCAGCAAGGCGGTGGTTGCGAAGGCGACGCCGGATACGACCGTGGTCGAACTGCGCCGTTCCTTCGACAAGTATGCCGAAGTCGACCATCTTTCCTTCTCGTCCCGTGACCTTGAAATCTACAAGGACAAGCGTGGCCAGGTGGTCATCGACTTCGCCTACGAAAAACGCATTCCCTTGTTCGCCAATGTCAGCCTGCTGATTGACTACAAGGGGACGACTGCGGAATAAGCATGACACCGCAGAAAATCGCCGCAGGCATCGGGCATGAATTTGCCGATGCCAGTCTCCTGCGTACGGCGCTGACGCACCGCAGTTATGGCACGCCCAACAACGAGCGCCTGGAGTTCCTCGGTGACGGCATCCTCGATTGCGTGATCGCCGACATCCTC
The DNA here is from genome assembly GCF_937982035.1 of uncultured Azonexus sp. Taxonomy (NCBI): domain Bacteria; kingdom Pseudomonadati; phylum Pseudomonadota; class Betaproteobacteria; order Rhodocyclales; family Azonexaceae; genus Azonexus; species uncultured Azonexus sp. Next base: position 6,463 of record NZ_CALJNI010000011.1, read on the forward strand.
TATCAACGCTTCCCGGAATTGCCCGAAGGCGATCTTTCCCGTCTGCGGGCCAATCTGGTCCGTCAGGAAACCTTGCACGGACTCGCGCTGCAACTGGGTGTCGGCCAGGCGCTGCGACTCGGCGAAGGTGAGCTGAAAAGCGGCGGTGCGGCGCGCCCGTCGATCCTCGCCGATGCGCTCGAAGCACTGTTCGGCGCGGTTTATCGGGATGCCGGGTTCGATGTGACGGCCAGGTTGATTGCCCGACTCTATGCACCGCTGCTCGCCGATCTCAAGCCGGGGCAGTTCCAGAAGGATGCCAAGACCCGCCTGCAGGAATGGCTGCAGGGCAAGAAGAAGCCGCTGCCGCGTTACCAGTTGCTGGAAACCAGCGGCGCCGCCCATGAACAATCCTTCGTCGTTGCCTGCGAAATCGACAATCCTTCGCTGCGTACCCAAGGGTGCGGCAGCAGTCGCCGCATCGCCGAACAGAACGCCGCCGAAGCGGCCTTGAAAGCCCTGAATCCATGACCGAAATCCGCTCCGGCTACATCGCCATCGTCGGCCGACCCAACGTCGGCAAGTCGACCTTGCTCAACCACCTGATCGGCGAGAAGATCAGCATCGTTTCGCGCAAGGCGCAGACCACCCGGCACCGCATCACCGGCATCCTGACCGAGCCCGACGCGCAGTTCGTCTTTGTCGATACGCCGGGCTTCCAGACCAAGTTTTCGAACGCGCTGAACCGGGCGATGAATCGCGGCGTGACGCAGACCTTGAACGACGTCGATCTCGTCCTCTTCGTCATTGAGGCCGGCCGCTACGACGCCAAGGACAAGGCGGTGGTGCGCCTGCTGCCGAAGGACCGGCCGGTGATTCTGGTCATCAACAAGACCGATCTGCTGAAGAACCGGGAAGCGCTGCTGCCTTTCCTCGCCGAGGTCTCGGCCGATTTCGACTACACCGCCGTGGTTCCGGTCAGCGCCGCCAAGGGCCGACAGACGCAGGACCTGCTCAAGGAGGCGCGCAAGCACCTGCCGAACGAGGGCCTGATGTTCCCGGAAGACGATCTGACCGACAAGTCGGAGCGCTTCCTCGCCGCCGAATACATCCGCGAGAAGGTTTTCCGCCTGCTCGGCGACGAACTGCCGTACGCCACCGCTGTCGAGATCGAGAAATTCGAGGTCGAGGGCAACCTGCGCCGCATCTTCGCCGCCATCGTCGTCGACCGCGAAAGCCACAAGGCGATCGTCATCGGTAAAGGCGGCGACTCGCTGAAGCGCATCGCCAGCGAAGCGCGCCAGGACATGGAGCGGCTGTTCGACGGCAAGGTCTATCTCGAAGTCTGGGTCAAGGTGAAGTCGGGCTGGAACGACGACGAGCGCCTGCTCAAGAGCCTCGGCTACGAGTAAGCCCCTTACCTGGGTTATCTCGCCATGAGTCTGCGCAGCAAGGTCGACGGCCAGCCCGCCTACGTGCTGCACAGCATGCCGTTTCGCGAGACCAGCCTGATCGTCGAAGTCTTCAGCCGCGATTTCGGCCGCATGGCGCTTTTGGCGCGCGGCGCGCGCCGCCCGCGGGCGGCGATCCGCGGCCTGCTGATGGGTTTCCAGCCGCTGGAAATCGGCTGGGCCGGCAAGGGCGAGGTGCTGACGCTGATGAAGGCTGAATGGGTCGGCGGCCAGCCGCTGCTCGGTGGCGAGGCGCTGTTCTGCGGCTACTACCTGAACGAGCTGCTGATGCACCTGCTGCCGCGCGAGGACGCCCACCAGACGCTGTTCGCCCGCTACGCCGAAACCCTGCAGCGCCTGGCTGCGCACAGCGACGCTGCGACCCGCGAGGGCGACCTGCGCAGCTTCGAGAAGGCGTTGCTGCAGGAGCTCGGCTACGGCCTGATGCTCGACCACGATGCAGCCGGCGAGCCGATTGCCGCCGATGCGTTCTACACTTACCGGATGGAGCAGGGGCCGGTGCGCCTGGCGCATGCTGAAGCAGATGCCCAGGTGGTGCGCGGCAGCAGCCTGCTCGACCTCGGCGCTGGCGATTTCTCCAACCCGCGTTCGCGCGGCGAAGCCAAGACGCTGATGCGCACGCTGCTGAGCTATTATCTGGGCGGCCAGGAACTGGAAACCCGCAAGATTTTCAAGGAGTTGCAGGAACTATGATCGAACTCGGTGTCAACATCGACCACATCGCCACCGTCCGCCAGGCCCGGCGCACCTACGAACCCGATCCCGTCTGGGGGGCCGTCGAGGCGCATCTGGGCGGCGCCGACGGCATCACCGTGCATCTGCGCGAGGATCGCCGGCACATCCAGGATGCCGATGTCCGCCGGCTCAAGGAAACGACGCAGATCAAGCTCAACCTGGAAATGGCGGCGACCGACGAGATGGTCGGCATCGCCAGCGCGACCCGGCCGGAAATGGCCATGCTGGTGCCGGAAGGGCGGCACGAGGTGACCACCGAGGGCGGTCTCGACATCGTCGGCCAGGAAGCTCGCCTCAAGGACGTGATCGCCCGGCTGCGCGACGCCGGCATCACCACCAGCGTCTTCATCGACGCCGAAATCCCGCAGATCGAGGCGGCGGCGCGGATCGGTGCCAGCGTCTGCGAGATCCACACCGGCCCCTACGCCCACGCCTTCTACGAGAAAGGCCGCGACGCCGAGGCGCCGGCGGTGCTCGCCGAACTGCAGAAAATCCGCGTCGCCGGCCGCGCCATCCGCCAGCTCGGCATGCGCTTCAACGCCGGCCACGCGCTCAACTACTACAACGTCCAGCCGGTCGCCCGGCTGGCTGGCATCCGCGAGTTGCACATCGGCCACGCCATCGTCAGCCGCGCCGTGTTCACCGGCCTGCGCGAGGCAGTGCGCGAGATGAAGGCTTTGATGGTCGCTGCCGCGGCGAATTCGGAAGCCGAATGATCGTCGGCATCGGAACCGACATCGTCGCCGTCGCGCGGCTGCGCGGCATGTGGGAAAGGCACGGCGACAAGGCGCTGGACAAGCTGCTGGCGCCGGACGAACTGGACGATTTCGCACGCGCCGCCGACAAGGGTCGCTTCCTGGCCAAGCGCTTCGCCGCCAAGGAAGCCTTCGCCAAGGCCTTCGGCACGGGCGTGCGGCCGCCGGTGCTGCTGCCGACAATTGCCGTCGGCCACGATGCACTGGGCAAGCCAGTCTTCAATTTTCACGGTCAACTGGCGGAAATCGTTGAAAACCGCCGCCTGACCGCGCATCTTTCGATCAGCGACGAAGCCGAATACGCCGTCGCCTACGTTTTGCTGGAGCAAGCATGAGCACCAGGCTGCCCGGTCCGCTGATGATCGACATCGCCGGCACCGAACTCACCGACCTCGACCGTGAACGCCTGTGCCATCCGCTGGTCGGCGGCATCATCCTGTTTACCCGCAACTACCGCGACCGCGCCCAACTGACGGCGCTGTGCGACGAGATCCACGCGCTGCGCGAACCGCGCCTGCTGATCGCCGTCGATCACGAAGGGGGCAGGGTGCAGCGCTTTCGCGAGGGCTTCACCCGGCTGCCGCCGATGCGCACCCTCGGCTTGCTGCACGACAGCGATCCGGATACCGCATTGACCGCTGCCCGCGCCGCCGGTTTCGTGCTCGCCGCCGAACTGCGCGCCTGCGGCGTCGATTATTCGTTCACGCCGGTGCTCGACCTTGATTACGGCCCGTCGCGCGTGATCGGCGACCGCGCCTTCCACCGCGCCCCGGCGGTCGTCGCAGCGCTCGCCGGCGCGCTTGGCGAGGGCCTGAAAGCCGGCGGCATGGGCACTTGCGGCAAGCACTTCCCCGGCCACGGCTACGTCATTCCCGACTCGCATGTCGAACTACCGGTCGACGACCGGCCGCTGGCGGCGATGACCGACGACCTGCATCCCTATCGCGACCTGGCCCTCGACGCGGTCATGGCGGCGCACGTGATCTACGAGTGCTTTGATTGCAATACGGCTGTTTTTTCAAATAAATGGATTACTTATTTGAGAAACGACTTGAAGTTTGACGGCGTGGTTTTTACCGACGATCTGTCGATGGCTGGTGCCGGTGTCGTCGGCGACATGCTGGCTCGCGTCGAAACCGCCTGGGCTGCCGGCTGCGACATGCTGCTCGTGTGCAACGCGCCGGACGCCGTCGCCCAGGTGCTCGCCGGCTGGCAACCGGAAATCGATGCACGGCGCGGCGAACGCGTGGCCCGATTACTGCCGCCGGAAACGCGGCGCTATCCCGATCCGCACGTCTATCGCGAAGCGCTGCAGGTGCTGGCGCGGCTTGCCTGACTCAATCGTCGATTTCGTTGCGGCGCGCGGCTTTCAATGCCGAATGCCGGCGCTTGGCGTCCTGACGACGGCGCAGCGAGCCTTGCGTCGGCTTGGTCGGCCGGCGCGGGCGAACCACCGCGCTCGCAGCGGCAAGCAGCATTTCCAGCCGGCGCAGCGCTTCGGCACGGTTTTTCTCTAGGCTGCGGAATTCCTGGGCTTTGATCACCAGCACGCCGTCCTTGCTGATACGCCGGTCATCAAGCGCCAGTAACCGGGTACGAACGGATTCCGGCAACGACGATGCGGCAATGTCGAAGCGCAGATGCACGGCGTTCGAGACCTTGTTGACGTTCTGTCCACCGGCGCCCTGGGCGCGGATCGCGGTAAACTCGATTTCGTCTATGGGGATGGGGTAGGGCAAAGGCATGGTGGCGAACCGAATATCTTGAGCAGAGAGTGTATAACGACGAAACCAAGGGAACGCTTGAACACACCACAGACTCCAAGCAGCGCCCCGAACCCATGGAGAAGACAATGAATGACAGCCTTTACGATATTCCCCTGCAGACCCTGGACGGTCGACCGGCCAGCCTGCGTGACTACGCCGGCGAGGTGCTGCTGGTGGTCAACGTTGCCTCGCGTTGCGGCCTGACGCCGCAATACGAGGGCCTGGAAAAGCTGCATGAGGCGCTGGCGCCGCGCGGTTTCCAGGTGCTGGGTTTCCCCTGCAACGACTTTGCCGCCCAGGAGCCCGGCACCGCCGACGAAATCCGCGAATTCTGCAGCGCGACCTACGGCGTCAGCTTCCCGCTGTTCGCCAAGGTGCAGATCAACAGCGAACCGCGCCATCCGCTTTACGCCGCGCTGATTGCCGCGATCCCGAATGCCGTTTATCCGGAAGGCAGCGACTTCCGCGACAAGCTCGCCGGCTACAAGCTGCTGCCGGCGCGCGACACCGATGTGCTGTGGAACTTCGAGAAATTCCTGATCGATCGCCAGGGCAAGGTCATCGGCCGCTTCTCGCCGGATACCGCACCGGACGATGCGGCGCTGCGGGCGGCCATCGAGGCGGCACTCGGGTGAGTTCTCCGGCTGCCGGCAACAACTTGCCGATGATTGATGTCTACCTGCCGATGATGAAGTCGGCAGCGATCATCTCGGCCGGCCAGCTCGGCCTGTTCGAAGCGCTGGCCGACGGCCCCTTGAGCACCGACGCATTGGCCGGGCGCCTGGCTGTCTCGGTGCGCGGAGTCGCCACGCTGGCCGATTTTCTGGTCAGCATCGACTATCTCGAACGTGACGGCGCCAGCTATTCCAACAGCGCATCGACCCAGCGCTGGTTCACCTCGCGCGGCGCCGTCGATTACACGCCGGGCCTGTTGTGGACCGCCGAAGCCTGGCCGATGATGGGCGATCTCGGCAGCGCGCTACGCCGCGGCGGGCCGCAGACCACCTTGTGGGAAGCGATGCAGTCGCGGCCCCAGCTCGGCCAGACCTTTGCCGCCTACATGGCGGCCTTCGCCCGCGATCTCGGGCCGAACCTGTTGCGGTTGGTTCCGCTTCGACCGGACCAGCAGCGCCTGCTCGACCTCGGCGGCTCGCACGGCCTGCACAGCATCCGCTTCTGCGAACACTATCCGCAATTGCGTGCGCAGATCGTCGATTTTCCCAGCGCCCTGGCCGACACCCCGGCGCGACTGGCGGCGCACGGCCTGAGCGAGCGCATCGCGCTGACCCCGGCCAGTGTGCTCGACCATCAATGGGCCCCCGGGCAGGACGTGGTTTTTTACCTGTCGGTCGCGCACAACCAGACGGCCGACGACAATCGCCGGGTCATCCGGCGCATCCGCGACAGCCTCAATCCGGGCGGCCTGCTGGTCATCCACGAATACCTTGACGACCAGCCGCCGTCGCCCTATCTGGCAGCATTCAAGCTGACCCTGCTGTACGAGACCGGGACCAGCATCCATCGCGAAGCGGATTACCGCGCCTGGCTGGCCGAAGCCGGTTTCAGCGAGGTCAAACGCATTGACCTCGATCCGCTGGAGAAGGGCGCGTTGTTGTTGGCCAGCGTCTAGGGATTCAGTGCCGCCAGCAGCATGTCGAGAAAGGCCCGGGTCTTGGCCGGCATCAGTCGCCGGCCGGGAAACACCGCCCAGGCCGCATGCGCCGGCAGCGACCAGGCCGGCAGCACCCGGCGCAGCAGACCCTGACGGACCCACGGTGCGGCAAAGTAGTCCGGGACGGCCGTGATGCCGGCACCGGCGCGCGCCAGATGAATCAGCAATTCCGGTGAATTGGCGACGGTATGGGCGCGCGGTGATCCCTGCCAGGCTTGCCGTTCATCCGGGTGGCGCAGCTCCCAGACCGCCGGTTCGCCGGAACGGCCGAACAGGCGCAGGGTCGTGTGCTGCATGAGCGCGTCGGGATGCGCCGGTTCACCGTGCTCGGCCAGGTATTGTGGCGCGGCGTACAAGCCGCCGGGAAAATCGGCCAGTTTTCGTGCCGCCAGCGAGGCATCATCGGGCAGGCTGCCCATGCGGATGGCGAGATCGAAGTTTTCGCCGAGCAGATCGACGCGCCGCGGTGACAGATCGAGTTCCAGCGATACCGCCGGGTGCAGGGTGACGAAAGCGGCGAGCATGTCGGTCAGCAGCAGGGTGGCGAAATCGTTCGGCATCGACACGCGCAGCCGGCCACTCGGCCGGGCCTGGCGGAATTCGCTGAGGGCGCGCACGGCGTCGACTTCCGCGGCGACCTGGCGGGCATGTTCGAGCAACTGACGGCCGTAATCGGTCAGCGTCAGCCGGCGCGTGGTGCGCTGGATGAGGCGCTCGCCCAGGCGCTCCTCAAGCAATGAAACGCGCCGTGAAACGGTCGATTTCGGCAGACCGAGCTGCTCGGCGGCACGGCTGAAGCTTGCCGCATCGGCAACACGGGCGAAGATCAGCAGGTCGTTGGCGTCAAATTGTTCCATATACGGAACAATGTTATCCATTTACCCCGCTTAATCAAGTGATTCGGCTTAAATACAATGGATTCACCCTGACCCCAACGGAGAAACAACATGAACATCCTGCAGATCAACGCCAGCATCCGTGCCGCCGATGCCAATTCCACCCGCGTCGCCCGGCAGGTCGTCGAGCGCTTGCAAGCCGCCAATCCAGCCGCTACTCTCGACGTCCTCGATCTCGGCGCCAATCCGCCGGCGGTGCTCGACGGCGCCGCGCTCGGTGCCTTGTTCACGCCGGGCGACCAGCGCTCCGCCGAACAGGCTGCCCGTGTTGCCAGCGACGATGCGCTGATCTCCCAGGTGCAGGCCGCCGACGTGCTGGTGCTCGGCGTGCCGATGTACAACTTCACCATTCCCGTGCAACTGAAAAGCTGGTTCGACGCGATTGCCCGCAACGGCGTCACCTTCCGCTACACCGCCAACGGTCCCGAAGGCCTGCTCAAGGGCAAGACCGCCTACGTGGCGCTGGCGCGCGGTGGGCGTTACCGCGACACGGCACTCGACAGCCAGGTGCCGCTGATCAGGACTTTCCTCGGTTTTCTTGGCATCACCGACGTCCATTTCATTTATGCCGAGGGCCTGAACATGGGGCCGGAGGCGACCGCGCAGGGTTTCGCCGAGGCGGAAGCCGAGATTGCCCGCCTGTTTTCCTGAGGAGAAATCATGAGCACGCCAACCAACCCGACCGAAAGCATCCGGCAAAGCCGCCGGGTCGAACAGCTCGTCGCCGGCACGGCCACCTCGGACGGTGCCGGCGTGCGCCTGACCCGCCTGCTGACGCAGAACCTGCAGCGCCGCCTCGATCCCTTCCTGATGCTCGACGCCTTCGGCAGCGACAATCCGGACGACTACATCGCTGGGTTTCCCGATCATCCGCATCGCGGTTTCGAAACCGTCACCTACATGATCGCCGGCCGCATGCGCCACCGCGACAGCGCTGGTCACGAAGGCCTGCTGGAGAACGGCGGCGTGCAGTGGATGACTGCCGGCCACGGCCTGATTCACTCCGAGATTCCCGAACAGGAAGACGGGCGCATGGAAGGTTTCCAGCTCTGGCTCAACCTGCCGGGCAAAGACAAGCTGTGCGCGCCCTGGTACCGAGACTTTCCGGCCGATCAACTGCCGCGCTACGATCTGCACGGCGGCATTGCCGTCACCGTCATTGCCGGTGAAAGCGGGGGTGTGGCCGGCGCCGTGACGCGTGCGGCGACGCAGCCGCTCTACCTCGACATCCACCTGCCGGCGGATGCCAGCTTCGAGCACCCGTTGCCGGCTGGGCACAACGCCTTTGTCGTGGTCTATCGTGGCGCCGTGGACATCGCCGGCCAGCGCGTTCCCGAAAAGCAACTGGCCATCCTCGACAACGACGCGGCAGCCGACGGCGTCCGGGTCAGCGCCCGGGAAGACAGCCGTCTGTTGTTGATTGCCGGCCAGCCGCTCGACGAGCCGATCGCCCAGTACGGTCCCTTCGTCATGACTACCGAACAGGAAATCTACCAGGCGATCAATGACTACCGCAGCGGCCGGCTGGGTGCCGCGGAGGCACGCTGATGTCCCGCCTGCCCAGCCTGTTCGTGTCGCATGGGGCGCCGACCTTTGCCCTTTATCCCGGAACAGCGGGGCAGGCCTTGCGCGACATGGCCGCCCGCCTGCTCGAGGCTTACGGCACGCCGCGCGCCATCGTCGTCGTCAGCGCCCATTGGGAAACGGCCGAGGTGACCGTCGGTGCCAGCGAGCAGCCCGCGACCATCCACGATTTCGGCGGTTTTCCGGAAGCGCTTTACGCACTGCGCTACCCGGCCGCCGGTGCGCCGGATGTCGCTGTCGAGATTGTCGCCAGCCTCAACGCCGCCGGCCTGCCAGCCGCCATCGACCGGCAACGCGGTCTCGATCACGGTGTCTGGGTGCCGCTGATGCACATGTTCCCGCAGGCCGACATCCCGGTGATCCCGCTTTCCCTGCCCAGCCACGGCGGGCCGCAACAGGCACTGGCGCTCGGCCGGGCGCTGGCACCGCTGGCCGGGCGCGGCATCCTGATCGTCGGCTCCGGCAGCATCACGCACAATCTCGGCGACTATCGCCGGGCCTGGCAGCAGGGCGGGCAGACGCCGGCCTACGTCGGTGAATTCGCCGACTGGCTGGCCGCACGCCTGGCCGAAAACGACATCGCCAGCCTGCTTGATTACCGCCACGCTTCACCCCACGGCCGCCACGCCCATCCGTCCGAAGAACACCTGCTGCCGCTGTTCGTCGCCCTCGGCGCAGGCGGCGCAGACTGCCGGCCGGAACGTTTCCATGCCGGCGTCGATGACTTGGTGATTGCGATGGATGCTTACGTGTTCTCCTGAACGTATCCATCCGCAGCAGAAGACGATGGTGCATGCAGCTTAATTCGGAACGTAGTGCGTTCCAACTTGTGAACATGACGCAAAACGCCCGCATATTGCCGCCCATTCGGCCGTTTCCGGCTTTTGTCGGTCAAGGGGATTTCTTTGTGCGGTGCTTGATCTTGCTTTCCAGTGCCTTTAGCTCGGCTTCATCCTGCGCATCGGCGGCTTGCGCTTCCAGGGTCTTGCGGCGTTGGTCGTAGGCCAGAAACAGCGCGTTCACCTGCTGTTCCATGCTGGCATGGCTGACCGGGCCCGCGCCGCGCAGCAAGGGAAAACCGTTGGAGGTAATGATCTGGCCCACGTTCTCCTGCCAGATAGGCCGAAATGCGAGTTGGCGGGATTGGCTCGCGCCAGGATGAGTTCGGCGGCGGTCTGCTGCGTTACCGCATATAGCAGCATGTTCTGCACGGTGGCGAAAAATTGCTGGGTGGCGGTGTCGGTCTTGTCGTAATCGCTGGAGAGGGCAAAGAGGTCACGCACCTTTTGATAAAAACGCTTTTCTGAAGCGCGGATGTCGCGGATGCGCGCCAGCATCTCGTCGAAATAATCCGGGCGGCCATCCGGGTTCTTCAGCCGCTCGTCATCCATCGCGAAACCCTTGAGCAGGTATTCCTTCAGCACCGTGCTCGCCCAGCGGCGGAACTGCACCCCGCGCGGCGAACGTACGCGGTAGCCCACGGCCAGGATGGCGTCGAGGTTGTAGAGCGTGAGCGAGCGGCTCACCCGGCGGCTACCTTCGGTTTGAACTGTCAAGGATTCCTTGACAGTTGCCGCCGGGTCCAGCTCACCGTCGGCAAAGACATTTTTCAAGTGCAGCGAAATGTTCTGTTTGGTGGCGCTGAACAGTTCTGCCATCTCCATCTGGCTAAGCCAAACGGTTTGCCCATCGGCGCGCAACTGGATTTGGCTTCGGCCGTCTTCGCTGGTGTAGAGAATGAGTTGCGTCATTTGAGGTCACCCAGCTTGTCCAGTAGGTCGAGCTCGATTATTTGTTCTGATTTCGTCATGAACGCAGACCGGAAATCCTGAACGGGTTGTTACGGCCGCCAGATACAAGCGAAATGGCGCTTGAGTATTTCTTGCAAAGGTCATTTTTCAGCGTGTCGATTTTATCACCGGGTTTAAGCGCTGACTTCCTTGGAAAACACCTGCAGGCGCACATCCACGCTCAGCGCCAGGCGGCTGAGTTGTGCTGCCTTTTCCCGGCCGGCCGGGCTGGCGCGGTAGAAGTGCGGGGTCATCACCAGCAGGTCGGCGATTTGTTCCTGGCTGTCGAGTTCGATGCGGCAGGACAACGATTCGCGTTGTAGCAACGAAAATCCCGGTGGCGCCTGATCGTTCGGCGGTGCCGGGGTTTTCAGCGTCGGGTAGATGATTTCGCGCAGTTCGCGCAGGTGTTCGGGGCCGGCGTCGATCATGAGCAGTGTGCCGCCCGGCTTGAGCACGCGGGCGAACTCCGGATAGATCGGGAAACCGAACAGGCAGAGCACGCGGTCCAGTGTCGTCGGCAGTACCGGCAGCTTGGCGTTGCTGCCGACGACCCAGGTCGCCGTGCCGCGTTGTGCCTTGGCCGCCGCCTGGACGGCCCATTTCGAGATGTCGAGACCGAGCAGGGCCGGGGATTTTCCGGCAGCGTCGGCTTGCGCCGCGAGCTGGCGCAGGTAGTAGCCTTCGCCGCAGCCGGCGTCGAGGCAGGCGGCGTCGGCCGGCAGGTCGGCGAGCACCGCGCGCGCCGCCAGTTCGGCGATCGGCCGGTAATGGCCGGCTTCCAGGAAGCGACGGCGGGCGGCGACCATTTCCTTGCTGTCGCCGGGGTCGCGCGAGCGCTTGTGCTGAACCGGCAGCAGGTTGACGTAGCCTTGCGCGGCCTGGTCGTAGCGGTGGCCGGCCGGGCAGGTCCAGCCGCCGTCCACGCTCGCCAGCGGCGCGCCGTCGAGCGGGCAGGCGAGGGCGGTGAACGCTGTCGTCGCCATCGCCGGCCTCAGGCTGCCTTGAGCAGTGCCGATGCTTCCTCGCGGGCGCGCTTGGCTTCGTCGAGCAGGTAGCGCTGGTAGTCGTCGAGGTCGCCGTCGAAGGGGCCGACGCCGCCGCGCGAAACCAGCCAGAACTCGTCGCACACCGAGCGCAGCATGGCGCGGTCGTGGCTGACCAGCATGACCGTGCCTTCGAACTCGTTGAGCGCAACACACAGCGCTTCGCGGGTGTTGAGGTCGAGGTGGTTGGTCGGTTCGTCGAGGAGCAGCAGGTTGGGCCGCTGCCAGACCAGCATGCACAGCACCAGGCGCGCCTTTTCGCCGCCGCTCATGGTGCCGACCGCCTGCTTGACCATCTCGCCGCCGAAGTTGAAGTTGCCGAGGAAGTTGCGCAATTCCTGCTCGCGGCCCGGCACGTTGCTGCGCCCGGCGGCGATCGCTTCCTTGGCCAGCCGGATCATGTGTTCGAGCGGCGTGTCCTGCGGCCGCAGCACGTCGAGTTCCTGCTGCGCGAAGTAGCCGATGTTCAGCCCCTTGCCTTCGGTGACCTGGCCGCTGATCGCGCCGAGGTCGCGGGCGATGGTCTTGACCAGCGTCGATTTGCCCTGGCCGTTGGCGCCGAGGATGCCGATGCGCTGGCCGGCCATCACCGAACGGTTGATGTTGCGGACGATGGTCGTCGGCGGCGTGCCGGCCGGCGCGTCGTCGGGCGGCGGGTAGCCGATGGCGACATCGACCATCGACAGCATCGGGTTGGGCAGGTTCTGCGGTTCCTGGAACTCGAAGCTGAAGTCGGCGTCGGCCAGCACCGGCGCGATCTTTTCCATGCGCTCCAGCGCCTTGACCCGGCTCTGCGCCTGTTTGGCCTTGCTGGCCTTGGCCTTAAAACGGTTGATGAAGGATTGCAGGTGGGCGATCTTGTCCGCCTGGCGGGCCATCGTCGCCTGCTGCAGCGCCATCTGCTCGGCGCGCATGTCCTCGAACTTGCTGTAGTTGCCGCCGTAGCGGACCAGCTTGGCGTTGTCGATATGCAATGTGACCTGGGTGATCGCGTCGAGGAACTCGCGGTCGTGGCTGATCATCACCAGCGTGCCCGGGTAGCGCTTGAGCCAGGCTTCGAGCCAGACCATGGCGTCGAGGTCGAGGTGGTTGGTCGGCTCGTCGAGAAGCAGGATGTCGGACGGGCACATCAGCGCGCGCGCCAGTTGCAGGCGCATGCGCCAGCCACCCGAGAAACTGTTGACCGGCTGGTAGAGCTCGGAGACCTTGAAGCCGAGGCCGAGGATCAGCGCCTGGGCGCGCGCCTCGGCGTCGTGTTCGCCGGCGTCGTGCAGGGCCATGTAGGCTTCGGCCATGCGCATGCCGTCGTCGCTGGCTTCGGCCTCGAAAACCTCGTTGCGGGCGGCGAGCAGCGGGGTGTCGCCGTCGATGACGAAATCGGTCGCCGACTGGTCGGTTTCCGGCATGTCCTGGGCGACCTGGCCCATGCGCCACTGGCTGGGCATCGAGAAGTCGCCGCCGTCCTCGTGCAGCTTGCCGCTGAGCAGTGCGAACAAGGTCGACTTGCCGGCGCCGTTACGCCCGACCAGGCCGACCTTCTCGCCCGGATTGATGGTGACCGTGGTCTTGTCGAGCAGCACTTTCGTGCCGCGGCGCAGGGTGACTTTGCTGAGGACGATCAAACCAGACCAGCGCTTTCCTCGACGCCGAGATGCACGTTCATCGCCTGCACGGCGGCGCCGGAAGCGCCCTTGCCCAGGTTGTCGAGACGGGCGATCACCAGCATGCGCTCGGCGTTGCCGAAGACGGCGATATCGACGCGGTTGCTGCCGTTGTTGGCTTCGACATTGAAGAAACCGCCGTCGGTGGTCGCTTCGAGATCGACTGGCAGGACATTGATGAAGCGCTCGCCGGCGTAGTAGTCGGCGATGATCTTCTGGACGTCGGCCGGCGTCGCAGGGCGGGTGAATTGCCCCGGCTGCAGGTAGGCGGTGACGGCCAGGCCCTTGTAGAACGGGCCGACGATGGGCTGGAAGATCGGGGCCACGGTCAGACCGGTATAGGCCTGCATTTCCGGCAGGTGCTTGTGGGCCAGGGCGAGCGCGTAGGGACGCGGCGCCTTCAGTTGCGTGGTGCTGGCGGCGGCTTCGTAGTCGGCGATCATCGACTTGCCGCCGCCGGAGTAACCGGTGATGGAATTGGCGGCAATCTGCGTGGCGGCCGGCAGCAGCCCGGCGGCGACCAGCGGACGCAGCGCCAGGATGAAGGCAGTGGCATGGCAGCCGGGATTGGCGATGCGCTTGCTGGCGCGGATTTTGGCACGCTGTTCCGGGCACAGCTCGGGCAGGCCGAAGACCCAGTCCGGATCGACGCGGTGCGCCGTCGAGGCGTCGATGATGCAGGTATTCGGGTTGTCCACCAGGCCGGCCGATTCCTTGGCCGCCGCGTCGGGCAGGCAGAGGAAGGTGATGTCGGAGGCGTTGATCAGGCGCTTGCGCTCGGCGAGATCCTTGCGTTTGTCGGCGTCGATCTTGAGGATTTCGATATCGGCGCGCTGCGCGAGGTATTCGTTGATCTGCAGGCCGGTGGTGCCTTCCTGGCCGTCGACAAAGACTTTGTAGCTCATGGTGGGGTCCGCGGTTCGGGTTGTTCGAATGGGGAATTCTGGCAGAAAAGCATGTCGCTTTGGCGACACCCCGGAAAAAGCAAGGGCAGCCGAAGCTGCCCCTGGCGATTCCGGCAGAAGCAGGAATTACTTGCTGCGGCTGCGGTATTCGTCGGTGCGCGTATCGATTTCGATCTTGTCGCCGATTTCGACGAAGGCCGGAACCGGCAGCTCGAAACCGGTGGAGATCTTGGCCGGCTTCATGACCTTGCCCGAGGTGTCGCCCTTGACCGCCGGCTCGGTGTAGATGACTTCGCGGACCAGCGAGTTCGGCAGTTCAACGGAGATGGCCTTGCCGTCGTAGAACACGACTTCGCAGGGCATGCCGTCTTCGAGGTACTTGAGCGCGTCGACCATGTTCTCGGCTTCGACTTCGAACTGGTTGTAGTCGGCGTCCATGAACACGTACATCGGGTCGGCGAAGTAGGAGTAGGTCACTTCCTTCTTGTCGAGGATGACGACTTCGAACTTGTCATCGGCCTTGTAGACCGCTTCCGACGGGTTGCCGGAGAGCAGGTTCTTCAGCTTCATCTTGACGACGGCAGCGTTGCGGCCGGACTTGTTGTATTCGGTTTTCTGGACGACGAGCGGGTCGCTGCCGACCATGATCACGTTGCCGGAGCGGAGTTCCTGTGCGGTCTTCATGAGAGATATTCCAGAGGCTGAAAATAAAAACGCGCGATTATACCGCGTCGGCACAGAATTTGACGAGGCTTGCACTCAATTCCGGCAGCCGCATGCAATCCTGTTGCCATTTGCGCGCATGCCGGTCGATGGCCGGCAGATGCGCCAGGAAATCCTGCCAGGCGGCGGGCAACGTCGTCGGCGGCACCGGCCTGTTCCAGGCCAGGAAGATGTTGCGCACCGCCGTTGCGGCGGCGGATTCCAGCCCGACTGTGTAGCGGTCGATAAAGGCCGTCAGTTTGTCGAGGTGGGCGTCGTCGTCCTGCGGATAAATGTGCCAGACGAAGGGCCGGCCGGCGAGTTGGGCGCGGACGAAGGAATCCTCGCCACGCACGATGTTGATCGCGCAACGGCGGAGCAGGGCGTCGTAGTCGGCTTGCGCCAGGAAAGGCACCGGCTCGATGCGGGCTGTGCCGAGTTGCCACGGCCCGTCGCCGGGCAGGCAGGCGCGCACGGCAGTCAGCGGCTTGCCCGGCGAGACCAGGCAGCGCAGCGGTTCGGGCGCGCTGGCCAGGGCTTCCAGCCACGGTCCGATCGGGGCGTTGTCATAGCAGAACAGGCTGATCTCGCCAGTGGCCGGCTCGGTGGTCAGCGGCAGGCCCGGTTCGCGCAGCAAGCCGCCGGTCGCCGGGGAAAAGCCGGGGAAGAAGAAATACTTGATCAGCGGCAGGCTGGCGTGCGGCGAGGCGACGCCATGACAACTCTCGGCCCAGGCTTCGGCGGTCAGGTATTCGAGATTGATCCAGGCCGGCGCCTTGGGCAAATCGGCCATGGCTTGCAGGTAGCTGGCGGGCAGTTCGCAGGCAAAGGCCTCGATGACGACATCGGCAACCCGGTCGACGACAAAGGGCGTCGTCCATTGCCGGACCTCGATACCGTCAAGGTGTTGCGCGGCGGCCTGCGGATCGAGCGCCGGGCACAACTGGCGCATGCTGCCCAGGTCGTCGACCCACAGCCTGACCCGGCGGCCATGTACGCCCGACAAATGGCGGGCGAGTCGCCAGCAGACGCCGATGTCGCCGTAGTTGTCGACGACGCGGCAGAAAATGTCCCAATGAAGCTGCATGGCCGGCATGTTAACATCGCTCCCCGTGGCTTTCGACGCAAAATCCTTCCTCGCTTCCCTGACCGAGCTCCCTGGTGTGTACCGGATGATCGGTGCCGACGGCGCCGTGCTCTACGTTGGCAAGGCCAAGAACCTGAAGAAGCGGGTCGCTTCCTACTTCCGCGACAACCTGTCGAGTCCGCGCATCGCCCACATGGTCGGCCAGATCGACCACATCGAGACGACCGCGACGCGTACCGAAGCGGAAGCGTTGCTGCTGGAAAACAACCTGATCAAGTCGCTGGCGCCGCGCTACAACATCCTGTTCCGCGACGACAAGTCCTACCCCTACATCGTGCTGACGCGCGACAAGTTCCCGCGGCTCGGCTTCTACCGTGGCAACCCGGACCGCAAGGCCGATTACTACGGGCCTTATCCGTCGTCGTGGGCGGTGCGCGACAGCATCCACCTGCTGCAGAAGATGTTCCGCCTGCGCACCTGCGAGGACAGCGTTTTCGCCAACCGCTCGCGGCCCTGCTTGCTGTATCAGATCAAGCGTTGCAGCGGCCCCTGTGTTGGCTACATTGCGACCGACGACTACGCCGCCGACGTCCAATATGCGGCGATGTTCCTCGCCGGCAAGCAGCAGGAAGTGATCAAGCGCCTCAACACGGCGATGGAGAAGGCCGCCGAGAAACTCGCCTTCGAACTGGCGGCGATCTACCGCGACCAGATCCAGTCGCTGCACCAGGTCCAGGAAAAGCAGTTCGTTTCGAGCAGCAAGGGCGAGGATGTCGATATCGTCGTCGCCGTGCGTGAAGCCGGACAACTCTGTGTCAACCTGGCGATGGTGCGTGGTGGCCGCCATCTCGGCGACCGCCCGCTGTTCCCGAGCAATGCTGGCGATTCGACCGCCGCCGACGCGCTGACCGCCTTCCTGCGCCAGCATTACGAGCTGCACCCGGTGCCCGGCCGCTTGCTGGTCTCGCCGCTGCCGGAAAGCGAAGAGATCGAGGAAACCGCCGCCAGCCTGGCCGAACTGGCCGGCCGGCCGGTGCCCATCGCCGAAGCACGCACGCTGACGCAGAAGGCCTGGGTCGAAATGGCGCTGCAAAATGCCCGTCTGGCCATCCTCGCGCGCAACCAGGCGTCGGCACAGCAGGAACAGCGCCTGGCCGCGCTGCAGGAGGCATTGCAACTGAGCGAGCCGATTGCCCGCATCGAATGCTTCGACATCAGCCACACCATGGGCGAGAGCGCCGTCGCCTCGTGCGTTGTTTACGACGGTAACAAGATGAGCAAGCGCGATTACCGCCGCTTCAACATCCGCGACATCACGCCCGGCGACGACTATGCGGCCATGCGCCAGGCGGTGACGCGGCGCTACGACGGCATCGCCAGCGGCGAGGGCAGGGCGCCCGACCTGATCCTGATCGACGGCGGTAAAGGCCAGGTCACCTCGGCCTGGGCAGCACTTGCTGACCTCGGCCTGACCCACCTGAACATGATCGGCGTCGCCAAGGGTGAAGAGCGCAAACCCGGCTTGGAAAGCCTGATCTTTCCGGAGGCCGACGGCCGGCCGCCGCTCAACCTGCCGTCCGACCATCCGGCGCTGCACCTGATCCAGGAAGTGCGCGACGAGGCGCACCGCTTTGCCATCACCGGCCATCGCGGCCAGCGCGCCAAGAGCCGCAAGACATCCACGCTGGAAAGCCTGCCCGGCGTCGGCCCGGCTCGCCGTAAAGCCTTGATCGCCCGTTTCGGCGGCCTGGCCGGCGTGCGGGAGGCAAGCGTCGACCAGCTCGCCGAGATTCCCGGCATCGGTCGCGAACTCGCCGAAAAGATCCATTCCGCCTTACACTGACGGCCTATGCCATTCAATCTTCCCATCCTGCTCACCTGGCTGCGCATCGTCGCCATCCCGCTGCTGATCGCGGTCTACTACCTGCCGGCCGATTGTGCGACGGCGCAGGAGCGCAACCTGATCGCCACGCTGATCTTCATCGCCGCCGCGCTGACCGACTGGGCCGACGGCTACCTGGCGCGCAAGCTCAACCAGACCTCGGCCTTCGGCGCCTTCCTCGACCCGGTTGCCGACAAGCTGATGGTCGCCGCCGCGCTGATCGTGCTGGTCCAGCTCGGCCGCGCCGACGCCATCGTCGCCGCCATCATCATCGGTCGCGAGATCACCATCTCGGCGTTGCGCGAATGGATGGCCAAGATCGGCGCGGCGAAGAGCGTCGCCGTCTCAATGCTGGGCAAGGTCAAGACCGCCGCGCAGATGGCAGCGATCCCGCTGTTGCTGTTCCAGGCATCGCTGTTCGGCATCGATACGATGCTGGCTGGCGAGTGGTTGATCTGGCTGGCGGCACTGCTGACCTTGTGGTCGATGGGCTATTACCTGCGCATGGCGTGGCCGGAAATTGCCAGGCGTAGTGCGGAAAAATAGAAGAGGGTGTTGACAAATCCCTTGGAGCGTCTATAATGCGCGCTCTGTTTGACGCGGCAGTAGCTCAGTTGGTAGAGCGATACCTTGCCAAGGTATAGGTCGAGAGTTCGAGACTCTTCTGCCGCTCCAAATTCCTCGGGGAAGCATTGCTTCCTTGTTAGCAGTAAAAGTTTGTAGGCGTGGCGCGATAGCAAAGCGGTTATGCACCGGATTGCAAATCCGTGTAGGTCGGTTCGACTCCGGCTCGCGCCTCCAGAGACATGCGGCAGTAGCTCAGTTGGTAGAGCGATACCTTGCCAAGGTATAGGTCGAGAGTTCGAGACTCTTCTGCCGCTCCAGTCTGAAAAGGGAAAGCGCAATGCGCTTTCCCTTTTTCATATCTGCTTCCCGATATAATCGCGAAGCCGCCCGGATGGTGAAATTGGTAGACACAAGAGACTTAAAATCTCTCGCTCTTTGAGCGTACCGGTTCGACCCCGGTTCCGGGCACCACTAGGCCAGTCATGATCATCTACGACCTGAGTTGCGACAACGATCACCGCTTTGAAGGCTGGTTCCGCAGCCCCGACGATTTCGAAGCACAAAACGCACGCCAATTCATCCGTTGCCCGCAATGCGACAGCGCCAATGTGCGCCGCATACCATCGGCCGTGGCTATCGGCGGCCATGCCGAGGACAGGGAAGTGCCGACCGAATCCCGTTCAGCCAGCACGGTCAGCACGGCGATGGTGCCGGCGAACTCGCAAGTGGCCGCAGCCTACCAGGCGCTGGTCGACGCCATCGTTGAAAGCGCGGAGGACGTCGGCAGCAGCTTCGCCGAGGAAGCCCGTCGCATCCACTACAACGAAGCCCCGGAACGCTCGATCCGCGGCCAGGCCACCAGCGATGAACGCGAAGCCTTGCTGGACGAAGGCATCGATATATTCCAGCTACCGGTGATTCGGAACAAACACTAAGCATTGATCGCCGCTGATCGTATCCATCCCACACGTTCAGCGGCCAAATCGATATCCCTTGCGCAAACACAATTTAACATAATACAAATTATACGAAGTTATTGAAATGCGGGAAAAGGTGTTTTCCGCCTGCCGCCTTCTCCCATCATCAGAACCTTAGTATTTCTAACTACTGAGCCGGCTTCGTTGCTTGCTGGGCTGACACGGCGCGTAATTGTTCGGCGATATCCGTATTGTTGAAGCGAAGCGCGATATCCAGCGCAGACTCACCGCGGTCGGTTCGCAGTTCCGTGTTCGCCTTCGCTGCAAGCAAGGCGTTGACGATGGGCCGGAAACCTCCCCGTGCTGCCGCCATCAGCGCAGACATGCCGCTTTCGCTGACTGCATCGACGTTGGCGCCGTGGCGCAAAAGGAAGGCGACGATCTCCGAATGGCCGCCAAAAGCCGCATAAACGAGCGGCGGCCAGCCCGGAACTTCCTGGGATGCTCCTGCCGCGACCAGGATCTCGACAATGCGTTGGTGCCCACGCAATGCCGCCAGGGCCAGGGCCGTGTCGCCGGCGGCGTTACGGGCGTTGAGTTTGGCTCGGTGATTGACCAGTAATTCGGCCAATTGCGCATGGCCGTCGCGGGCAGCCAGCATCAATAGCGTATTGCCCTCGATGTCCGTCGTGTCTGCCGAAGCGCCACGGGCCAGCAGCCGGCCAATGGCGTTGGCGTCGCCCAGTCTGGCCCCCTGGATCAGATCGTCGTAGGTGCTGCCATGGACAAGCAGCGGCATGGTAGTGGCGAACAGTACGGCAACCAGCGTTTTCTTCAGCATTTTCATGTCTCCGGACGGAACAGGCGCCTGAAATTCTCGGTACTTGCAGCGGCAATGGTTTCAAGCGGCTGTTCACGCAGCCGGGAAATTTCCTCGGCAACATAGCGCACGTAAGCCGGTTCATTCTGTTTGCCGCGATATGGTGCGGGCGCCAGGTACGGCGCGTCGGTTTCGATCAGCAGGCGGTCGAGCGGACATCGGCGTGCCACATCCTTGACGATGTGCGCATTCTTGAATGTGACGATGCCGGAAAAGGAGAGATGGAAACCGATGTCCAGCGCCTGTTGAGCGATTTCCCAATTCTCGGTGAAGCAATGCATGACCCCGCCGACCGCGGAAGCCCCCTCCTCGCGCAGGATGCGGATGGTGTCTTCGGCCGATTCGCGAGTATGCACGACCAGCGGCTTGCCGCAGCGCAAGGCAGCGCGGATGTGGGTGCGGAAACGGGCCCGCTGCCAATCGGGCTTATCCTTGTGCCAGTAATAATCCAGCCCGGTTTCGCCGATACCGAGGACTTTCGGGTGACGGGCCAGCGCCAGCAGCCGCTCCTCGTCCGGTTCTTCGGCATCGGTGTATTCGGGGTGAACGCCCACCGTCGCGTAGAGAATCGGAGATTGCTCGGCAACGGCCAGGACGCGGGAAAAATCTTCGAGATTGACGCCGATGCACAGCGCGGCGCCGATATCGTTGGCCTGCATGGCCGACAGGACGTCCGGCAAGCGCTCGGCGAGTCCGGGAAAATCGAGATGGCAGTGCGAGTCGACCAGCATCGGTCGGATCAGAGCGTGTGGGTTGGGCGAGCCGACTGCAGGACGCCGCCGAGCAGACCTTCGATCTTGCGGCGCGCTTCCTGGCCACTCTCGTCATCATTGAAATGCACACCGATCCCCTGCGCGCGACCATTCTGCGCGCCGGCCGGCGTGACCCAGATCACGGTACCGGCAATCGGCAGCTTGGTCGGGTCGTCCATCAGGGAGAGCAGCATGAAGACTTCGTCGCCCAGGGTGTAGCCGCGTGTTGTCGGAATGAATATCCCGCCATGACGGAGGTGCGGCATGAAGGCCGCGTATAGGGCGGATTTCGAGTTGATGTTCAGCGACAGGACGCTGGGGCGCTGCGGGGCGGTTTTGGCTTCGCTCATCCTCGATCTGCGGAAAACAGTGCTCGGTAGTCCAGAAAAATGCTTTCCAGGAAGAGTCTCGCATTCAGCGGTTGCTCTGCTTCCTGGCGACGCAGGTTCATGTTTCGATAGAAAGTGATCAGTCGAACGGTGGGAATCATATCAGCCAGCATGCCGATTTTGGCCTGCTGGGCCAGAAAATATCTCGCAGAGAAGCCGTTCTTGCTCAGCGTGAGATCGACCAGCCACTTCTGCATGGCTTCTACAACCTGCTTGAGCTGCAGGCTGCCCTTGCTGTCCTTGATCAGCTTTTCCAGGTCGCCGGCCATTTGCAGCGGCGATGCGTTGCGCCCCTCCTGCAGGCGAGTCACCAGAACATCGAGCCAACTCCCCTGCCCGGCGGCGGCCATTTCTTCGGCAAAGCGCGGGGAGCCGCCGCTCAGTGCCAGCCAGCGCTCCGCGTCGGCAATACCGGATGCCTTGAGTGCGGCAACTGCCACCTGCTGGGGCGGCGTTGCCACGGACAGTATCTGGCAGCGGCTGCGTATCGTTGGCAACAAACCGGAAGGCTCTCCAGAAACCAATAAAAACAATATATTTGGTGGAGGTTCTTCAAGTATTTTCAAGATCGAATTCGCGGCATTCCGGTTCATTGCTTCGGCCGGGTTGATCAATACGATGCTGAGCCCGCCGCGGTGGCTGCCAACCCCCAGGAATTCGTCAAGGCCGCGAATCTGGTCAATGGTGATCTGCTGGCTGGGCTTCTTCTTGCCCTCTTCCACCTCGCTTGCCGCAGCGAGCGCTTCCGGTTGCAGCAAACGAAAATCCGGATGATTGCCCTGGGCAAACCAGTTGCAAGCCAGGCAATGGCCACAGGCGGTGCCGTTCTCGGTACGGCTCTCGCACAGTAGCGAAGCAGCAAACTCGCGGGCCAGCGCAAACTTGCCCAGGCCTTTCTGGCCAATCAGCAACAAGGCGTGCGGCAGGCGATCACGCCTGGACTGCAGGCTCTCCCAGGTGTCGGAATGTATCTCTAAAATGTTCATTAACAAATACTTGAAACAATAACTTCAAGTTGTTTGCGAATTTGTTCGATGCTGTTGTCGGCAGCCACCGTGCGAATTCTCGAGGGGCTGGCCTGAGCGCGATCCAGATACGCCTGGCGGACGCGATGATGAAAATCGGCGCGCTCCTGCTCGAATTTGTCGAGTACGCGGTTGGCCAGAACGATGCGTTCCCGCGCAACTTCGAGTGGCAGGTCAAACAACAGGGTCAAATCCGGTTGTAGATGTTCATGGACCCAGTGTTCAAGTGCCAGGAATTTGGCTTTGTCGAGGCCGCGTCCGCCACCCTGATAGGCCCAGGTGGCATCGCTGAAACGATCGCAGATCACCCATTCTCCGCGCGCCAGCGCCGGTTCGATACGCTGGGCCAGGTGTTCCCGGCGGGCGGCGAACATCAGCAGCGTCTCCGTTTCCAGGTGCATCGATTCGTTGAGCAGCAATTCACGCAGCTTTTCACCCAACGGGGTGCCGCCCGGCTCACGCGTAACCAAGACCGTGAGACCGCGACCGCGCAGGGTCTCGGCCAGCCACTCGACATGGCTGCTCTTGCCGGCCCCGTCGATGCCTTCGAAAGTGATGAATTTGCCTCTCATTTTCCGCCTCTCTGGTAACGGTTCACGGCACGGTTGTGCTCGTCGAGTGTTCGTGAAAACTGACTGGTGCCGTCGCCGCGCGCAACGAAATAGATGGCAGTGCTGTCAGCCGGTGAAATTGCCGCGCGCAGCGAGGCTAGCCCCGGCATGGCGATCGGCGTCGGCGGCAGACCGGCTCGCGTATAGGTGTTGTAGGGTGTGTCAGTCTGCAGGTGAATCTTGCGCAGATTGCCATCGAAAGCTTCGCCCAGCCCGTAGATGACCGTCGGATCGGTCTGCAGGCGCATGCCGATGCGCAGTCGGTTGACGAAGACGGCAGCGACATGGGCGCGGTCTTCCTCGCGGCCGGTTTCCTTCTCGATGATCGAGGCCATGGTCAGGACATCGTCCGCCGTCTTGTACGGCAGGCCCGCCGGACGTTGCGACCAGGTTTCGTCCAGTCGGGCCTGCATCGAGGCGACTGCCCGAGCGATCAGTTCGAGATCGCTCGACTCCTTGTCGAACAGGTAGGTATCGGGAAACAGCCTGCCTTCCAGACTGCTCAGCGGCAGTCCCAGGCGGGCGATGATCTGCGCTTCGCTCATGCCCAGCGTATCGTGCCGCAACGCCGGATGGGCATCGAGCCGGGCGCGGAATTGGCGGAAAGTCCAGCCCTCGACCAGCGTGATGCTGGCCTGGATGACTTTGCCGCTGGCCAGTTTTTCGAGCAGGCTGAGCGGTGTTTCGCCGACCGAAGTGCCGTATGTGCCAGGCTTGATCGCGCCACTTTTCCCTTGCCAGCGGGCGAGCAGGACGAACAGGTCGGCATCGACCGACAAGCCTGCCTCGTTCATTTGCCTGACCGCTGCCCGCAGGCTGCTGCCCGGCATGACGCGGAATTCAAGCGCATTTTCGGAAACCTCGATCGGCTGCTGGGTCCACCAGACGAAGCTGGCGGCCAAACCGATGGCGGCAATCAACAACAGGGCAACAAGACGAAAAACAAGACGCATGGGAACTCGTGACGCTTTGGCTGGTCTTGCCCGTCGGAAACGAGCATGGATGTGCGCACGAAAGCGTGCACCGAAACGGGCGATATAATAGCCCAAACCTCAAGGAGCCCTCATGAATCCCCATTGGCGCAGCTTTCTCGAATCGACCGACGCCTGCTTTGCCGCAGATGTTCCGGAAGTCCTGCACTTCGGCGACGCTCAGGCGGAATTGCTGGCAGCCAGCCGGCAAACCGTCCTCGTACCGCTGACGCACCTGGCGATCCTCCGCGCCAGCGGCGACGAAGCCAAGACTTTCCTGCACGGCCAACTGACCAGCGACGTCAATCATCTCGCCCAGGGCGCCGCCCAGCATGCCGGATGGTGTACGGCCAAGGGACGGATGCAGGCCAGCTTCGTCGTCTGGCACGAGAACGAAAGCTACCGGATGTTGCTGGCAGCCGATCTGCTCGAAGCCACCGCCAAGCGCCTGCAGATGTTCATCCTGCGCGCCAAGGTCAAGCTGCAGGTGGAAAGCGACACGGTCCTGCTCGGCCTGGCTGGCCCGCAAGCCGCCGAAGCGCTGACCGATGCCGGACTGCCTATCCCCGATGGCACCATGCGCGCCACGAGCAGCGGCGACGG
Organism: uncultured Azonexus sp.; assembly: GCF_937982035.1. Lineage (NCBI taxonomy): Bacteria > Pseudomonadati > Pseudomonadota > Betaproteobacteria > Rhodocyclales > Azonexaceae > Azonexus > uncultured Azonexus sp. The sequence goes on from NZ_CALJNI010000011.1 coordinate 31,110, forward strand.
CACCAGCATCATTCATGTCGACGCCCAACGCTACATCCTGGCTGCCCCGGTGGCCGCCTTGCCCGTGCTTTGGCAGAAGCTCGGCGTCAAGGCACGCCCGGCCGGCGTGCCGGCCTGGCGCTGGCTGGATGTGCAGGCAGCCTTCCCGTTGGTCAGCCTGGCCACCAAGGAAGAATTCGTGCCGCAGATGGCGGATTTCGAAAAGATCGGCGGCGTCAGTTTCAACAAGGGCTGCTACCCGGGGCAGGAAATCGTCGCCCGCACGCAGTACCTGGGCAAGGTCAAGCGCCATCTCTACCGACTGAGTGCCGACATTCCGCTGACTGCCGGTGCCGATCTTTATTCGCCCGACAACCTGGAACAGGCCAGCGGCAAGGTGATGCTGGGTGCGCCCTCGCCCGCCGGCGGTCACGTGGCGCTGGCGGTGGTTCAGTCCAACTACGCTGGCAACCTGCGTCTTGGCAGCCGCGATGGACAACAGGTGACAGCCAGCGCGGTCAATCCGGCCTGACCGGGATCGATGTGCCTGATCCTGGTCGGCTGGCAGGTCCATCCGGCTTACCCGCTGGTGGTCGCCGCCAACCGCGATGAGTTTCATGCCCGGCCGACGGCGTCTGCCGCTTTCTGGGAAGAAGATGCGCGGGTGTTTGGCGGGCGCGATCTCGAAGCCGGCGGCACCTGGCTGGGCGCCACCCGCGACGGTCGCTTCGCGGCCGTCACCAATGTGCGCGAGCCCGGCGCTGTCAAAGGAAAGCGCTCGCGCGGCGAACTCACTGCCCGTTTTCTGCTCGACCAGCAAGCGGCCCAGACCTACGCCGAAGCGCTGACGCCGGGCGATTACTCAGGCTTCAACCTGCTGCTTGCCGACCGGGAAACGCTGGTTTACGCCTCCAATCGCGACCCCGGCTACCGCAGCCTGCCGCCGGGTGTTTATGGATTATCCAACCACCGCCTGGACACGCCCTGGCCGAAACTGCTCAAGGCGCGCGAGAACTTTTCCCGGGCGCTCGATCGGCTACCCGATGAAGCCGCCTTCTTCGAACTCCTGGCTGACCGCAGCATCGAAACCGACGACCGCCTGCCGGATACCGGCGTGCCACTGGCCTGGGAAAGGCTGCTGTCGGCAGTTTTCGTGCAATCGCCGGATTACGGCACGCGCGCCTCGACGCTGCTGCTGCGCAATGCGGCCGGCGACATGGTGTTGTACGAGAAAAGCTTTGCCGCAGACGGCAGCGAAACTCAGTCTTCGCGGATTTCGACGGCCGTATAGCACGGCACCAGGTCGAACAACTCGATGATGTCGGCGTTGCGCATGCGGACGCAGCCATGCGATCCGGGAACCCCCATTTGCGCCGTATCCGGCGAGCCGTGGATATAGACGTAGCGGCGCATCGTATCGACGCAACCGAGACGGTTGTGGCCGGGCTCACACCCCGACAGCCAGAGGATGCGCGTCAGGATCCAGTCGCGTCCCGGAAATTGTTCGGCCAGTTCCGGCGTCCAGATCTCCCCGGTCGGCCGGCGGCGGACGAATACGGTGTTGGCCGCCTGACCGGCACCGATCTTGGCGCGGATGACGTGCATTCCGCGTGGTGTCCGGTAACTACCCGACTGCTCGCCGACCCCGGCCTTGGCGGTCGAAACGGCGTATTCCTTCAGGAGCGTACCATCGTCGTCCTTTACCTGCAGGCGCTGATGGGCGACCGAGATCATGAGTTTCATGTCGTTTTCCGGCGCCGCCCGGCAAAGAAGGCGGACAGCAACTGACTGCATTCGTCGGCCAGAATGCCGCCTTCCACGCTGGCATGATGATTCAGCCGCTGGACACCGAACAGATCGACCACGCTGCCATGAACGCCGGTTTTCGGATCGCGCGCGCCGTAAATGACCCGGCTGATCCTCGCATGCATGATCGCACCGGCGCACATCGCGCAAGGTTCCAGCGTCACGTACAGTTCGCAACCCGGCAAGCGGTAATTGCCCATCGTCCTGGCTGCATCGCGCAAGGCCGCGATTTCCGCGTGCGCCGTCGGATCATGCTCGCCGATCGGCGAATTGAAGCCGCGACCGACGATTTTTCCGTCGAGCACGACGACGGCACCAACCGGAACTTCGCCAAGGCATTCGGCCGCCCGCGCCAAGGATATGGCCTCGCGCATGAAATATTCGTCGCTCAAGCCGGACGGCTGGATATCAACAGTATTTTCCGAAGTCATTATTCGATGTGGCGAGCGAGGCGGAGGCGTAGTATACCGCAGCCTTGAAAGGCACTTCCCCCTCACCGTTTTCGTATTGCGATCATGTTCGAACATATACTGATGTTTATCCTGGGGCTTGCTGCCCTGACCCTGGGCGCTGAACTGCTGGTGCGCGGCGCGGCCCGTCTGGCGCTGACTTTCGGCATTTCACCGCTGGTCATCGGCCTGACCATTGTCGCCTTCGGCACCAGCGCGCCGGAAATGGCCGTATCCGCCGGTGCCGCGCTCAACGGTAGCGGCGACCTGGCGATTGGCAACGTGGTCGGCAGCAATATCGCCAATATCCTCCTGATTCTCGGCCTGTCCGCATTGATCGTCCCGCTGGCAGTCAATGAACAGATCATCCGCCAGGAAATCCCGATCATGATCGGCACCTGCCTGCTGTTCGTAGTTTTTGCCATGGACGGCAACATCGGGCGCGGCGAAGGCGCCCTGCTCTTCACACTGGTCATCGTCTACACGGTCTTCCTGGTCACGCAGTCGCGCCGCGCAAGCAAGGAGGCCGAAGCTGAGTTCGCCGATGAAATGCCGGACACCAGCAGCCGCTGGGATGCCCACTGGAGCGTGCAGGCCCTGCTGGTGATCGGCGGACTGGGCTTGCTGGTTATCGGTGCCGACTGGCTGGTCGATTCGGCTGTCGCGGTCGCAAAGATCTTTGGCGTCAGTGATCTCGTCATCGGCCTGACCGTCGTCGCTGTCGGTACCTCGATGCCGGAAATCGCCACCTCGCTGGTTGCCGCCTGGCGCGGCGAACGCGATATTGCCGTCGGCAATGTGGTCGGTAGCAACATTTTCAACATACTTGCCGTTCTCGGATTCTCCAGCCTCATCGCCGACGGTGGAATCATCGTTTCCGAAGCGGCACGCAATTTCGACCTGTGGGTGATGCTGGCCGTTGCTTTCGCTTGCCTGCCCATCTTTGTTACCGGTCGCGAAATTGCCCGCTGGGAAGGCGGTGTATTCATCGCGTATTACGTCGCCTACACGGCCTACCTCGTACTGGCAGCCACCCAGCACGACAGCCTGTCCGCATTCTCCTCGACCATGCTTGGCTACGTGCTGCCGCTGACGGTAATCACCTTGATCGTCAGTTTTGTGCGAAGTAACGGAAAACAGCCGCCAGCAAACAGCTAAAGAAAAACGCCCCTGGTTTCAGGGGCGTTTTTTATTTTCCCGGGATCATTCCCACTCGATCGTCGCCGGCGGTTTGCCGGAGACGTCGTACACCACCCGGTTCAGCCCGCGCACTTCGTTGATGATCCGGTTGGACACCCGGCCGAGGAGTTCATACGGCAGGTGCGCCCAGTGCGCGGTCATGAAGTCGCTGGTAACGACGGCACGCAGCGCGACGACGTTCTCGTAGGTGCGGCCGTCGCCCATCACGCCGACGCTCTTGACCGGCAGGAAGACGGCGAAGGCCTGGCTGGTCAGGTCGTACCAGGTCTTGCCGACATCAGCTTCGGTGCAGGCGCCGGCCGCGACATCGCGTTCGGTAGCCACGGTCGCGCGCAGCTCATCGATGAAAATGGCGTCGGCCCGCTGCAGCAGTTGCGCGGCCTTCTGCGTGACTTCGCCGAGGATGCGCACGCCCAGGCCGGGGCCGGGGAACGGGTGGCGATAGACCATTTCGCGCGGCAGGCCGAGAGCGACGCCGAGTTCGCGGACCTCGTCCTTGAACAGCTCGCGCAGCGGTTCGAGCAGCTTCAGGTGCATGTCTTCCGGCAGGCCGCCGACGTTGTGGTGACTCTTGATGGTGTGCGCGCCCTTCTTGCCCTTGCCGGCCGATTCGATCACGTCCGGATAGATCGTGCCCTGGGCCAGCCATTTTGCCGACACCAGCTTCTTCGATTCGGCCTGGAAGACCTCGACGAATTCCTTGCCGATGATCTTGCGCTTCTGTTCCGGGTCGGAGACGCCGGCCAGCTTGCCCATGAAGTCGTCGACCGCATCGACGCGGATGACCTTGACGCCGAGGTTGCGCGCGAACATGTCCATGACCATGTCGCCTTCGTTGAGGCGCAAGAGGCCGTGATCGACGAAAACGCAGGTCAGCTGGTCACCGATGGCGCGGTGAATCAGCGCCGCGGCAACGCTGGAATCGACGCCGCCGGACAAGCCGAGGATGACATCATCGCTGCCCACCTGGGCGCGGATCGCGGCAACGGCTTCGGCGATGTAGTCGCCCATCACCCAGTCGGTGCCGCAGCCGCAGATGCCGTGCACGAAACTTTCGAGGATGGCACGGCCCTGCACGGTGTGCGTAACTTCCGGGTGGAACTGCACGGCGTAGAACTTGCGGCTTTCGTCGGCCATGCCGGCGATCGGACAGGAGGGCGTGGACGCCATGGTCTTGAAGCCGGGCGGCAGTTCCATCACGGAATCACCGTGGCTCATCCAGACCTTGAGCATGCCGTGACCTTCGGCCGTGGTGAAGTCGGCGATGTCCTTCAACAACGCCGTATGGCCATGTGCGCGCACTTCGGAATAGCCGAATTCGCGCGCCTTGCCGGCCGCCTCGGCAGTCATCACCTTGCCGCCCAGTTGTTGCGCCATGGTCTGCATGCCGTAGCAGATGCCGAGCACCGGAATGCCCAGTTCGAAAACGATCTTCGGCGCGCGCGGCGTATCGCCCTCGGTGACCGAATTCGGTCCGCCCGACAGGATGATGCCCTTGGCGCCGTAGTTGCGGATGAAGTCATCCGAGACGTCGTAGGGATGGATCTCGCAGAAGACCTTGGCTTCGCGCACGCGACGGGCGATCAGCTGGGTGACCTGGGAACCGAAATCGAGGATGAGGATTTTCTGGTGGGACATGTTCACAACCTTGAATGAAAAAGGCGGCTGAATTAGCCGCCCTTCTGGACACTGGAACGATCAGTCGAGGTGATAGTTCGGCGCTTCCTTGGTGATCTGCACGTCGTGCACGTGCGACTCGCGGATGCCGGCCGAAGTGATCTCGACGAAACAGGCTTTCTCGTGCATGTCGGCGATGCTCGGCGTGCCCAGGTAGCCCATCGACGAGCGCAGGCCGCCCATCAACTGGTGGATCACGGCAAGTACCGAGCCCTTGTACGGGACGCGGCCTTCGATACCTTCCGGCACGAACTTGTCGACGTTACCGGTGTTCTCCTGGAAGTAGCGATCCGAGGAGCCGGCCTGCATGGCTCCCAGGGAGCCCATGCCCCGGTAGGACTTGTAGGAGCGGCCCTGGAACAGCTCGACCTCGCCCGGGGCTTCCTCGGTGCCGGCGAACAGGCCGCCGAGCATGACCGTGTCGGCACCTGCGGCAATCGCCTTGGCGATGTCGCCGGAGTAGCGGATGCCGCCGTCGGCGATCATCGGCACGCCGGTGCCCTTGAGCGCTTCGGAAACGTTCTGGATGGCGGTGATCTGCGGCACGCCGACACCGGCGACGATGCGCGTGGTGCAGATCGAACCGGGGCCGATGCCGACCTTGACCCCGTCGGCGCCGGCATCAACCAGTGCGCGCGCGGCGTCGGCGGTGGCAATGTTGCCGCCGATGACCTGAATCTGCGGGTAGTTCTTCTTGACCCAGCGAACGCGATCAAGCACGCCCTGCGAATGACCGTGGGCGGTATCGACGACCACCACATCGACGCCGGCCTCAGCCAGCAATTCGACGCGCTCTTCCGTACCGGCACCGACGCCGACCGCGGCGCCGGCACGCAAACGACCGCTGGCGTCCTTGTTGGCGAGCGGATGTTCAGTCGACTTGAGGATGTCCTTGACGGTAATCAGGCCCCGCAGTTCAAAATTGGCATTGACCACCAGCACGCGCTCCAGGCGGTGCAGACGGATCAGTTCCTTGGCATCCTCGACACTGGCTTCCTCGTTGACCGTAACCAGGCGCTTGCGCGGCGTCATGATCGACTTCACGGGTTGGTCGAGGTTGGTTTCGAAACGCAGGTCGCGGTTGGTGACGATGCCGACCACCTTGCCGTTCTTGTCGATCACCGGCAGGCCGGAAATCTTGTGCTGGCGGGTGATTTCAAGGACATCGCGCACCGTCATGTTCGGCGTCACGGTGATCGGATCGCGCAGGATGCCCGACTCGAAACGCTTGACCTTGGCCACTTCGGCGGCCTGGGCACGGGACGAGAGGTTCTTGTGAATGATGCCGATACCGCCTTCCTGGGCCATAGCAATAGCCAACCGGCCTTCGGTCACGGTATCCATGGCGGCCGACAGCAGCGGCAGGTTCAGGGTGATGTCGCGGGTCAGGCGCGTGGCGAGGCTGACATCGCGGGGAAGAACTTGAGAATGGGCGGGGACGAGCAGGACGTCGTCGAAAGTCAGGGCTTTTTGCAGAAGTCGCATGGCCTTTGATCCAAGGTCACAAAATCGTATTATACAGAAATCCTTTGCAAAGCCCGATGACCGGACCATGAAGAAATCGCTGATTGTTGCACTGGCACTGGCCTCGAGTGTCAGCCTGATGACCGCGCAGGCCCAGACTTACCAGTGGAAGGACGCCAGCGGCAAGACAGTCATTTCCGACACGCCGCCACCGGCAAGTGCGCGCGGCGCTCGCTCGCTTGGCGTACGGCAGCCGAATGTGGCGACCGGCACGACTGAGCCCGAAAAAGCAAACGCAGAACCGCCGGCCCAGACCGCCCCACAATCGGCGGCAGAACAGGAAGTCGAGTTCCGCAAGCGTCAGCAGGAAGCGCGGGAAAAAGCCGAGAAAGCCGAAAAGGAAGCCGCCGCGCTCAAGGAAAAACGCGAAACCTGCGAGCGGGCGCGCAACAATTACCGCATGCTGCAATCGGATACGCCGGTCAGTCAGGCCGCCAAGGATGGCAGCGTCTCGGTCATCAGCCCGGCTCAACGCCGGCAGGAAATGGACCGCACCCGCCGCATCATGCAGGATGCCTGCAAGTAAGCCTCAGGCGTCGGCATCGCCGGCGCCCTTCTTCATGACCTTGCCTTCGGCCGCCCGTTGCTTGCGTACCTCCTTGGGGTCGGCGATCAGCGGCCGATAGATTTCCACCCGGTCGAAGTCGCGCAACGCGGCATCGAGTTTCGACAGCTTGTTCCAGATGCCGAACTTGTTCTTCGCCAGATCGATTTCCGGGTATTTCTCGACCAGCCCCGAAGCTTCAACCGCCTGCTTCAGCACACTGCCGGCCGGCAGACGCAAACGGACAACTTCCTGCTTGTCGGGCAGCGGGTAACAGACTTCGATGTTGATCATTTCATCCGCCATGGTTGGCTCCATAGACCTGCGCGGCACGGCGCACGAAGGCATCGACGAAGGTGTTGGCGATGTGGCTGAACACCGGGCCGATGATTTTCTCGAACAATTTGCTGGAAAACTCGTAATGCAGCCTGAACTCGATCTTGCAGGCGTTTTCAGCCAAGGGGCGGAAATGCCAGGCCCCCTCGAGATGCCGGAACGGGCCATCGACCAGACGGATTTTCATCAGGGTCGGGAATTCCTTGTCGTTCTCGGTGGTGAAACTCGACTTCACCGCGTGGTAGTTGATGTGCAGCGTCGCCACGGTCTTCGTGTCGTCGCGCAACTTGAGCTCGGTGCGACTGCACCACGGCAGGAAAGCCGGATAGTCCTCGCAACGATCCACCAACTCGAACATCTGCTGCGCAGAATGTTCGATCAAGACTGTTTTTTCGACCAGGGCCATGCGGCGGCAGCGTTCCTGTAATCCTGTAGAATCGCGGATTTTAATGGATCGCGTGGCGGCATGAGCATTACGGTCAACAAAAAAGCCTTTCACGATTACTTCGTCGAAGAGAAGTATGAGGCAGGCATGGTCCTTGAAGGTTGGGAAGTCAAGGCGATTCGTGCTGGCCGCATGAACATCAAGGAATCCTACGTCATCATCCGCCATGGCGAACTGTTCCTGATCGGCATGCACATCAGCCCGCTGTCGACGGCATCGACCCATAACCACCACGACCCGGTACGCACCCGGAAATTGCTGCTGCACGCGCGCGAGATCGGCAAGTTGATCGGCAAGGTCGAGCGTGCCGGCTACGCGCTGGTCCCGCTCGACCTGCATTTCGTCCGCGGCCGGATCAAGCTCGAAATCGGTCTGGCCAAGGGCAAGAAGCAATACGACAAACGTGCCGACCAGCAGGAAAAGGAAGGCAAGCGCGAAGCTCAGCGGGCCATGAAGGAAAACCTGCGCTGACATGAGCATGGACGCCCTGCTCTACTGGGTCGGCATGTCCGCGGTGGCAGTCAACGCACTGACCGGTGTGCTCGACGCCAGCCGCAAGCAGATGGATCTCATCGGGGCGCTATTGGTCGCCGTGGCCACGGCGCTTGGCGGCGGCACCGTCCGCGACCTGCTGCTCGATCGCAACGTTTTCTGGGTGGCCGACCAGGCTTACCTGATGACTGCCCTGGCGACCGGCATGGGGGCTTTTTTCGTGGTCCGCCGCATCAACGTGCCGCAGCAGTTGTTCCAGATACCCGACGCCATCGGCTTGGCCCTGTTTACCATCATCGGCACCCAGATCGCGCTGCAGTGGCATGTGCCCTGGCTGGCCGCCAGCTTGATGGGCGTGATCACCGGCGTGGTCGGCGGCGTGCTCCGCGACATCCTGTGCAATGACGTCCCCAGCATCTTCCTCAAGGGAGAGCTGTATGCAACGGCAGCCTGGATTGGCGCACTGTCACTGATCGCCATGCAGGAACTCGGACTGCCTGCGGTCAACGCGGCCTGGGCCGCGATGGGTATCGTCTTGCTGTTGCGCCTGCTCTCCCTGCGTTTGGGTATCACCATGCCGGTGCTGGGCGCCCCAAGGTAAAACCCCAGTGGGTGGCACAAGGCGGCGGTTTTGGCATATTCTGTCCGCACGATGAATACCGTGCGAATAGTTTTAGTAGACGACCACTTGCTGGTCCGCGCAGGCATTCGGGCTTTGCTCGAATCGCTCCCCGGCTATCAAGTGCTTGCCGAATGCGCTGACGGCCGGCAGGCCATCGCGGAGATCGAACGTAGCTCGCCCGATGTCGTCCTGCTGGATATTGCCATGCCAGGCCTGTCGGGCATTGAGGTGGCGCGACTGGTCCGTCGCAGCAATCCGCAAGTGCGCATCCTGATCCTGTCGAGCATCGACCGGCGTGACGTTGTCGACCAGGCCTTCGATGCCGGCGCGAACGGGTATCTGCTCAAGGATTTCATCCTCGACGAGTTGCAGCAGGCCTTGCTGGCCGTCATGGAACAACGCCCCTTCCTGTCATCGAAAATCAGCGAACAACACGGCACCGATTCGGCTTCGCCTTGCGATGGACTCACCGCACGGCAAACCGAGATCCTGCGCCTGGTTGCCAACGGGCACACCACCAAGGAAATTGCCCGCGATCTCGGCATCAGCCCGAAAACCGTCGAGTTTCATCGGGCGCGTTTGATGCAGCGGATTGGCGTCCACGACGTCACCGGTCTGACACGTTTCGCCGTTCAGAACGGCCTGCTCAACTGAGATCGGAAGCCGGATTCTCTTCCTGGTAACGCCTCAGTTCGTCATGGACTGCGACTAGCGCATTGCGCAGTGCGGCACTGCGCGCCAGCCAGTTGATACCCGCTCCATCCTGGCGGTGGCAATGCAGGACGTATTCGAGTTCCCGCGCCAGCGCAACGGCACGGTGCGCCGAAAACAGGACGCAGCTTCCGCGGATGTCGTGCACGACATCCTGCATCGCTGCAATATCATTCTCCTTTGCCGCATGTTCGAGCCGGGCAAGCAAGTGGGGATGATTTTCGAGGAATAGCTGAACCAGCCGGTTGGCGGCCGCCCGATTACGACCAAGATTCACCAGCAGGTAATCGAGATTGCAAATTGGCCCGCCGTTGTTTGTGTCGAGGGGATTCGACATGGACGAACACCTTCTTCTTCTTTGTGTTGTTCGTCATAGCTTAAAAACAAAGGCATGCCGCGGGAACCGGGTATTACCCTAGGGGCTGTTAATTTTATTGATTTACCCGCTTCAGCAGCCGTCGGGCAAACAGTAGATCTTCCCAGGCCTTGGCCTTGTCCGGCAGGTTGCGCAACAGGTAAGCCGGGTGGTAAGTCACCGCCACAGGGATGCCCTTGTACTCGAAAGACTGGCCGCGCATGGCGCCGAGCGCCCGGTCATCGCCCAGTACCGAATGTACGGCAGCCTTGCCGAGCAGCACGATCACACGTGGTTTGAGCAACTCGATCTGGCGGACCAGCCAGGGGCGGCAGGCCGCCATCTCGGCGGCTTCCGGCGTGCGGTTGTTGGGTGGCCGGCACTTCACGGCATTGGCGATATAAACCTTGTCGCCGCGGGCCAGATCGAGCGCCGCCAGCATGGCGTCGAGCAGCTTGCCGGCCTGCCCGACGAAGGGCTCGCCACGCATGTCCTCTTCCGCTCCCGGCCCCTCGCCGATGAACAGCCAGTCGGGATTGCGGTCGCCCACGCCGGTAACCGCCTGCTTGCGCTGCTGGCAAAGGCCGCAGTTGCGGCATTCGGAGATCGCCGCCTCCAGCGTCGGCCAGTCCATCGTATCGGTGGCGACGGTTGATGGCGATGCCTGCTCCGGGACTAGCTCCACGGCCGGTGCGTCGGCCGCGACCACCGGTATCGGCTCGGGCGGCGATGCCGGCGGCGCGTCCCGCAACACCCACAGGGGCGAGATGCCCATTTCGACCAGCATCTGTTCCCGGCTCAGGCTCATGCCAGCTCCTTTTCGAAAACCAGCGCATCCTCGCGACCGATGGCCGCCGGATAGTATTCCCGACGAACGCCCAGTTGCCGGAAGCCAAAATGGCGATAGAGCTCGACCGCGCGCGCGTTGCTCGGCCTCACTTCAAGGAACATCCGGTGCGTACCGGCCATGCGGGCGGCGTCCATGGCATTGCGCAGCAAACGGGCGCCGTAGCCCTGCCCCTGATATTTACCGGCGACGCCGATGTTCAGCAGATGCGCTTCGTCGAGCACGCGCATGACCACCGAAAACCCGATCAGTTCGCCGCCCAGACGCGCTACCCAGGCACTGTAGCCGGCATGCAGGGAATCGGCAAAATTACCCCGGGTCCAGGGAAAAGCCTGCAGCGAGGCTTCCAGCGCAGCGACTGCGTCGAGATCGGACTCGGCCATCGGAAAATACTCGACGGTCAGCAACGGAAGCGGACGATTCACGCGCGCCCACCTTCGCTCAAGCGTTCACTGATCGTCTTGGCGACCTTGTCACGGATGTACAGCGGTGCCGCCAGCGCCGGATCGATGCCCTCGCCGGCCGCCAATTTCAATGCCCCGAGACGGGCCAGCCATGAGGCTTCCGGCAGGATGGACGGCATTAATGTCAGGGCAGCCCCCAGGCGTTCGGCCAGTGCCGGATAGGCCGTCAGGGCATTGCCGCAGGCTAGCCAGTCGGCGGATGGCAGATCGACATTGTCCGGTGCCGTGACCCGGATACCGCCTTGCAGAACCATGACGTCGCCCCGGCGCCGATAGCTGGCGCTGTAAACCTCGCCCATGCGGGCGTCGAGCAAGGCAAGCACCTGCTCTGCCCCGGTCGCGGCGGCCATGGCTTCCAGACTGACCACCGGCAGCAGCGGCAGGTCGGCGGCGACAGCCAGCCCTTGGGCGGCACCGCAGGCCACGCGCAAGCCGGTAAAGGCACCGGGACCCGTATCGAAGGCTATCGCATCGAGCTGGCCGATGGCGATGCCACTCTCAGCCAGCAATTCGCGCACGAGCGGCAACAGCGTTTCCGAATGCGAGCGCCCGGGCGGACAAATGCGTTCGATCACCGCGCCGTCCTGCCACAAGGCGCAGGAACCCGTTTCGGTGGAGGTTTCTAGGGCAAGTATCTGCATGGGGCATCATTCTACCGGAGAGCCCCAAGGCAGCGGTATTAGTCGCCCTTGCGCGAGCCGCGCTTGTCCCGACGATCATCGCGGTCATTCTGCTGGCGCATTTCCTCGCGCAAGCGGCGGCGTTCATCGGGGGGCAAATCTCGCCAGTTTGCCGGACGTGCATCATCGGCGCGTTGCGGGCCGATGTTTTCGCGATACCAGTGCTCCCGCATCTGCTGGCGCATTTCCCGCTTTTCTTCGGGCGGCAGTTCGCGCCGCGGTGGCTCGGCCAGAGCCGGCGCGGTCGCCATCAGCGAAAGAATCAGGATCAGTGAGCGGGACTTCATGGTGCGGCGTATTCTATCCTTTTCGGAGCACACTCATTGTCCGTCCACGGTTAACCCCACAGCGCGGCAAGTTGTAATCGAATGTTTCCCGGCGTGGCTCGTCGATATCCTTTGTTACCATTTGCCGTACTCCATTTTCCGTCAGGCGCTATCCTTCGAGCATGAACGAAAACAACCAACACCTCCTGGTCGTCGATGACGACGCCCGCCTGCGCGAACTGCTCACCCGCTACCTTGGCGAGCAGGGGTTTGTCGTCAAGGCGGTCGGCGACGGACAGCAAATGGACAAGGCACGCAGCCGCGAGCATTACCACCTGATCGTCCTCGATCTGATGATGCCGGGCGAAGACGGTTTGTCGATCTGCCGCCGCTTGCGCGGCCAGGGCGACCGCACGCCGATCATCATGCTGACCGCCAAGGGCGACGAAGTGGACCGCATCGTCGGCCTGGAGATGGGGGCCGACGACTACCTGCCCAAACCCTTCAATCCGCGCGAACTGCTCGCCCGCATCCACGCCGTCCTGCGCCGCCAGGGCAACATGCCGCCCGGCGCCCCGGAGGAAACCCCGGAAAGCATCCGTTTCGGCAATCTTGAAGTCGATTTTTCGGCTCGTACCCTGAAGCGCGGCGACGAACTGCTGCCGCTGACCACCGGCGAATTCGCCGTACTCAAGGTCCTGCTGCAGAACCCGCGCCAGCCGCTGTCGCGCGACAAGCTGATGACCCTGGCCCGGGGCCGCGAGCAAGGCCCCTTCGACCGGGCCATCGACGTACAGGTCAGCCGCCTGCGCAAGCTGATCGAGAAGGATCCCTCGCAGCCCCGCTACCTGCAGACGGTCTGGGGCTTCGGCTACGTCTTCATGCCTGACGGCGCCGCCAAGGAAAGCTGATGCCGCGCTCGCTGCTGGCGCGCACCTTCCTGTTGCTGGCCCTGCTGGTGCTGAGCAGCACGGCGGGCTGGCTGGCGCTGTTCAGCCATATCGATGTCGAACCGCGCGCCCGCGAGTCCGCCAACATGGCCACCTCGGCGGTCAACCTGATCCGTGCCTCGCTGTTCGCCGCGGCGCCGGACAAGCGCCCCGGGCTGTTCGCCGAGTTCTCGTCGCGCGAGGGCATTCGCCTGCTGCCGGCCGAACCCCAGGATCGCCTCCTGCCGATGCCGGATTCGCGCTTTCACCAGCTGATGCGCGAAGCGGTCGTCGCCCGGCTCGGCCCGGCGACGCGGATCGCCGCCGAGGTCAATGACGAACCGGGTTTCTGGATCAGCTTCCGGCTCGACGAGCGCGACGAGGACGAATATTGGCTGGTTTTGCCACGCGAGCGGGTCAGCCGGAGTTTCGCCACCCGCTGGCTGAGCTGGGCGGCGCTGGCCGTGGCACTGGCCCTGCTGGTCGCCTGGCTGATCGCCTCGCGCATTACCCGCCCGTTGAAAGCCATGGCCAGTTCGGCACAGGCCGTCGGCCGCGGCCAGACACCGTCGCCCTTGCCCGAGGATGGGGCGGAAGAAATGCGGGCACTAGCCTCTGCCTTCAACACCATGGCCAGCGATCTGGCCCGCCATGAGAAGGATCGCTCGGAAGTGCTGGCCGGCATCTCGCACGACCTGCGCACCCCACTGACCCGGTTGCGCCTGGAAGCCGAAATGAGCGTCGCCGACGAAAGCGCCCGCCAGGGCATCGTCGCGGATATCGAGCAGATGGAAGCGGTGATCTCGCAATTCATGGACTACGCCCGCACCGAGTCCGGCGAGGCGCCGGAAGCGACCAACCTGGCCGCCCTGCTCGCCGCCATCGGCGAGCGCCAGGCGGCCATCGGCCGCGGTCTGAAAATCGACCTGGACGGCGTATCGACCGCCAGCGTCCGCCCGCGCGCCATCAGCCGTGCCGTGGTCAATCTGCTCGACAACGCCTGGAAATACGGTGGCGGCGCCATCAGCCTGAAGGCGGTTGCGGTCGACCGGGAAATCCGCATCGAAATCGCCGATTGCGGCCCCGGCATTCCGGAAGGCGAAACCGAGCGCCTCAAGCGTCCGTTCACCCGCCTGGAAAACGCCCGCACCGACGCCAGCGGGACCGGACTCGGCCTGGCCATCGTCGAGCGCATCGCCCAGTTGCACGGCGGCCGGCTGGAATTGCTGGCCAACCCGGGCGGCGGCCTGCTGGCCCGGTTGATACTGCGCGCAGACTGAAGACGCTCAGCCGATGAAGCGGCTGATATCGACCTCGTCGATCTGCTCCGGTTTGAGGAAACGTTCGGCGTAGACGCGGTAAATGCCGGAGGTCAGGAACAGATCGAACAACACCGGATCGATATGCTGATCCTTCTTGAAGAAGGAAAGTATCTTGATCGATTCCGACAGCGTCTTCATCGGCTTGTACGGCCGGTCCGACGCCGTCAGCGCCTCGAAGATGTCGGCAATGGCCATGATCCGCGACGGGATGGAAAGATCGTCGGCGTTCAGCCGTCGCGGGTACCCCGTTCCGATCATCGTCTCGTGGTGCGTGCCGGCGTACTCGGGCACCCGGCGCAGCGATTTCGGCAGCGGCAGTTGTTCCAGCATCAGGATCGTCTGGATGATGTGTTCGTTGATCTTGAAGCGTTCCTCTTCAGTCAGCGTGCCACGGGCAATTCCCAGGTTGTATACCTCGCCGAAGTTGTACAGGTTTTCCGGCACCGTCACCTTCCAGCCATGCGCCGGATCGAAAGTCTGGCGCCCTGGCTCGCGCGGGACCACATGCCACGGCTTGTCGGCCAGCAGCTTCTCGCGCACGGGCAGGGGCTGGGCCGGGAATGGTCCGCGCCGACGGATTTCTTCCTGCGACAGTCCCAGGCTGTCGTCGAAATGACGCAGCCAGGTCTCTTCGGCAATCTGTCCGACGCGCGCCACCTTTTCCGGCGCCATGAATTCGCCGCCGATATTGGCCTCGGCGATGAAGGCAAAATCGTCGAGCAGTTGCGCCCGCCGCTCGGCAAAGCGGGCATCGGCCGCTGCCGCATCCTCGCCGCGCTCGTGGATCGCTCGCAAGCGCTCGATCTCGGCGTCGCGCAGCAGGACCTCGAAACGCGTGCGAACTTCGTGAATCCGGTTATAAATCGTTTCGAGCTTGGTTGCCTTGTCGACCACGTATTCAGGTGTCGTCACCTTGCCGCAATCGTGCAGCCACGCGCCGATGCGGAATTCCCGCCACTCGTCTTCACTGGCGAAACGAAAATCTGCCAGCGGTCCGCTGTCGACCGCGGCAGCCGCTTCGGCGAGCATCATCGCCAGTTCGGGCACCCGTTCGCAATGACCGCCGGTATAGGCACTCTTGGCGTCGATTGCGCCGGCCACCAGCTTGATCAGGGCATCCATCAACTGCTTCTGCGACTCCAGCAGATTGACGTTCTCCAGCGTGACTGCCGATTGTGCGGCCAGGGCCTCGACGAAACTCACCAGTTCCGGAGCAAAGGGGATGACTACCCCGCTTTCCGGATCGAGGGCGTTCATCAACTGCAGCACCCCGATCACCTCGCCCTCGCGTGGCGACAGGGGAATGGTCAGCATCGACACCACGCGCATCCCGGTTTTCTCGCTGAACTGCATGGTCCCCGAGAGATCGAAGCGGGTATCCCCGTATACATCGTCGATGACGACAGTCTCGTTATTCAGCGCCACATAGGTCGATACGTAGCCGGTCATGGGTGCGCCGCTCACCGGATCGTGCAGCGGCACCTCGAAATCATGCAGGTCATCGCTGGCGGTACGCAGGGCAAAGCGCAGGGTATCGTGCTCGGTTTTCAGATATAGCGTCGCCGCCGCACAACGGGATATTTCCTGGGCACTTTTCAGGATGTGGCGCAGCAATTTCTCACGGTTTTTTTCCCGCGACAGCATCAGCCCAATTTCAACCAGGTGCTGCAGCTTGTCCTGGGCCACATTCAGCGCCGAGGTACGGTCCCGGATCGAGTGCTGCAGGACGATCTGGGCATCGCCCAGAGCATTGATCTCGTAGAGGAACGAGGCCGGCTGCTGCGGCTCGACGGAGAAATCCAGGCGCTTCAGGCGCTCCGAATTCCGCGCCAGGGCGGCAAGTGCATGGACTACCCGACGCGAGCCGAGCAAGGCCAGCGGCACCAGCAGCAAGGTGATGCCGATCGAGACCGCCATCACGTCGCCGCGCGCTTTCTCGATCGGACCGGAAAAGTCGCTGATCGGTGCCAGGGCGATGACGGTGAAACGCGCTCCCGGAAATGCCTCGCTCAATTGCCGGACAACCACGAAATCCGCCGGCTTGCCCGACTGCGCAAGCTGCACGACGGCCGCACCATCCTGCTCCTTGAGCGTGGCCAGGCCCTGCAAGGTCGGGTTGAGAATGGCGTCGAGCCGGGTCAGCGGTTCGATTGCCAGAGCCGAAAAAGCCTCACCGCGCAGGCTGTAACCGATCACCCGGTTCTCAGCGTCAAGCAGCATGATCGCGGCATTGGGCGACAAGGGCAGCTCGCCGAGAAAATCCTGCAGTCGGGACAGATTGATATCGACGGCAAATACGCCGGCCTGGCCGGACACGGCACGGGAAATGGTCAACCCCAGCTGGCCGGTGGAGGCAAAGAGATACGGGGGCGTCACCGCCAGCCCCGGATTCTTCATGGCGCTCTGGAACCACGGTCGCGAGGTCGGCGCAAACCGTGCCGCATTTTCCCGCTGGCCCAGCAATTCACGATGCCGGTCAAGGAAGGTCCAGCGCTCCTGACGTTCTCCACCCGTCACGGTTGTGATCCGGCGAATGGCGAACCAGGTGTCGGCCGGCGCCTGCAGCGTCTCGATCAGCCGGCTGTCGCCGCGTATCCCGATGACCTGGACGAACCCATCGTCGGGCAGGCCAAAATACTGACCGTAGAAATCGGGGTTGACCGCCAGTGAGGCAAGCAGCTCCGGTACCGCGCCATCCGGATCAAACGGGCGGCGGTCTTCGGCTCGATTGCCGGCAATCAGTCCCGCCTTGCCGACCAGTTCGCCGGTGGCTTCGATCGACTGGCGGGCGAGCAACGAGAAGCGCTCGCGGGCGTTGTCTTCCATCATCGACTGGAACTTGCCGAAGACCGTAAACAGGAAACCGGCAGTCAGCGACAGGACGATCAGCATGAGTACCGACAACACCCAGTACTGAAAACGGAACTGGAACCTTGCGGGCATGATCAATCCTTTCGGCTGTTCAAGGCAGCGGTCGATTCCTCAACGTCAGCGCAGGGAGATTTCAACCCGCCGGTTGCGCGGTTCGCTGACCTCGTCCCCCGTGGCCACCAGCAGGTTGCGTTCGCCGTGCGATTCGACGCTCAGCGCATGGACTTTCAGTCCCCTGGCCTTGATCAGATCGGCGATCACCTGGGCACGCTGTAAAGCCAGCGCCTCATTGACCTCGGCCTTGCCGATGGTGTCGGTGTGGCCGATGATCGAGACGTCGACCGCCGGACGCCGGTTGGCGGCAGCGATGATTTTCGGCAACAGCGCTGCCGAGGCTTCGGTCAGGCGGGCACCGCCGCTCTCGAAATACAGGAGGAAGCGTTCGGGCAGTATCGGCCGGGCCGCCATGGCGCTACCGAAGTCACGCTGTATTGTTTCCGCCGCCACCGGCGCGGCGCGGGTCGAGCCGTCCAGCGCGGCACCGTGGCCGGACTGATCGACGACCTGCTCCCCCTTGCTGCCCTTGATCACCACTGCACCGGTGGAGCCATCGGGATTGTCGAGCAGGACGACATAGGACTTGCTGGCACAACCGCCGAGCAGGCCGATGCTCAGAAATGCGGCAAGCAGTTTGGCATGAATTCGGCGCATGGTTTACTCCCCGACATTGACCAGAAAATGCGTGCCGCGCACGCCGATGGTGCCGGTCGGGGTTTCTATCGAAACCGCATCGGGCTGCAGTTTGGCGATCACGCCGGAAACATAGTTGAGGCTGCCGCGGGTCAGCTTGCTGCCCATTTTGAGCTTGCCTTGGCCGGGCGCGTAGAGATATTCGGTCACCGTCAGTTCGGTATTGGGGCCAAAGGACATCACCGTCTCGTCCTTGAAGGTGACCCCGAGCGATGCCTGGGCTGCCGTCCTGAGGACCGAACCGGCGAATACCGGCGTACCCACCTCGGCCCTGACCGCTTTGCCCTGATGGCTGACCGAGGCTTCGCCGTTGACCGTCTTGACGAAACCGACCGGCGAATCCGCCGCCAGCACAAGCATGGGAGCGGACAACATCAATGCCAGTATCTTGTTTTTCATTTTGCAACCCTCCGAACAATGTCGTGCATGCTCAAACGACTCGCCATCAGGCTTCAGCGTATCATAGGAAAGTACCGGATAATCAGCCAAATAACCGACCCTGTCAGGTCTTGCGATGAAAAGCGTTTCCCGCTGGACACTTCTCCTACCGCTCGCCGTCATCGTCCTGGTCATCGTCGTCCAGGCGCTCGCCGATACCTCGATGCAGGTCGTCCGCCATGCGGTATTCGATCAGTATCAGCGCTGGCAGCCGCGTGTCTATGTCGAGGTGCCGGTACGGGTCATCGACATCGATGAGGCGAGCCTGGCGCGCTTCGGTCAATGGCCCTGGCCGCGCAACCTCGTTGCCCGGATGAGCGCCCGTTTGACGGATGCCGGCGTCGCCGCCATCGGATTCGATGTCATGTTCGCCGAACCCGACCGCACATCGCCGACGGCCATCGCCGAGCTGTGGCAGCTGGCGGGCGGCCTGCGGCAGGAAATCGAGGCATTGCCCGATCACGACCGGCTGTTTTCCCGACAACTGACGCAGTCGGACGCCGTGCTCGGTTTTGCCCTGACGCGCACCGGCAACGAGGCGAAATCGCCAGCACGCAAGGCCGCCTTCGTCAATCTCGGCGAAAGCCAGGTCGCCTGGGTGCATGGCTTTGCCGGCGCGGTCCCCGCCCTGCCTGAACTGGAAAACGCCGCTCGCGGCAACGGCGCGCTGATTTTCGTGCCCGATAACGACGGCGTGGTCCGGCGTGTGCCGCTCGTCCTGCGCCAGGGCGACATCCCGTTACCGACCCTGGTCAGCGAAAGCTTGCGGGTAGCCCAGGCGGCGCCGGTAATTTTCCTGCGCAGCGCCGGCCATCTGCAACAGATGACCGGCAATCGCGACAACGCCGGCGTGGGGGAAATCCGGATCGGCGAACTGAGCATCCCGACGACGCCGCAGGGGGAAATCTGGGTGCATTACAGCGGCCACCAGAAGGCTCGCACCCTGCCAGCCTGGCGGGTCCTCGAGGACGATGCCGCACTGGCTTCGCTGGCCGGCCATATCGTGCTGGTCGGCAGTTCCGCGCAAGGCCTGATGGACCTGCGCTTCAGTCCGTTCGGCCTGATTCCCGGCGTCGAAGTTCATGCCGAAGCGCTGGAGCAGATCCTGACCGGGCATTACCTTGAACGCCCGGCCTGGGCCCAGGGACTCGAATTTGCCGCGCTGCTCGCCGGCGGCCTGCTGGCCGGTTTCCTGGCGCTGCGCACGCGCGCCATGATGGCAGCCGGCGCCTGCCTGTTGCTGATGCTTGCCGTGCTCGCCGGCTCCTGGCTATCGTTCGCCGGCAGCCGCCTGCTGATCGACCCGACCTTGCCCCTGCTCGGCATCCTGTGGTCGTTCGCCCTCTGCAGCCTGGCCCACCATTTCATCACCGAGCGCGACCAGCGCTGGATCAGGACGGCCTTTGCCCGTTACGTCTCGCCCAACCGCGTCGCCCACCTGATCGAGCATCAGGAAGACATGGCGCTCGGCGGGCAGCGGCGGACCTGCAGTTTCATCTTCACCGACCTGGCCGGTTTCACCTCGCTGATGGAGGGCATCGACCCGGCACGCGCTGTCGCGCTGCTCAACGATTACCTCGACGGGATGATCGCCATCGCCTTCCGTCACGAGGGCACGCTCGACCGGATTGTCGGCGATGCCGTGGCGATCATGTTTTCCGCCCCGCTGGCGCAAGCCGATCACTGTGCCCGGGCGCTGGCCTGCGCGCAGGAGATGGAGGTTTTCGCCAGCGACTACGCACGGCGCCTGAACGAACAAGGCATCCCTTTCGGCGCCACCCGCATCGGGGTGCATGCCGGCGAGGTGATCGTCGGCAACTTCGGCGGCAAGACGATGTTCGACTACCGGGCGTTGGGTGATCCAGTCAATACCGCCGCGCGCCTGGAATCGGCCAACAAGCATCTGGGCACTTACGTCTGTATCTCGGAAACCATCCTGGCCGAGGTGCCCGGCGCCGAAGTGCGACCGGTCGGCAAGGTGGTGTTCAAGGGCAAGACCCGCGCCCTCGCCGTGTTCGAAACCTTGGGTCCATCCAGCGCTGCAGGCCGGGCGCCGCTTGATCGCTACCTGACCGCCTACCGAGCCCTGGTTGCCGATCCCGCCGCGGCGCCGCGCTTGTTTGCCGAACTGCACGCCGAGCACCCCGACGACCGGCTGGTCGCCATGCAGCATCGTCGCCTGCAGGACGGAGCAAGCGGTGAGTTGATCGTGCTCGCCGAGAAATAGGCGCGGCCCGGGCCCGGCGCCGGCTCAGAGGTTTTCGTCGCGACGGACTATTAGAACGACCGCCTGCGCCTCGATCGCTTCCTCGCGACCGAGATAACCGAGCTTCTCGTTGGTCTTGCCCTTGATGTTGACGCAGTCGGCGGCGATGCCGAGATCGGCGGCGACGTTGGCGACCATCGCCGGCGCGTACGGCGCGAGTTTCGGCTTCTGGGCGATCAGCGTGGCGTCGACATTGACCGGTTGCCAGCCCTTTTCAGCCAATAGTGCAACGGCAGCGCGCAGCAGCACGCGACTGTCGGCGCCGGCGTAGCGCGGGTCGGTATCCGGGAAATGGCGGCCGATGTCGCCGAGCGCGACAGCACCGAGCAGCGCGTCGGTGATCGCGTGCAGCAGCGCGTCGGCGTCGGAATGACCGAGCAGCCCGGTCGGATGGTCGATCTCGACGCCGCCGAGGATCAGCTTGCGGCCTTCGACCAGCTTATGGACGTCGTAGCCCTGCCCGACTCGGATATTCATTTGCGGCCTCTCAGGATCATCGCGGCCAGCGCCAGGTCGGCCGGAAAAGTGACTTTCAGGTTGGTCGAATCGCCGCGTACCAGTTTCGGTTTCAGCCCCAGCGCCTCGATGGCACCGGCTTCGTCGGTGACGGCATTGTGCTTTTCCAGCGCCTCGACCAGGCGGCCATAACGGAACATCTGCGGCGTCTGCGCCTGCCACAGGCCGTCGCGCGGCTCGGTCGCGGCGACGCGTTGTTGGTCGTCCGCGCGCTTCAAGGTATCGGCAACCGGCACGGCGAGGATGCCGCCGACCGGGTCGCCGGCCAGTTCGTCGCACAGGGCATCTAGCATCTGCCGGCTGAGACAGGGGCGCGCCGCGTCGTGTACCAGGATCCAGTCATCGTCGGCCGCCGCCAGCGCTGCCGCCTGCAGGCCGTTGCCGACGCTCTCGGCGCGGGTGGCGCCGCCGCAGCGCACGGTTTCGAGCTTGGCGCCAAGTTCGGACCAGTCGTAACGCGGCCACCAGGGGTCGTCCGGCGCCAGCACCACCCACACGCGTTCGATGGCGGGATGCGCGGTCAATGCCGCGAGCGTGTGGAAAATCAGCGGCCGACCGAGCAGGTCGAGGTACTGTTTCGGCTTCTCCGCGCCAAAGCGGGAACCGCTGCCGGCAGCGGGAACGATTGCGTAATGTCTGGGCATGGCTTAATTTTAACGAAGAACACGCAAAAGAGAGGAAAGGCATGAGTTTCGTCGCCCCAGAACTGGCCGCCCCGGTCGAAGCTTTCGCCACGGCGCTCGGCATCGGCCTGCTGATCGGCATGGAGCGCGAGCGGCGCCCGGACTCCGCCGCCGGCTTGCGCACCTTCTCGCTGGTCGCCATGCTCGGCTGCCTGTTTGCCATGCTCGGCGAGAAAAGCGGCAGCCCGTGGCTGCTGGCGGTCGGGCTGGTCGTGCTGGCGGTGTCGATGGTCGCCTCCAACTTTTCCACGCAACAGGAAGAACAGTATCGCGGCTTCACCTCGGAGGCGGCGATCATCGTCACCTACGGCCTGGGCGCCGCCGTCTGGCTGGGTTACGCGACGCTGGCGGTAATGCTGGCGATTACCACGACAGTGCTGCTCTATTTCAAGGCCGAGCTGAAACAGTTCAGCGAGCGGACGACGCCGAAAGACCTCAATTCCATCCTGCAGTTCGCCGTGCTCTCGCTGGTCATCCTGCCCATCCTGCCCAACCAGAGTTTCGGCCCTTACGACGCGATCAACCCACGCCAGGTCTGGTGGATGGTGGTGCTGATTTCCGGCCTGGCACTGGCCGGCTATCTCGCCTTGCGCATCATCGGTGCCCGCCACGGCGCGGCGCTGCTCGGCATTTTCGGCGGTCTGGCCTCGTCGACCGCGACGACCATGATGTTCTCCCGCCACGCCGCCGAACACGGCCATCTGGTGCGCATGTCGGCAATCGTCATCCTGATCGCCAACGTCATGGTCATGATCCGGCTCGGCATCATCGCCAGCGTCGTCGCGCCCAGCATGATCGGACCGATCGCCATCGTCTTCGCCTGTGGCATCGTGCCCGGCGTGATCATGTCGCTGTACGGCTGGAAGATACTCAACGATGCCGGCGAGTTGCCGATGCCGGAAGTGAAGAATCCGACCGAGCTGAAAACCGCCGTTTCCTTCGGCCTGCTCTACGCCGTCGTGCTGCTGGCAGCCGCCTGGCTGCAGGATATCGCGGGCAACAGCGGCCTGTTCATCGTTGCATTGGTATCCGGCCTGACCGACGCCGACGCCAGCGTACTGTCCACGCTGCGCATGTTCAATCTGGAACGCGTGCTGCAGGCCGATGCGGTCATCGCCGTGACGCTGGCGCTGGTCGCCAACCTGGTGTTCAAGATCGGTCTGGTCGTCAGCATCGGCGGCAAGACCCTGGCCCGCCACGCCCTGCCCGGCCTGCTCGCCATCGGCGGCGGCATGGGTGTCGGGTTGGCGCTGGTTTGAGGCAGCCATGACGATCCGACCGACCGCCGTCGCCGGCATGTTCTACCCGGCCGACCCCGCCCAGTTGCAGGCAACGGTCGATCAACTGCTGGCCGTGGCCCAGACGCCGCCCCTGCAGCAACCCAAGGCGCTGATCGTGCCGCATGCCGGCTACGTCTATTCCGGCCCGACCGCGGCCCTTGCCTACGCCACGCTGGTACCATGGCGGGCGACGATCCAACGCGTGATCCTGCTCGGCCCGACGCATCGGGTTGCCGTGCGCGGTCTGGCCTTGCCCGATTGCGAAGCATTCGCCACCCCGCTCGGCGAGGTGCGCCTGGATGCGGCAGCACGCGCACTGATCGCGCAACTGCCGCAGGTCGGCGTCAGCGCGGCGGCACACGCGCAGGAACATTCGCTGGAAGTCCACCTGCCTTTCCTGCAACGCGCCCTCGCCGATTTCACGCTACTGCCGCTGGCCGTCGGCGACACCACGCCGGAAGCCGTTGCCGAAGTGCTCGAACGCCTGTGGGGCGGCCCGGAAACCCTGATCGTGGTCAGTTCCGACCTGTCGCATTTCCTGACTTACGCCACCGCGCAAAAAGTCGACCGCGACACCTGCAGCCACATTCTCGACCTGGCCACCGACATCCGCCCTGAGCAAGCCTGCGGTGCCTTCCCGGTCAACGGTCTGTTGCTCGCCGCGCAACGGCACGGCCTGTGCCCGACCTTGCTCGACCTGTGCAATTCCGGCGACACCGCCGGCGACCGCCAGCGTGTCGTCGGCTACGCCGCCTTCGCGTTTCACGCAAGCGATCATGGATGAACTGGGTCAGGTCCTGCTCCAACTGGCGCGTCGGAGCATCGGCGAAGCACTGGGCGAGGCCGGGCCAGCAACGCCCGACCTGCCGGCGCTGCACGAAAATGCCGCGACCTTCGTCACGCTGACGCAAGCCGGCGAACTGCGCGGCTGCATCGGCAGCCTGGAAGCGCACCGGCCGTTGATCGACGACGTACGCGCCAACGCTCGCGCTGCCGCTTTTCGCGATCCGCGCTTCCCGCCGCTGACCCGCGACGAACTGGCGCGCACACGGGTCGAGGTTTCCCTGCTGTCCCCGGCCGAACCGCTGTTCGTCACCGACGAAGCCGACGCGCTGACCCGCTTGCGGCCACAGGTGGACGGCCTGATCCTGGCCGTTGGCGGACGCCGGGCCACTTTCCTGCCGCAAGTCTGGGAACAACTGCCGGAGCCGGCCGTCTTCCTCGCCCGCCTGAAACAGAAGGCCGGCCTGCCGGCAGCTTACTGGTCGCCGGAACTCCGGCTATGGCGCTACACGGTGCAAAAATGGCAAGAATCTCCCCGTTGACCGCAACGAACCTGTATCCCGCCCGCTGGTGGCACCCCCTGGCTGACGGACGCATCCAGTGCGACCTGTGCCCGCGCGACTGCCAGTTGCACGAAGGCCAGCGCGGCGCCTGCTTTGTCCGCCAGATGCACGACGGGGCGATACAACTGACCACCTACGGCCGCTCCTCCGGTTTCTGCATCGATCCGATCGAGAAGAAACCGCTCAATCATTTCTACCCGGGCAGCAGCGTGCTGTCTTTCGGCACCGCCGGCTGCAACCTCGCCTGCAAGTTCTGCCAGAACTGGGACATCTCGCGGTCGAAGGACATGGATCGCCTGATGGACGAAGCCACCCCGGCGATGATCGCCGACGCCGCCAGGCGCCACGGTGCCGATGCCGTCGCCTATACCTACAACGACCCGGTGATCTTTGCCGAGTACGCCATCGACACCGCACTGGCCTGCCGCGAGCAAGGCATCCGCAATGTCGCCGTCACCGCCGGCTACATCCATGCCGAGCCGGCGCGCGAATTCTTCGCCGTCATGGACGCCGCCAACGTCGACCTCAAGGCCTTCACCGACGACTTCTACCGCAGCCTGTGCGGCGCCCGCCTGCAGCCGGTGCTCGACACCCTGAGCTACCTGCACCACGACACCGCTTGCTGGCTGGAGATCACGACACTGCTGATTCCGGGCCGAAACGACAGCGCCGACGAGATCGCCGCACTGTCCGGCTGGATTGCCCGCGAACTCGGCCCGGACGTGCCGCTGCATTTCACCGCCTTCCACCCCGACTGGAAACTCGACGACATCCCGCCGACGCCGCCGGCAACGTTGACGCAGGCCCGGCGCATCGCCCGCGATGCCGGGCTGAACCATGTCTACACCGGCAATGTCCACGATAGCGAGGGCGGCACGACTTACTGCCCCGGCTGTCATGCCGCCCTGATCGTCCGCGACTGGTACGAAATCCGGCGCTACGACCTTGATGCGCTGGGGCAATGTCCACATTGCCGGAGCCGCCTGGCCGGCCGCTTCGGCAGCCAGCTCGGGCACGACGGCAAGGCTTTCGGCGCCCGGCGCATTCCCGTTCGCCTGGCGCCATGAACCGACACCTGAACATCCAGACCTCGCACGGCACCCTGCTCGGCCATCTGGCCTTGCCGGAGCATCCGCGCAGCCTCGTCCTGCTGCCACAGATACAGCCGTTGGCGGTGGACGATCCGTTCGCCGGCAATCTGTTCAACCGTGGTCATGCGGTACTCACCATGGAATTGATCAGCGAACGCGAACGGCATTTCGTCGATACGACCCAGGACGTTTCGCGTCTGGCACGTCGGATGACCGACATCCTCGACCTGATCCGCCGCGATGGCGACATGCAGAACCTGCCGCTGGCGATTCATGCCGGCGGTGATGCTACCCCGGCGGCGATCCGGGTGGCCGCCCTGCGCGACACCCAGGTCAGCACCTTGAGTTGCCATGGCGGACTGATCGACCGGGCCGGTCTGCAGGCGCTGGAAATGCTGGTGGCGCCGCTGCTGATGCTGATCGATGACAACGACCCGGTAGCGCTCGCCTCATGGCAAAGGGCATACCGTCATCTAGCCTGTCCCAACCAGATGCACTTACTGCAGGCCGGAGAGAATCAGGAAGAACCCGTCTCGGCGTGGTTCGCGCAACACGCGAAGCGTCTGCCGGAAATACCCGGTTCGCTTACTTGACGCCGCTACCGGCCTGTTTCTTGTAGCGGGCGAACTGGGTCGCCCATTCGACGAAGGATATCTCCATCAAGGCAACCTGCCGGCGCTCGGCGGCGCGACGTTCAATCATGATCCTGCCGGTGCGTTCGCGCCCGACACGACGTTCCAGACCTGCACGTTTTTCTTTGAACAAGGACATCTGAATGACCCGGATTGAGCGCTTTCAAGATATGAGGTCGCAATAATATAATGACATCGCCAATTTGCGTACCCTCCCTTGCTTCCTGGACACGACATTGTTCCGAAAACTCCGCATCCTGATTCTCCTGCTCGCGCTCGCCACCGTCGGCCTTGCCGCCTGGCGCGCCACAACCCGTCTCAGCGCCTGGGAACACACCGTCCATGTCGCGCTCTACCCGATCGCCGCCGACAACTCTGCGGCAACCAGTGCCTATCTGAACACGCTGGAGAACGAAAGTTTCGAGGATATCGGCCAGTGGATCGCCCAGGAGAGCCGGCGCTATGGAAAAACCGTGCTGCAACCGGTGGTGGTCCGGGTCGCGCCGCCGCTGCGCGAACAGCCGCCGCTGCCGGTCGAGCACGGCAGTGCACTCGACAACATGCTGTGGAGTCTGAAGCTGCGCTGGTGGGCCATGAACAACGACAGCATTGCCGGCCCGCAACCGCAGGTCCGCCTGTTCGTGCTCTACCACGACCCCGAGCGCAATGCGGAACTGCCGCATTCCACCGGCCTGAGCAAAGGCCAGCTTGGCTTGATCCACGCCTTTGCCAGCCGGCGTCAGCACCGCCAGAACAATGTCGTGATCGCCCACGAATTGCTCCATACCTTTGGTGCCACCGACAAGTACGATCTGGCGAGTCTGCAGCCCATCCATCCGCACGGTTATGCCGAGCCGGATAAAACACCGCTGTTGCCGCAGCGCAGCGCCGAGATCATGGGCGGGCGGATTCCGCTGACCGCCGAGCGCGCCGAAATCCCGGCCAGCCTGCTGCATACCCTGATCGGCGAACAGACGGCACGCGAGATCGGGCTGCTCAAATAGCCATTGCCGGCAAGGCGGTCAACGGCTAACGGCTATAATCGCAACCCCTGTCGTTGCCCTGTAGTCACGCCGTGTCCGTCACCCCGCTCCTGTTGTCCCTCCCCGCCCTGCCCAAGGCCGGCCAGCGCATCGACCTGCCGGCCCATGCCGGTTCCGCCGATGCCCTGACACTGGCCGAACTGGCGGCCAGCAACCCGCAACGGACCTTCGCCGTGGTCACCGCCAGCGCTGCCGACGCGCAGCGACTGCTCGAGGAAATCCCGTGGTTCGCGCCGCAGCTCAAGGTGCGCCTGCTTCCGGACTGGGAAACCCTGCCCTACGACCATTTTTCGCCGCACCAGGACCTCGTTTCCGAACGCCTGGCAACGCTGTGGGCGGCGCTGCAGGGCGAGGTGCAGATCCTGCTGGTGCCGGCGGCGACCGCGGTCAACCGGCTGGCGCCGCCGGAGTTCATGGCCGCCTACACGTTTGCATTCAAGAAGGGCCAGACGCTCGACGCCGAGAAGTTCCGCGCCCAGGTCACGCTGGCCGGCTACGCCAACGTCACCCAGGTGGTGTCGCCCGGCGAATACTCGATCCGCGGCGGCCTGATCGACCTCTTCCCGATGGGCTCGCAACTGCCCTACCGGCTCGACCTGTTCGACGACGAGGTCGAGAGCATCAAGACCTTCGACGTCGACACCCAGCGCACCGTCTACCCGGTGCCGGAAGTGCGCCTGCTGCCGGCACGCGAGTTCCCGTTGGACGACAAGGGCCGCACGCATTTCCGCCAGGCCTTCCGCGAGCGTTTCGAGGGCGACCCGGCGAAGTCGGGCATCTACAAGGACATCTCGACCGGCATCGCCAGCGCCGGCATCGAGTACTACCTGCCGTTGTTCTTCGACGAGACGGCGACGCTGTTCGATTATCTGCCCAAGGATGCGGTCTTCGTCACCCACGGCGACGCGCCAGCCGCCATCGCCGCCTTCTGGAACGACACCCGCTCGCGCTACAACCTGCTGCAAGGCGACAAGGCGCGGCCACTGCTGGCGCCGGAGGAACTGTTCCTGACCGACGAAGCCTTCTTCGTCGCGGCAAAATCCTACGGTCGACTGGCGCTGGACGCGAAAAATGCCACCGCCGGCAAGCTGCCCAACGTCGCCGTCGACCGGCGCAGCGACGACCCACTCGGCGCCTTGAAGAACCATCTCGTCAGCTATCCCGGGCGCGTGCTGCTGCTCGCCGAGACCGCCGGCCGCCGTGAGACGCTGGCCGCGACGTTCGCCGAACACGGTCTCAGGCCCGCTGCCTGCGCCGACTTTGCCGCCTTCGCCAGCGGCAAGGAAACGCTGGCGCTGGCCGTCGGCCCCTTGCAGCAAGGCTTTGCGCTCGACCGCGTCGCCTTCGTCAGCGAAACCGAGCTGTTCGCCGGCAGCCCGCGCCGCACCCGGCGCGAAGCGGCGCGCAAGGCGAGCTTCGACAACTGGCTGAAGGACCTCACCGAACTCAAGGTCGGCGACCCGGTGGTGCATGAAAGCCACGGCATCGGCCGCTATCGCGGCCTGGTGCGCATGGATCTCGGCCTCGGCGAGCAGGAATTCCTCGAACTGCACTACGCCAACGATGCCAAGCTCTTCGTGCCGGTGGCGCAACTGCACGTGATCTCCCGTTATTCCGGCGCCGAGCCGGACGCCGCACCGCTGCACACGCTCGGTTCAGGGCAGTGGGAAAAAGCCAAACGCAAGGCCGCCGAGCAGGCACGCGACACCGCCGCCGAACTGCTCGCGCTGTACGCCGCGCGCGCCGCCCGTCAGGGCCACGCCTTCGACTTCTCGGAAAACGACTACGAGGCTTTCGCCGACGGCTTCGGTTTCGAGGAAACCGCCGACCAGGCTCAGGCCATCGCCGCCGTCATCGCCGACATGAAGTCGGGCAAGCCGATGGACCGGCTGGTCTGCGGCGACGTCGGCTTCGGCAAGACCGAAGTCGCGCTGCGCGCCGCCTTCTGCGCGGTGGCCGGCGGCAAGCAGGTGGCCGTGCTCTGCCCGACCACGCTGCTTTGCGAACAGCATTACCAGACCTTCGTCGACCGTTTCGCCGACTGGCCGGTGAAAGTCGCTGAAATCTCCCGCTTCAAGACCGCCAAGGAAACCGCGCAGGCGCTGCAGGACCTGGCCGAGGGCAAGATCGACATCATCATCGGCACGCACAAGCTGATCGGCAAGGACGTGAAATTCAATCGCCTGGGCCTGGTCATCATCGACGAGGAACACCGCTTCGGCGTGCGCCAGAAGGAAACGCTGAAGGCGATGCGCGCCGAGGTCGATGTGCTGACGCTGACCGCGACGCCGATTCCACGCACGCTGGCGCTGTCGATGGAAGGCCTGCGCGACTTCTCGGTGATCGCCACGGCGCCGCAAAAGCGCCTGGCGATCAAGACCTTCGTCAGCAAGTTCTCCGACGGCATCATCCGCGAAGCGGTGCTGCGCGAATTGAAGCGCGGCGGCCAGGTGTATTTCCTGCACAACGAGGTCGACACCATCGAGAACATGCGCGAGAAGCTGGAAAAGCTGGTGCCCGAAGCGCGCATCGTCATCGGCCACGGCCAGATGAACGAGCGCGAGCTGGAAAAGGTGATGCGCGACTTCACCGGCCAGCGCGCCAACCTGCTGCTGTGCACGACGATCATCGAAACCGGCATCGACAACCCGCACGCCAATACCATCCTGATCAACCGTTCCGAGAAATTCGGCCTCGCCCAGCTCCACCAGCTGCGCGGCCGGGTCGGCCGTTCGCACCACCAGGCCTACGCCTACCTGCTCGTCCAGGACGAGAAGGCGATGACCAAGCAGGCCAAGATGCGCCTGGAGGCCATCCAGGCCATGGAAGAACTCGGTTCCGGCTTCTTCCTGGCCATGCACGACCTGGAAATCCGCGGCGCCGGCGAGGTGCTCGGCGACAACCAGTCGGGCGAGATGCAGGAAGTCGGCTTCACGATGTTCAGCGAGATGCTCAACCGCGCCGTCGCCCACCTGAAACAAGGCAAGGTGCTGGAAACCGCCGATCTGACGCAGCCGATCGGCGTCAGCGGCGAAATCAACCTGCGCACCCCGGCGCTGCTGCCCGACGCCTATTGCCCCGACGTGCACGAGCGGCTGACGCTGTACAAGCGCCTGGCCAACTGCGAGGCCGACGACGAGATCGATACGCTGCAGGAAGAACTGGTCGACCGTTTCGGCGAATTGCCGCTACAGGCGCAGGCATTGGTCGCCACGCACCGGCTGCGTCTGCTGGTCAAGCCACTGCTGGTGCAGAAGCTCGACGCCGGCAACGACCAGGTGACGATCCAGTTCGCGCCGGAATTCTCGAAGAATCCGCCTATCGAACCGATCAAGATCATCAATTTGATCCAGAAGAACCGCAGCTATAAGCTGGCGGGACAGGATAAAATCTCCCTTTTGCGCCACTGCCCGGCCTTGCAGGACAAGGTTGCGGCGGTGAAAGACATGATACGCGAGCTGACCAAATGACCCAGATTCTCGAAAACATCAACGTTTCCGCCTTCGATGCGATGCCGACGCCGGCGGAAATCCACCAGAAACTGCCGCTGACCGCCAAGGCCGAAGCCACCGTCAGCGAAGGTCGCGAGTTGCTGCGCAACATCCTCGACCGCAAGGACCACCGCCTGTTCGTCGTCGTCGGCCCGTGCTCGATCCACGACCCGGTCGCCGGCATGGACTACGCCCGCCGCCTGAAGGCGCTGGCCGAGGAACTCGGCGACACGCTGCAGATCATCATGCGCGTCTATTTCGAAAAGCCGCGCACCACTGTCGGCTGGAAGGGCTACATCAACGACCCGTTCATGGACGACTCTTTCCAGGTCAACGTCGGCATGGAAAAGGCCCGCGACTTCCTGCGCCAGGTCAACGAACTCGGCCTGCCCGCCGGCACCGAGGCGCTCGATCCCTACGGCCCGCAGTACTACGGTGACCTGATCACCTGGACCGCCATCGGCGCCCGCACCACCGAATCGCAGACGCACCGCGAAATGTCGTCCGGGCTGTCCACGCCGGTCGGCTTCAAGAACGCGACCAGCGGCGACCTGACCGTGGCCACCAACGCCATCCTCTCGGCCTCGCGCCCGCACTCCTTCCTCGGCCTGAACAACGAAGGCCGCGTCGCCATCGTCCGCACCACCGGCAACCCGCACGGGCACGTCGTCCTGCGCGGCGGCGACAGCGGCCCGAACTACGACACCGTCTCGGTCGCCGTCGCCGAAGCGGCAATGGTCAAGGCCAAGCTGCCGACCAACATCGTCGTCGACTGCTCGCACGCCAACAGCTCGAAGAAGCCCGAGCTGCAACCGCTGGTCATGGCCGACGTGGTCAACCAGATTCGTGCCGGCAACAAGTCGATTCTCGGCGTGATGATCGAATCGAACATCGAGCCCGGCAACCAGCCCATCCCCGCCGACCTCTCGCAACTCAAGTACGGCTGCTCGGTCACCGACGGCTGCGTCGGCTGGGACACGACCGAGAAGATGCTGCGCGATGCGGCCGTGATGCTGCGCGATGTGCTGCCGGAACGCCTGAACTGATGAATCTCATCATCCAGGGCGGTGCCCTGCCGACTTTCCTGCTGGACCGCATTCTGGCCGCCACCGGCGCGTCGGCCGCAGAACCCTTGCCGCCGCAGGTGGTTCGTCTGCGCGATGCCCAACGTACGCCGGAATTCGACGCACTGATTCCGCTGATCGAAGCGGAAAAACTGGACTGGGCGTTCATCGAGGCGGGACGCAAGCTGTCCGATTTCGGGCTGATCTGCTTCGACATGGATTCGACGCTGATCACCATCGAGTGCATCGACGAACTGGCCGATTTCGCCGGCAAGAAGGCTGAAGTTTCGGAGGTCACCGAAGCCGCGATGCGCGGCGAGATCGATTACCGCGAGAGCCTGCGCCGCCGCCTGGCGCTGATGGCCGGGCTGGATGCCCGCGTGCTGGCGCGGGTGTTCGGCGAGCGCCTGCTGCTCTCCGACGGCGCCCGCGAACTGCTGGAAGCCGTGCAGAACGCCGGCCTGCGCACGGCCATCCTGTCCGGCGGCTTCACCTATTTCACCGAGCGCCTGCGCATCGAGCTGGGTTTCGATTTCGCCACCTCGAACGAACTCG
Source organism: uncultured Azonexus sp. (assembly GCF_937982035.1). Classification (NCBI taxonomy): domain Bacteria; kingdom Pseudomonadati; phylum Pseudomonadota; class Betaproteobacteria; order Rhodocyclales; family Azonexaceae; genus Azonexus; species uncultured Azonexus sp. Next base: position 63,784 of record NZ_CALJNI010000011.1, read on the forward strand.
AAATTTCCGGCGGCAAGCTGACCGGCCGGGTCGTCGGCGACATCGTCGATGCCGCCGCCAAGGCGCACCACCTGGGCCGTCTGCGCGACGAACTGGGGCTGCGCAAGGATCAGGTGATCGCCGTCGGTGATGGCGCCAACGACCTGATGATGATGGCCGAAGCCGGCCTGTCGGTGGCCTTCCACGCCAAGCCGGCGACGCGCGCCAAGGCTGACGTGGCGATCAATTTCGGCGGTCTGGACGCCCTCCTCAACCTGTTCGAGGATTAAGCGCCGGCTGTTTCCGGTGCGACCGACTTGCGCCGGAAAATCAGCGGCATCAGATTGTCGGCGAGTAGCAGGCCGACGGCCAGGACGGCGCCGGTGAGCAGCATTTCGGTGATCAAGGCGATGCCGGCGGCGCTGTCCTGCGCCATCAGCGCATGCAGGCCGCGGAAGCCCATGCTGCCGGGGACCAGCGTGATCAGGCCGGGAATCTGCACCAGCACCGAGGGCCGGTTGCTGACGAACTGGTAGAGATGCCCGGCCGCGGCCACGGCAAAAGCGGCACAGAAAGCACCAACGACATTGCCCATGCCGGTGCCAACCACGGAATACACGGCCCAGGCCAGCAGGCAGCCGCCGGCCGAGACCAGCACCGCCGACCACGGCGCCTGCAGCACCGCCAGCAAGGACACGCCGAGCACCGCCACCGCCGGCCAGATCACCCAGGCCGGCAGGCTGGTGACGACGCCCAGGGTTTCGACCGGATAGAGCGTCTGGCCGATCTTGGTGCCGATGGCCAGCCCCGCGCCCATCAGGAAAAGTTGCAGGAAGGCGCCGATCAGCCGGCCGCTGCCGGCGAGGTAGTTCTGGGTCGCCAGTTCGGACATGGCCACGGTGAGCATGAAGCCAGGCAGCAGGAAGACGACGCCGGCCACCGCCGAGACGAAGGGACTCTGCTGTGGGAAGAACCAGGCCAGCGCCTGCGCCATCAGCGCCGCCAGCGTGCACAGGATGACCGGTACCGCCGGGCCGAGCCGTGGAAAACGGGCGCAGCCGAGAACGCCGGCGACAAAAGCGGCCCCGACCGCACCGCCACAGAGCATTTCCATCCAGCCACCGCGCAGCAGCAGGGCCACCGACGCCGACAGCAGGAAACCCATGGCGACGAAAGCCAGGCCGGACCAGGGTGCCGGCGTGGCCATCGCGGCGGCCAGGCGCTGTTCGTAGGCGTCGAGTCGTTCGCTGCCGTCGATCTCGCGGCACAGCGCTTCGAGTTCGATCAAGCGGGCCATGTTGTAGTCGTAGGGCGGCAGACGCAGCATTTCCACCCGCCGCTTGCCGTCGGCGTCGACCAGCGTCAGCGCCAGGAAGGTGAGCACGGCAAAACCTTCGACGCGTACCCCGAGCTGCCGGCCGGTTTCGTTCAGGCGACGCTCCAGTTCGTGCGCCGGCGCCCCGCTGAGATGCAGGGCCCGGCCGAGATCGCGCAGGAAGCGGCCGAGTCGGTAGAGGCGGTCGTCAGTCATCGTTATCCGGATTTTTCCGGCGCGCCAGTTGCCGCGCAAAGGCCTCGTCGCTCTTGGTCATGCGGCGCACCGGCTGCGGGCCGGTGGCATCGACCAGGCGGACGAAATCGTCGAGCGGGAGCGCATCCGAAACATCTCTGTCGTTGCCGTCGATGCGCTCGCGCAACTGGAACAGCCCGGCGCCGGTCATCACCATCAGGTAGTGCCGGCCTGCGCTGCGCTGGTTGAGCCGGGCAACGGCGGCAGTGGCACGGGTCGAGCGCATGTTTACTTGTACTTCTTGTAGACGGCTTTGGCGTCGAGGTGCGCGCGGTCCAGCGTACAGATCGCCGGATTGTCGTCGTGGCCACTGAAGAAATCGTCGGCCTGGGCGCGCATCACCATCTTGATTGCTGCCTGGTCGGCAACATCGTACTTTTCGGTGATCAGCGTGGTCACCTCGTCGAGGTGTTCTTCGTAAGTCATGGCTGCTCCTGTCGTGCAGGCGGGGTGTAATACAGGGTGCGCACGGCGACGCAGTCGCTGTCGCCCATGGCAAAATCGCGGCAGATGTCCGGCCGGCGCTCGTAGATGGTGCAGCGCATGCTGCCACGGTCGAGCGCCGCGCACCAGCCGTCGTCCAGTCGGCGCATCACCTGCCCGCCCCAGCGGTCGTCGGCAACGAAGCGGGCCGGCACGTCCCGGTCGCAGATCAGCATGACCTCAAGCTGGCAGCAACAGGCTGCGCAGCGCTCGCAGGTAACGGCCGGGGTTGCAGAAGATGGGGAGTTCATCGCTGGCATTTTCCCACGACTGGGCATCGGCGTCCGCAGGATTGCACCAGCACGGTGCCCAAGCACCGAAACGAGACCTGCGCTTGTCACATTTTCCAGACAATATCCGGCAAACACGCCCGTTGGCGACTAGTGGAAATGGGCATGTGACTTGCTTCGTATCGCCCATCAGGCAGCAAGCAGGAGTCAGGCGTGGCGAAATACAAGGGAATCGAAGTCAAGGACAGCGTGCGTCAGTTGTTGCCGCACATGCCGCTGATCGAGGAATACCGGGAAATGCTGCAGTCGTTGCAGGCCGTCTGGGACAACCTCAACCTGCTCGGCCAGTTGTCCGGCACCACCGCCGAGATCGGCCAGACCCGCGAGGCTTTCGCCAGCCTGACCGGCGACCTGCTCAACAACCTTGCCGAACAGACGCTGGCCAAGCGCGAACAGGAAATGAAGGCGCGTTCTCAGGTGGTCATCGACATCCTCGTCCGCAATCTGTTCGAACGGACCGCCGACATCGGTTTTCTCAGCACCGACGACGCCATCCGGCAGTTTGCCGCCGAACCGGGCGACCTGTGGACGCTGCAGCAGCGCTTCCAGGAATACGTGCGCAAATACTCGGTTTACGAGGATCTGGTGCTGACCGACCGCAACGGCCGCATCCTCGCCCGGCTGCAGCCCGATGACCGCGTCACCGCCATCCGCGACAATTGGGTCCGCGACGCAGTCAACACCACGGACGCGTATGTCGAATCCTATGCCCATTCCGAACTTTTCCCCGAGCAGGGGCGCTCGCTGATCTACGCCTACCGGATCAAGTCCGAACGCGGCGAAACCCTCGGCGTGCTGGCGCTCTGCTTCCGCTTTGCCGATGAAATGCAACGCATCTTTCACGGCCTGGCGCTGCCCGACGATCCCGGCGTGATGGTCCTGCTGGATGGCGCCAGCCAGGTGATTTCCAGCAGCGACCCCTGGCAGATCCCGATCGGCGCGGAATTGCAGCTCGCCTCCGGCAGCCTGCAGCGCCTGCGCTTTGCCGGGCGCAGTTACCTCGCCTTCGCCAGCGACACCAAGGGCTACCAGGGTTACCAGGGGCCGGGCTGGCGCGGCCTGGTGATGATGCCGGTGGCTCAGGCTTTCGACCTGCACGACGACGATACGCTCGACATCTCCGAACCGGCGCTGCTGGCCTCGGTGATGGCCGGCGGCCGGGCGTTTTCCGAGGAATTGCGGGCGATTCCGCTGAAGGCCGAAGCGATCCAGCGCGATCTCAGCCGCGCCGTCTGGAACGGCACGGTACGCCAGGGCACGGTATCGGCGGCGGTCAACAGCGCGTTCTCGAAAATCCTGCTGCGTGAGATCAGCCGCGTCGGCATGAGCATGCGCGAAGTCTTCTCGCGCTCGATCGGCAACCTGCAGTCGACGGTGCTTTCCTCGCAGCTTGCCGACAGCCAGTTCTTCGCCGCACTGGCCATCGACATCATGGACCGCAATCTCTACGAGCGGGCCAACGACTGCCGCTGGTGGGCGCTCGACTCGACCATCCGCGCCCTGCTCGCCGACACCACGGCCAAGGGCCGACGTGAAGGCCTGGAGCGGGTCATCGGCTACATCAACAGCCTGTACACGGTGTACGACAACATCCTGCTGTTCGATACCGAGGGCCGGGTGCAGGCCGTTTCCAACCCGGACCATGGCGAACTGGTCGGGCAGATGCTCGATGCGCCCTGGGTCGAGGAATGCCTCGGTCTGCGCGACAGCCAGGCCTATGCGGTCTCACGCTTCGACAACAGCCCGCTCTATGGCAACCGGCCGACCTATGTTTACCTGTCGGCGGTGCGTGCGCCAGGCAATCAGCCGGTTGTCGGCGGCATCGCCATCGTCTTCGACAGCGCACCGCAGTTTTCCGCCATGCTCAATGACGCCTTGCCGCGCGAGGCCAACGGCGAACCCGTAGCCGGCAGCTTCGCATTGTTCATCGACGACCAGGCCCGGGTCATCGCCGCCAGCGACACCTGCTACCGTCCCGGCCAACAACTGGCGCTGTTGCCGGAACTGCTCAGGCCCGACACCAACGGCTGTGCGCGCCTGATCGCGCTCGACGGCCAGGTGATGGCCGTCGGTGCCGCGCCGTCCGGCGGTTATCGCGAATTCAAGGGCAAGGACGACGCCTATCGGAACGAGGTCACGGCGCTGGTCTTCATCCCGCTGGGCACCTATGACGCCAATGCCCGCCTGAACACCTCGGCCGGTGAAGTTGCCATGCGCCACACGGCCTTTGCCGCCGATGTGGCGGTACGCGAAATCGCCACCTTCCACCTCGGCGCGCACTGGCTGGGCCTGCCGGTTTCATCGGTGATCGAGGCGGTCGAACTGAACGGTGCGACCACCCTGGCCAACGCACCGAAACAGGTCTATGGCGCGATGATCCACCGTGACGAAACGCTACCGATCTACAACCTGCACGCGGCCCTGGGGCTGCCCGAGCCGGCGGAAAACACCGGCATCCGGCAGCAGGTCGTGGTGGTGCGCGGCGATGACGGCAAGGCCTTCGGCATCCTGGTCGACCGACTGGGCGAGATCATGGAAGTGCCGGAAAGCGACATCGACGATCTCTCGAACATCTATGTCGGCATCGCCTCTGTGCTGGCCTCGGTGGTCAAGACACAACCGGGCAGCGGCCAGCCGATGCTGGTGCTGCTGTCGGTGGCCAGCATGAGCGAGCAGTTGCGCGGCAGCGGCATTGCCGCGGCGGTCGACGCCTGATCAGGCGACTTCGTCGATCCAGGCCTGCTGGATGGCTTCGAGGATTTTCTCGCCGCAGTGCTTGGGATCGTCGTCGAAGCCGGGCAGCGCCATCACCCAGTCGCGCAGGTCGACGAAATTGACCTTCAGCGGATCGGTGTCTGGCTGGCTGTCGGCGAGTTCGATGGCGATGTCGTTGATGTCGGTCCACTTCATTTGCGATGTCCCTCCTTCGCCATGTTGATGCTGTACTTCGGAATCTCGACCACCAGCGGCGTGTCGCTGACGATCGCCTGACAGCCCAGGCGCGAATTCGGCTCCAGGCCCCAGGCCTTGTCGAGCAGGTCTTCCTCGATTTCGCTTGCTTCTTCCAGCGAAGCAAAACCTTCGCGCACGATGACGTGACAGGTCGTGCAGGCGCAGGACATTTCGCAGGCGTGATCGAGTTCGATCTCGTTGGCGAGCAGGTTCTCGCAGATCGACTTGCCGGCTTCGGCCTCGATCACGGCACCGTCCGGGCACAACTCAAGATGCGGCAATACGATGATCTGGGTCATTCTTCGTCTCCCGTGCCGATTTCCTCGACCTTGCGGCCGGACAGCACTTTCTTGATGCTTTGATCCATGCGACGGTGGGCAAATTCCTGGGTTTCGAAGCCGAGGTCGTCCATCGCAATGTTGATGATGCGGCGGTTGTCGCCGGCCGCCGCTTCCTGCAGCTTGGCGATCGCGCTGCGGATCCTGGCGGTTTCCGCTTCGTTGAGCAGATGCGGGTCTTCGGCAAGTGCCGCTTCGGTCGCCTCGATCATGCGTTCGGCCTCGACCTGCGCTTCGCGCAGTGCACGCGCCATCGCGTCGTCCTTGGCGTGGGCCAGCGAATCCTGGAGCATGCCGGCGATCTCGTCGTCGGACAGGCCGTAGGACGGCTTGACGGTGATGCTCGATTCGACGCCGGTGGTCTGTTCGCGCGCGGTGACCGACAACAGGCCGTCGGCGTCCACCTGGAAGGTGACGCGGATGCGCGCCGCACCGGCCACCATCGGCGGAATGCCGCGCAGTTCGAAGCGCGCCAGCGAGCGGCAATCGGCGATCATCTCGCGCTCGCCCTGAACGACGTGGATGGCCATCGCCGTCTGCCCGTCCTTGAAGGTGGTGAATTCCTGGGCGCGCGCGGTCGGGATCGTCGAATTGCGCGGGATCACCTTCTCGGTCAGCCCACCCATGGTTTCCAGGCCGAGTGACAGCGGAATCACGTCGAGCAGCAGCCAGTCGTCCTTGCCGGTCTTGTTGCCGGCCAGCAGATTGGCCTGCGTCGCCGCGCCGAGCGCGACAACCTTGTCCGGGTCGAGATTGGTCAGCGGTTCCTGGCCGAAGAAGTCGCCGACCGCCTTCTGGATCTGCGGCATCCGCGTCGCGCCGCCGACCATGACCACGCCCTTGACGTCATCGGCGCGCAGGCCGGCATCGCGCAGCGCTTTCTTGACCGGCTGCAGCGTCTTCGAGACCAGCGTCCGGGTGATTTCGGCAAAGGTCGCGACATCGAGCTTGAGATCGACCATCTCGCCCGTGGACAGGCGCGCGGTGATCGGCGCCTCCGGGTTCTTGGTCAGGAATTCCTTAGCCTCCCGGCAGCGCATCATCAGCAACCGGCCGTCGGCCGCCGACAGCGGCTGCAGCTTGCCCTGCTCGATCACCCAGCAGAAGATGCGGTGGTCGAAATCATCGCCACCGAGGGCCGAATCGCCGCCGGTGGCCATGACTTCGAAAACGCCCTTGGTCAGCTTGAGGATGGAGATGTCGAAGGTGCCGCCGCCGAGGTCATAGACTGCATAGACCCCCTCGGCGCCGTTGTCGAGCCCATAGGCAATGGCTGCCGCAGTCGGTTCGTTCAACAGGCGCAGAACGTTGAGGCCGGCCAGTTTGGCGGCGTCCTTGGTGGCCTGGCGCTGGGCGTCGTCGAAATAGGCCGGCACGGTAATCACGGCGCCGACCAGTTCGCCGCCGAGACCGGCTTCCGCCCTCGCCTTCAGCGTCTTCAGGATTTCCGCCGAAACCTCGACCGGGCTCTTGATGCCGGCCTGGGTCTTCAGCTTGACCATGCCCGGCGCATCGACGAAGTCGTAGGCCATGCTCTCGATGTGGGCGATGTCGTGCTTGCCCCGGCCCATGAAGCGTTTGACCGAGACGATGGTGTTCTTCGGATCGACCGCCTGGTCCTTGCGCGCGTCGTAGCCGACGACCGTGCTGCCGTCGGCGTTGTAATGGACGACCGAAGGCAGCAGCGGCCGCCCCTGTTCGTCGTTCAGGCAGACGGCAATGCCGGAACGCACCGTGGCGACCAGCGAATTGGTGGTGCCGAGGTCGATGCCGACCGCCAGTTTATGCTCGTGCGGGGCTGCGGATTCGCCGGGTTCGGCGATCTGGAACAAGGCCATTGTTATATTCTTTCAGTCGTCCAGCGACGCCAGTGCGTCGTCGATTTCGTAAAGCAGTTTTTCCAGGAACATCAGCCGGCGCACACGGTCGGTGGCCAGCGCGTAATCCCTAGCGTCGTCGAGCAAGGCGGCAACCTCGGCGTAACGACCGTCGATGTCGCCGCGCAGGCGCTGGTAGAGATGTTCGAGTTCGTGATGATCGCCGCCGGTGCGCGCTTCCATCACCGCCTCGCGCCATTCCATCTGCTCCATCAGGAAATCGGCCGGCATCGCGGTATTGCTCTCGGCCTGCAGGTCGTGCCCGGCCAGCTCAAGCAGGTACTTGGCCCGCTCCAGCGGCTTCTTCAGCGTCAGGTAAGCCTCGTTGGCCCGCGTCGCCCACTGCATCGACAACCGCCGCTCGCCCTCCGGTGCATTGGCGAAACGATCCGGATGCACCTGCGCCTGCACGTCGCGGTAACGCGAATCGAGCTCGGACAGGCTGAGCCGGAACGTTTTCGGCAAGCCGAACAAAGCGAAAAAGTCAGCGGTTAAATCCATCAAACGTTGAAGGACTCACCGCAGCCGCACTGGTCCTTGACGTTGGGGTTATTGAACTTGAACCCTTCGTTCAGGCCTTCGCGGGCGAAGTCGAGCTCCATGCCTTCAAGATACGGCAGGCTCTTGGCATCGACCACGACCTTGACGCCCGAGGTTTCGAAAATCAGGTCGTCTTCATTCACCTCGTCGACGAATTCCAGCTTGTAGGCCATGCCGGAACAGCCGGAAGTCCGTACGCCAAGGCGCAGGCCGATGCCTTTGCCGCGCTTCTGCAGGAAATTGGCAACATGCTTCGCCGCCGAGTCGGTCAAGGTAACGCCCATGCTTATTCTCCGTGCTTTTTCTTGTAATCCGCCACGGCCGCCTTGATGGCGTCCTCGGCCAGGATCGAGCAGTGGATTTTAACCGGCGGCAGCGCCAGTTCTTCGGCAATCTCGGTATTTTTGATGGACAGCGCCTGATCGACTGTCTTGCCCTTGACCCACTCGGTGACCAGCGACGACGACGCGATAGCCGAGCCGCAACCGTAGGTCTTGAACTTGGCGTCTTCGATCACGCCGGACTTGTTGACCTTGATCTGCAGCTTCATCACATCGCCGCAGGCCGGCGCGCCGACCATGCCGGTGCCGACGCTGGAATCGTCCTTGTCGAGCGAACCGACGTTGCGAGGATTCTCATAGTGATCAATGACTTTTACGCTATAGCTCATGTTATTTCTCCGTTGTTTCGTTCAGTGGGCAGCCCATTGAACCGTGTTCAGATCGATGCCTTCCTTGTACATATCCCAGAGCGGGGAAAGGTCGCGCAGTTTCTGGATCTTGGTGTGCAGCAGCTTGACCGCGTAGTCGATTTCTTCCTCGGTGGTGAAGCGGCCGATGGAGAAGCGGATCGAGCTGTGTGCCAGTTCGTCGTCACGCCCGAGTGCGCGGAGCACGTAGGACGGCTCCAGGCTGGCCGAGGTACAGGCCGAGCCGGACGACACGGCAAGATCCTTGATCGCCATGATCATCGACTCGCCTTCGACGTAGGCGAAGCTGATGTTGAGGTTGTGGGCGACGCGATGCTCGAGGTCGCCATTGACGAAAGTCGCTTCAATATCTTGAAGTCCTTTCAGAAGTTTATCGCGTAAGGCTTTGACCCTATTGTTTTCTTCGACCATTTCCTCGCGTGCAATGCGGAAGGCTTCACCCATACCGACGATCTGGTGCGTAGCCAGCGTGCCGGAGCGGAAACCGCGCTCGTGGCCGCCGCCGTGCATCTGCGCTTCCAGGCGGATACGCGGTTTACGACGCACGTAGAGGGCGCCGATGCCCTTCGGGCCGTAGGTCTTGTGGGCCGAGAAGCTCATCAGGTCGACCTTGAGCTTGCTCAGGTCGATATCGACCTTGCCAGTCGCCTGCGCCGCATCGACGTGGAAGATGATGCCCTTCTCGCGGCAGATTTCGCCGAGTTCGGCGATCGGCTGAATGACGCCGACTTCGTTATTGACGAACATCACCGAGGCGAGCACGGTATCCGGGCGAATCGCCGCCTTGAACACTTCCAGATCGAGCAGGCCGTTTTCCTGGACGTCGAGGTAGGTCGCCTCGAAACCCTGGCGCTCCATCTCGCGCACCGTGTCGAGGACCGCCTTGTGCTCGGTCTTGACGGTGATGATGTGCTTGCCCTTGGTGCCAGCGTAGAAATTGGCCGCACCCTTGATCGCCAGGTTGTTCGACTCGGTGGCACCGGAGGTCCAGACGATTTCCTTGGGATCGGCGCCGACCAGCGCGGCAACCTGCTCGCGCGCTTCCTCGACACCGGCTTCGGCAACCCAGCCGAAACTGTGCGAACGCGAGGCCGGATTCCCGAAGTTCTCGTAGAGATAGGGAATCATTTTTTCCGCAACGCGCGGGTCGACCGGCGTCGTCGCCGAGTAATCCAGGTAGATGGGCAGTTTCATCGTCATTCTCGCTAGGTCGTCGGGTGGTTTCAGACGGTCATCGCCGTCAGTCCCTGCAGGCGTCCGACCGTAGCCCGCAAGGCATTGATGAATTGTTCAACGTCGTTTTCGTCGTTGCCGGCGCCGAGGCTGACCCGGACCGCGCCGCGCGCGATCTCCGGGGCCACGCCCATTGCCCGCAACACATGCGACGGCTCCGGATTGGCGCTCGAACAGGCAGCGCCGCTGGCGACCGCAAAACCTTCGCGATCCAGTTTGCCGACCAGGGTTTCGCCGTCGATATCGGCAAAGGCGAAATAACTGGTATTGGGCAGGCGCGACGCGTCGACCGCAAAAATTCTTGCGCCGAGTGCGGTCAGGCCGCGCTCCAGCGTATTTCTCAACTGCGCCAGACGTGCGGGCAATTCGGCAACGCGCTGCGCCGCAAGTTCCGCCGCCACGCCAAAACCGACGATGGCCGGCACGTTTTCCGTACCCGAACGCAAACCGCGCTCGTGGCCACCACCGGCAATCAGCGGCTGCAGTTCGACACGCTTGTCGAGCACCAGCGCCGCCGCGCCCTTGGGGCCGTTGATCTTGTGCGCCGACACCGTCAGGGCATGGACGCCGGCTGCATTAAGCAGACGGAAATCGACCGGTAGTTTGCCCAGGGCCTGCACCGTATCGCTGTGGAACCAGGCACCGCTCGACCGCGCCGCCGCAGCCAGTGCGGCGACATCCTGGATCACGCCGGTCTCGTTGTTGGCCAGCATCACCGAAACCAGCGCCGGGCGCTGCTGCAACAGTTCGGCGTAGTCTTGCGCCTCAACCCGGCCAGCCGCATCGACCGCGATTTCCCGCAGCGTCCAGCCCTGGCGCAGCAGTTGCGCCGCCGGCTTGAGCACGCAGGGGTGCTCGACCGCGCTGACGGCAAGCAGCCCCGGCTTCATGCCGGCTGCCGCGCCCTTGATGAACAGGTTGTTGGCTTCGCTGCCGCCGCTGGTGAACACCACCTCGGTCGGATGCGCGCCGAGCGCCGCCGCCACTTTCTGGCGTGCCTCGTCGATCGCCTGCCGTGCCCGCCGCCCGTATTCGTGCCGGCTCGACGCATTGCCGCACAGGCCGTCAAGCCAGGGCAGCATCGCCGCCTTCACCGCAGGATCGAGCGGTGTCGTGGCATTATGGTCGAGATAGACAGGCTGGAACATGATAGCTCTCAGGCGAGCGCCACAGCCTTTTCACGCACGACGCGACGCGGGTGCGGGCCCAGCGGGCCGCTGATCACCGCTTCACCGCGTGCGGCAGCCTTGACTTTCTCGCGATCGACGAGATCGGCCAGAGTAACCGAGGCCAGGTATTCGAACATTTTCGCGTTCAGCGTGGACCACAGGTCGTGCGTCATGCAGCGATGCTCGTCTTGGCAGTTCTCCTGGCCGCCACACTGGGTGGCGTCGAGATGCTCGTCGACAGCACGGATGATGTCGGCAACGGTGACCCGCTCCAGCGGCCGGGCAATCCGGTAACCGCCGCCGGGACCGCGCACGGAATCGACCAGCTTGTAACGGCGCAGCTTGCCGAACAACTGCTCCAGATAAGACAGCGAGATGCTCTGCCGCTCGGCAACGCCGGCCAGCGCAACCGGCCCTTCCTCGCCGCGCAGGGCAAGATCCATCATCGCCGTTACGGCAAAACGTCCTTTGGTGGTCAAACGCATTTCGGTCTCCCGATCAATAACCTAGTGTTGCGGTCAACTATATACAATCCAGACAAAATCAGTCAACTATTTTGCTCAGGTATTTCGGATCGAAATCGTCGGCCGCCTGGACTTCCTGATCGCACTTCACGCCCTGCGCCTCCAGCTCCTTCAGCAGCGAGGCCAGGCGGCGGTCGGTTTCGGCGGCGTGATCGAGCAGACCGTGGATGGCCTTGGCCAGCGGATCGTCCTGATCGCGGCCGACGGCATAGGCGGAAAAGCCCAGCTTCTCGGCCTGCTGTTCACGTTCGCGGGTCTGCGGATCGAGAACGCGCGCCGGATTGCCGACCGCGGTTGCGCCGGCCGGAACCGGCTTGGTGACGACGGCGTTGGAACCGATCTTGGCGCCGGCGGCAATGACGATGGGGCCGAGCACCTTGGCCCCGGCTCCGACCACCACCCCGTTCTCCAGCGTCGGATGGCGCTTGCCCTTGTTCCAGGAGGTCCCGCCCAGCGTGACCCCGTGATAGAGCGTGACATCGTCCTTGATATCGGCCGTCTCGCCGATCACCACACCCATGCCATGGTCGATGAAGAACCGACGGCCGATGGTCGCCCCGGGATGAATCTCGATCCCGGTCAGGAAACGCGACAGATGCGCGGTAAACCGCGCCAGCCAGCGCAGCCGATGCCCCCACAGCCAGTGGGCCACCCGATGCAGGATCAGCGCATGAATGCCGGGATAACAGGTCAGCACCTCCCAGAACGAGCGAGCCGCCGGGTCGCGGTCGAAGACCGCGCGGATATCCTCACGCAAGTGCCGGAACATGGGGTGCTATCTCCCTATTGAAAGGGGGTGAATTCTAGAATACTCGACTGAATTTGTCAGCTATTTCCTGCAATGTCGACCAGCAGTCGCCCGACACCGGCCAGACAGGCCTCGCGTACAGCAGGCGCGGCCACACTGTCGGCAAGATAGGCGGCAACCAGCCAGGGGTTGCCGCCCGGCGGCCAGACGACACCGATATCGTTGCTATCGCTGCGATTGGTACCGGTCTTGTCGCCAATCAGCCAGCCAGATGGCAAGCCAGCCTTCAGGCGTAGCCCGCCAGTGGTATTGGCCAGCAACCAGCCTTGCAGGACTGCCCGCGACGCCGGCGAGAGCACGTTGCCCAGCAGGAGTTTCTGCATGGTAAGAACCATCGCCCGGGGCGATGTCGTATCCAGTTCGCCTTCGGGATGTTTCGCATTGATCTCAGGCTCATTGCGATCAATGCGCGTCACCTTGTCATTCAGTTGGCGCAACCAGGCGGTCAGCGCCAGCGGTCCGCCGTAGCTTGCCAGGATCAGGTTTGCCGCTGCATTGTCGCTGGTCGTGATGGTCGCTTCGCACAGTGCCGCCAGCGTCATCCCTTGCCCGTCGGCATGGCGCTCGGTCACCGGTGACCAGGGCAACAGCACCGAGCGGTCGAAGACAATGCGCCGATCCAGCATTTCCAGCCCACTATCCACACGCTGCAGAACGAGCGCGCAAGCCAGCAGTTTGAAGGAACTGAGCAGCATGAAGCGCTCGTCCTGGCGATAGCCGTACGCCGCGCCTGTTGCGCTATCCAATACATGTACTCCGAGGCGCCCTCCTGCCTGCTGTTCCAGCTCGCGCAGGCGGGAAAGAACCTGTGCATCGGTCATCCGGCCAGCTGCACGGGCAGCCCCGACGACAGAAAATGTAGCCAGGGAAAAAACGAAACGTCTTCTATTCATCACCTCGATATTCTGCCATCACCCTCAGCCAGCCGCCCAGGAAATCGGCTCGCCGTCGGCGCTCACGCTCAGGCGACCGTCAGCGGAGAAATTCAGGGTGATACTGGCCGACGGGCGACTATCGGCGAACAACCAGGCATATTTGGCGACCACCTTGGCGGCGTCGGCAGCAGAATTGGCCGCGCTGTATTCCTCATGGAACGGGAGGCTTTTCTGCATTTCGACATGAACTGATGAGAGCGCAGCAGCCGTCTGCATGCTTCTGGCCATGACTGGATCGCCGACCAGCGCCGCCTTGAATTCCTTGGCGTAGGGATAATCGGCCGGCAACTGGAGCGCACCGTTGCGGTCGTAGCTGACGCTGGCGGGCGCCTCGGGAATGCCATGGCTGGCCAGGAAACCCGGCATGCGTGCGGATACATGATCGGTCAGGGCCTTGATGTTGTTCGCCGACGGCATCATCAACGGCGGCAATTCGGCGAAACCACCGGGTGGCGGCTGAAAATAGGCATCGATATCGAGCGTCATCGCTCCCTGGTTGGTATCGAAAACCGCCGTCGATGCCGCCGGGTTGCCAGCAGCCTTGGTTTCGGCAGCCAGCAAATCCCGGGCAGCCTGGGAAATGTTCGTCCGGTCGGCAAGATTTTCCGACGCTGCAACATTTGCCGCAGCAAGACCCTCGGGATGATCGAGCCGGACTCGGGAAGAAATGGCCGAAACGGCGGCAGACCAGGTACTGGCAGGCTGAATGAACACGGCGACTCCTGTTTTTCGATGCTTTGAGCGCCACCTCCGCAAGGCTCATGCCATGGCAGCCTGCTCCCTCGCCAAACCCAGCCGCCGGACCAGTTCCGGAATCATCGCCGCGTCGGCCATGCCGTAACCGAGGACCAGGCCGTTGGCGGCACCGGCCCCGGCGAAGTAACGACTGAGCGCCCGGGCGCTGACACCCTGGCCGGCTGCGGCGGCGGCGATTGCGGTATCCGGCGGCGCCGCCGGCAGGTGCAGCGTCAGGTGCAGGCCGGCGTTGCCGCCGGCGATGCGTGCCTCCGGAAAATGTCGGGCCAGCGCCGTGCGCAGCACCTGCTGGCGTTCGCGGTAGATCGGCGCCATCGCACGCAGATGGCGGGTCAGCCTGCCGCTGTCGAGAAAACGGGCCAGCGCACGCTGTTCGACCGCCTGCCCGCCCCGGTAAAGATCGGACAAGGCCTGACCGAAGCTGTCGACCGCCCAGCGCGGGACCACCAGGTAGGCGATGCGCAGCCCCGGATAGAGCAGCTTGCTGAAGGTACCGAGATAGACCACCGGCGCATCCGGGCGCAGCCCCTGGATTGCCGGCAACGGTCGCGCACCGGGACGGGCGTGATTGAATTCGCTGTCGTAATCGTCTTCGATCAGCCAGTTGCTGCCCGCCTCGAGGCGGTTGAGCAAGGCCAGCCGCCGCTCCAGGCTGAGCACGCTGCCGCCCGGATATTGGTGGGACGGCGTCAGGAAGATCAGGCGAGGCGGCTGCGTCCGCCACAAGGTCTCGTCCGCGGCCATGCCGTCGTCGTCAACGGCAACCGGCACGGTACGCAAGCCGGCGGCCAGCATGGCATTTCGTGCCACCTGGTAAGCCGGATCTTCAAGCCAGGCAATGTCCCCGGGGTCGGCCAGCAGACGGGCGCAGGCGTCGAGCGCGACATTGCCGCCCGGGACGATGAACACCTGCTCCGGCGCACAGGCCACGCCGCGCCGGGCCGCCAGGAAATCGGCGACCGCCCGGCGCAGCGCCGGCTCACCGCCGGCGGCGGCATACGCCAGATGGCGCGCCCCGACCTCGCGCCAGGCCGTCTGCAGCAGACGCGCCCAGACCGGCCACGGAAAGGCGTTGAGATCGGGCACGCCCGGCGCGAAGGGCAAGGTGGCCTCACCCGCCTGCATGGCGATCAGGCTGCCGGCGCGCCGCGACAGGACACCGGCCCGCGCCACGCTGGCTGTCACCGTCTTGCGCTGCGGCAAGGCGGCGACCCGGGTACCGCCACGATCGGCTTCGAGAAACCCCTCGGCGACCAGTTGCTGATAGGCGTACAGCACGCCGTTGCGGGACATGCCGCAATCGAGCGCCAGTTGGCGGCTGGCCGGCAAGCGCAGGCCGGCGTGCAGGCGCGCGTCGAGAATCGCCTGCTTGAGCACGCGATAGAGACGTTGCTGACGCGCTTCGCCCGCAAGCGGCAAACGAAGTTCGGCAAGGACAAGTTCGAGGGCCATCTGGCTCCATGAAATCAGACGATCGTGGTTCCATGAATGGTGCCACATGGCGCGCATACTGGCCGAACTTTCCAGGAGACCTCATGCAACATCCAGCCCCCAGCCTGCGCACCCGGGTTCGCCGCAAGCCGCAACGCGGTCATTACGATCCGGCCACCATCGCCGCCATCGTCGATACCGCCCTGATCTGCCAGATTGCCTTCAATCAGGGCGATAGCGTCCATTGCCTGCCGACGGCCTGCTGGCGGGTCGGCGACGCGCTGTACATCCACGGCGCCAACAACTCGCGCCTGACGCAAACCCTGCTCGACAGCGACTGCTCAGTCTGCATCGCCCACGTCGATGGATTGGTCATGGCGCGCTCGGCCTTCCACCACTCGATGAATTTCCGCTCGGTGGTGATTTACGGGCGATTTGTCGCAGTCGACGCGCCGGACGAGAAGAAGGCTGCCCTCACCGCCTTTGTCGAACACGTCAGCCCGGGGCGTGCGGCGCTGGTGCGGCCGCCGAGCGATGCGGAACTGGCGGGTACGGCCGTCCTGCGCCTGGCGCTGGACGAAGCTGCGGCCAAGATCCGCAACTGGGGTGTAGAGGACGACGCTGCCGACCTCGACATCGCCGTCTGGGCAGGCGTTGTACCGCTGCGCCAAGTTGCCGGCCAGCCCGAAAGTGATGCCGGTGCGGCAGAATTCACACCAGCCGCCCTGCCCGAATGGCTGATTTCCTGAGCACCAAAGCAATTCGCCGGCACGAGGCCGGCGAATCGTGTTTCAGGCAGTGGCAATCAATGCGCGCCGGGGTGCGACTGCGTCCGCGAAGCGCCGCCCTCCTTGTTGATCTGCTTCACTGCGTAATAGCCGATATAGACGGCCATCACCAGAATGAATGCAATCGTAAACAGGCTGAGCAAGCCGATATCGGATGTAAAAAGCAGATTCCACGCCATTGCTGTTCTCCCTCGAATTGTTTGAAAGTGCCGATTAAGCGGACATGCCAGCGCAATAAACATGCCCGCTCGATGGAGGCACGGCGACACTTCATGACATTCAGCGGAAACGACCGCAACCAGCGGCTTGCCGGACTACCGACGAAAATCGGGGAGCAGGAAGCATGGTCGCCCATGGCGCATTTCGCGCCATAAATGACAGTCACGCTCCGCCAGCCTTGACAATTTCGACACAGTATCAGCGCCGAGCCGCCACCAGGAAAGCGTCGAGCACAGGTGCACAGTCAAGCAAACCGCCGTCGCCGTGGTGGTGGAACTCCGGGTGCCACTGGACACCGCAGACGAAACTGCGCCCCTTCCAGCGGATCGCTTCGATGATGCCGTCGTCGGCCTCAGCCTCGACAATCACCTCGTTCCCCAGGCGATGCACCGCCTGGTGGTGGATCGACACCACCTCACCCCCCGCCGCACCGCCGAACCAGTGCGTGAACTGGCCGTCGGCGGAAAAACGTACGCCATGCGCATGGCGGTCGTAATCCTCGTGCTCGTGAGCAATTGCCGTCGGGCACTGGGTCGGCAGGTCCTGGTACAGGGAACCGCCGAGTGCGACATTGATCAACTGCATGCCGCGACAGATGCCGAGCACCGGCTTGCCCGCCTCCATGAACTCGTGCAGCAGCTCCAGCTCGTAGGCGTCGCGCACCGGATCGCCGGCCCATGCCGACTGCAGCGGCGTTTCGCCGTAGGCCAGCGGGCTGACGTCGGCGCCGCCCTGCAGGATCAGGCCGTCGAGATATTCGGCATAGTCGCGCAGGCGGATGTTGCTGCGCATCAGGATGCCGTCCTGCAGGACCGACGGCACCATCAGCACCAGCACGTCGCGCGATTGCACCCACTGGGCAATCGACTGCTCCAGCACCTGCAGCGTACGCGTATGGATACCCCGGCTGTCCGGCTGCGGATGGTGGATCCGCGCCGACAGGCCGATATGGATGGGACGACGGCGAAAGATCATGATTCATCTCCCCGGAAAGTGCGTACCGCGGCATCGACCATACCGCGCAGTCCGCCTGACTCGCCATGCCAGCGGCGCAAGTCGCCGGCATGGTTGCCGGTAGCAACCACCCGGCGCAGCACATCGAGCGCACCGGTGCTACCCAGAACGGCAGCGTGCGGTGCCAGTTGGTTCAGGGTTGCCAGCACATCGTCGCGCAAGGCCAGCGTTTCATGCCGGCGCGGATGCACCAGCGTCGCGTCGAGCCCGAAACGGCAAGCCTGGAAGCGGTTGTAGTTGTAGACCAGGTAGTCGTCTTCGCTGACCGGCTCGCCCTGCTCGCGCAGCATCCGGCACAGGGCCTGCAGGTAGGCGGCCAGGGCAGCCGCCCGCTCGACGCTGAGCGGGGTGTCGCAGACGCGCAGTTCGATGGTCCCGTACTCGGGCTTGGGCCGGATGTCCCAGTAGAAATCCTTCATGCTCTTGACCACGCCGGTGCTTTCCATCTTGGCGAAATAGCCCTCGGCAAAATCCTCCCAGCGCAACAGGAAAGGCGCTCGCCCGGACAAGGGAAAGGCAAACACCGAGTTCAGCCGCGCCGAATCGAACAGCGTGTCGACCCCCTGCAGAAAGGGCGACGACGCCGACAGCGCGATGAAATGCGGCAGATAACGATTGAGCGCGTGCAGGAGGTAGAGTCCCTCGTCGGCGCTGGCGCAACCGATATGCACATGCTGGCCGAAAACCGTGAACTGCTTGGCTAGGTAACCGTACAGTGCCGATAGTTCCTGGAAGCGCGGCTTGTCGAAAATACGCTGTTCCGACCAGCGCTGGAAGGGATGCGTGCCACCACCGCAGATGCCGACGTTGAGGCGGTCGCCGGCCTCGACCAGGGCGTTCCGCATCTGCCCAAGCTGGCCGAGCAAGGCGCCGTAATCGGTGTGAACGTCGGTCGAAATCTCGATCATGCTCTCGGTGATTTCTGGCTTCACATCACCCGGAAAAGGCTGCTTGCCGAGCAGGAAAAGCATGTCGGCCGCCGCCGCGGTCAGGTCGAAATCGGTCAGGTCAACCAGTTGCAGCTCCAGCTCGACGCCCATGGTCAGCGCTTCCCCTGCCTTGAATGCTTCCAGCGTCATCTCAGCTTCCCTCCTCGCGCCCGGCTTCACCGGCCAGGATCAACGCCCGCTGCGTCGCCACCGGCCCGAGCAGTTCGAGCGCCAGCACCAGCAGACCCAGACCGGCCACCTGGGCGAATACATCGATACCGAGATGGCGCGTCTGTTCGAGCAGCAGGATGGCGAACACCGACATCGGCGTCAGCGCCAGCCCGGTCAGCGCCCCCTTGCGCCAGCCGATGCCAGACAGACCGGCGAAGGCCACGCAAGCACCGACCTTGCACAGCGTGCGCACCACCAGGACCGCCAGTGCCAGCCCGGCACCCTGGGCCACCTGCGACCAGGACAAGGTCGCCGAAGCATAGACGAACAACAAGATGGTCAGCAGGCTGCCCAGCGTGCCAAAACCACGATCCGCACCGGAAAACACGATGCGCCGGTAACGTACGACCAGCCCAAAGACCAGCGCCGCCAATAGGGCCGAGAACTGCAGGGCGTGCGTCAGGGTCACCAGCAGCAGCGTGGCGATGGCGAGGATCACCGTCGCATCGCCACCACCGCGCCGCTGCCAGCGCAGCAGGGTCGGCACGGCGACGCCGAACATCGCACCGATCCCCGCCGACACGCCGATCACGGCCAGGCTGCTCCACAAGGCAGGAAGCAGGCCGCCGGCGCTGGTCAGCACCCAGTAACCGGCAATCGCCTTGAAGACCAGCACCGCGAAAACGCAGTTGAACGCCGACAGATGCAGCATGCGTTCGGTGACCTGACCGGAACAGCGCAGTTCGTTGGCCACCCGCAGCGCCGCCACCGGCGACGAAGACATCGCCAGCGCCGCCAGCAACAGGGCCGGCAGCGGTGCCAGGCCGAAGCCCCGGGCCACCAGCAGCACGACGATAAAGGTGCCGAAGGCCTCGACCAGGCTGGTCACGGCCAGCCAGCGGTTATGCCGCAGCCAGTTCAGGTTGATGCGCTGGCCGAGTTCGAACAGCACCAGCGCGATGGCGAAATCGGCCAGCAGCGCCACCGGCGTTCCGGCCGGCTGGGGCAACAGGCCAAGCTGACCGCTGGCCAGCACGAAACCGGCCAACGCATAGCCGCAGACGCGCGGCAACGACAGCCAGCGGCTGATCGCTTCACCAGCCAGCCAGGCCAGCAGCAAAGCCAGCGGCCAGGCCATGCCGGCAAGCGGATTTCCAAGAGACTCAAGCATCATGACGACTCCCGCGATGATTCGGTTGTGTCCTGCGCAGCCTTGAGCTTAACGCAATTTTCGCCGCACATGCCAGAAGTTGCCGACATGCTGCCAGCCAGATCAATGAAAATCCCGGCTACGGGTTTCCAGTCGCCCCAGCCAGGCGGACAGGTCGACCAGGCGCTGGGCGACCAGATGCACCACGCCATCGGCACATTGAAGTTGACCGTAAACCCCGAGCAATGGTGCCCCGAGCAATTCGCGCCGCTGTTTTTCGACCAGCGCCGGCTTGACGACGACGTTGGTCCAGCCGGTTTCATCCTCCAGCGTGACGAAGACGATGCCGGTCGCGGTGCCCGGACGCTGGCGGCCGGTGACGATACCGGCGACGCGGACCAGCGCGCGGTCGCCGCACTGCGCCAGTTCGCCGGCACTGAGGAAGCGCCGCGCTGCGAGATGTTCCCGCAGCAAGGTCAGCGGGTGCGGGCGCAGGCTGTGGCCGAGCTGCTGGTAATCGGCGACCAGGTTGTCGGCCAGCGTCGGCGCCGCCAGCTCGACCGCTGCTTCCGGCGCCGGCAGGCCGGCGAAAAGATCGCCCTGGATCGCCTGCCGGCCGCTGTCGGCGACCGCCCAGGCCGCCTGCCGGCGATGGCCGGCCAGGCTGCGCAGTGCATCGGCAGCAGCGAGCTGATCCAGATCGCGCTTGCCCAGAGCGCAGCGCGCCGCGAGGTCGGCGACGTCGGCAAACGGCGCCCGCCGCCGCGCGTCGGCGATCCGCACGGCCGCTTCCCGGCTCAGCCCCTTGATCTCGCGCAGGCCGAGGCGCACCGCGCCACCCTCGTCGATGCGGCTGTCCCAGTCGCTGGCCGTGACATCGGCGGGCAGCACGCTGACGCCATGGCGGCGGGCGTCCTGGATCAACATCGACGGCGAATAGAAACCCATCGGCTGGCTGTTGAGCAGGCCGCAGAGGAAAGCCGCCGGATGGTGACGCTTGACCCAGGCCGAGGCATAGACCAGCAGCGCGAAGCTGGCGGCGTGCGATTCGGGGAAGCCGTATTCGCCGAAACCCTGGATCTGGGCGACGATGCGTTCGACGAAGGCGGCCGGCACGCCGTTGCGCGCCATGCCGGCGCGCAGCTTGTCCTGATAGCGGGCGAGATTGCCTTTACGCCGCCAGGCCGCCATCGCCCGCCGCAATTCGTCGGCCTCGCCGGGGGTGAAGCCGGCGGCGACGATGGCCAGTTGCATCACCTGTTCCTGGAAGATCGGCACGCCGCAGGTACGCGCCAGCACCGCGTCGATGGCCGGCGTGATCTCCTCGATGCGCTCTTTACCCTGGCGCCGCTTCAGGTAGGGATGGACCATGTCGCCCTGGATCGGCCCGGGCCGCACCAGCGAAACCTCGATCACCAGGTCGTAGTAGTTGCGCGGCTTGAGGCGCGGCAGCATGCTCATCTGCGCCCGCGATTCGACCTGGAAAACGCCCATGCTGTCGGCGCGGCAGAGCATGTCGTAGGTCGCCTTGTCGCCTTCGGGGATTTCGTTCAATGCCAACGGCCCGATCATCGCCAGCATCCGGCGCAGCGCCGACAGCATACCGAGCGCCAGCACGTCGACCTTCATCAGGCCGACCGCGTCGAGGTCGTCCTTGTCCCACTGGATCACCGTGCGCTCGGCCATCGCCGTGTTCTCGACCGGCACCAGTCGCGCCAGCGGTCCGCGCGACATGACGAAGCCGCCGACGTGCTGGGTCAGGTGGCGGGGAAAACCGCGCAGTTGCTCGGCCAGCCACAGCCACTTGGCGACGCGCGGCGACGCCGGGTCCAGCCCCTGCTCGGCGAAGCGTTCCGGCATCTGTTCGCGCTTGTCCCACCAGGCGAGCGATGCGGTCAGCGCGTCGATGCGGGCGATGTCGAAGCCGAGCGCGCGACCGGCGTCGCGCAACGCGCCCTTGGTCCGGTAGGTGATGACGGCGGCGGCCAGCGCCGTGCGCTCGCGGCCGTATTTTTCGTAGATGTAGGCGATGACCTCGTCACGCCGCTCGTGCTCGAAATCGACGTCGATGTCGGGCGGCTCGCCGCGCTCCTTGGAGACGAAGCGCTCGAACAGCATCGCCGAGCGCGCCGGGTCGACCTCGGTGACGCCGAGCGCGAAACAGACCGTCGAGTTCGCCGCCGACCCGCGCCCCTGGCAGAGGATGCCGGCGCCGCGGGCGAAGCAGACGATGTCGTAGACGGTCAGGAAATAGGCTTCGTAGTTCAGCTCGGCGATCAGCCGCAATTCGTGCTCGATGCGCTCGCGCACCGCGTCCGGTACGCCCGCCGGATAGCGCCGGCGCAGCCCGGCCTCGGTTTCGTGGCGCAGCCAGGAGGTCGGCGTGTAGCCGGCGGGGACGATTTCCTCCGGATATTCGTAGCGCAACTCATCGAGCGAGAACGTGCACAAGGCCGCGATGCGCAGCGTCTCGGCCAGCAGCTCGGGCGGATAGAGCCGCGCCAGCCGCAGGCGCGAGCGCAGGTGGCGCTCGCCGTTCGGGAACAGCGCGTGGCCGGCGTCGAACACCGAGGTTTTCAGGCGCAGCGCTGTCAACACGTCCTGCACCGGCCGCCGCGCCCGCACGTGCATGTGCACGTCACCCGCGGCCACCAGCGGCAGGCCGCAGGCGGCGCCGAGCGCCTGCAATTCCGCCAGCCGGGCCGCATCGTCCGGCCCGGCGTGCAGTTCGACGGCGATCCAGCAACGCCCGGGGAAACGTTCGGCCAGCCAGCGCCCGTCGGCGACCGACGGTGCCGCCTCGGGCACCCAGAGCACCAGGCAATCGGGCAAGGCGCCATTCGGCGAGATGGCGTTCAGGTCATGGCGCTGCAGCGTGTAGGCGCCCTTCTCCGCCCGCCGCCGGGCGAGCGTGATCAGCGCCGACAGGTTGCCGTAACCCTCGCGGTTCTGCGCCAGAAAAACCAGTTTCAGGCCGTCGACCGTGCGCATCTCGCTGCCGATGATGAGACGCGTAGCCCCGCCTTGGGCCCGGAACGCCTGATGCACGCGCACCACGCCGGCCAACGAGCACTCGTCGGTCAGCGCCAGCGCCGCGTAACCCTGCGCCACTGCCTGCGCCGCCAGTTCCTCCGGGTGCGAGGCACCACGCAGGAAGCTGAAGTTGGACAGGCAGTGCAGCTCGGCGTAGTCGGGGAGCGCAGACGGGACGGTCAATGCGGGCCTCTGGCAAACAACTGTATTTTCATACAGTCATTTTAGCCCAGCCCGTGTTTCAGTCCCAGCGCTGCTGATAGGAAAAGGTCGGCAGCTTCCAGGCGAAGCGCAGCGCCAGCATGCGGAAGGCGAAACCGGCGCCGAAGCAGACCAGGGTGATCAGGTCGCTGTCCCAGCCGAGGCCGCGCAGCACCAGGAAGAGCACGCAGACGAACAGCGAGACGCTGGCGTAGAGCTCGCGGCAGAAGACCACCGGCACCTGGTTGCACAGCACGTCGCGCAGCACACCGCCGGAAATCCCGGTGAGCATGCCGGCCATGATCACGACCACCACCGGGTAATCGAGTTGCAGCGCGACGTTGCAGCCGATCAGCGAGAAGGCGACCAGGCCGAGCGCATCGAGCATCAGGAAGACGCGCTTCATGTGGTGCATGAAGCGGGCGATCAGCGTCGTCGCCAGGCCGGCGAGGATGACCAGATAAACGTACTCGGGATGCTGGGTCCAGCCGATCGGGTAGTTGCCGAGCACGACGTCGCGGATCGTGCCGCCGCCGAGCGCGGTAACAAAGGCGATCACGGCGACGCCGAAGAAATCCATGTCGCGGCGGCCGGCGGCCAGCGCGCCGGACATCGCCTCGGCGGCGATGGCGACCAGGTAGACGACCAGCAGCAGATCGAACTGCTTGGTGGCGAGCGGTTGAAAAACGTGGGCGAGACTGTCGAACAGCGAGGCAAACATCAAAAGGACTCCGTCAGAAAGCGGAAACCCCTGAACGGGTGTTTCCGTGACGCCTCTCCCCCTGTCCTTTTACCTGAGAGTTTCGGCTCCTCGGAGCCTGCCCCTTCGGTGAGTTGCCAAGCGCCGGGACGCTCGCAACTACTCTCCAGCCGGCGAATCATTTCTGCAGTTCGGCATGCCTGAGCGATTATGGGAGTTTGCGCCTTCGGCGGAGCCTGGCGAACCAGCACTCTCTCTCCTGCAGAGCGGCGGATTATCGGCAGCGCCAGGGCCGCCTGTCAATCGATTCAGGCGAACAGGCCGTGCAGGAACCAGCCCTGCGCGTCGCGAAAGATCCACGCCCACTGCCCTTCGCCGTTGCGGGCGACGAAGTAGTCGCGGCGCAGGTCGCCGACGGCAGACGCCTCGCCGCTGTCCCACCAGCCGCTTTCCAGCCGTTCGCCGCGGGTGACGAGTTGCAGCGGACCGTGCCAGTGTGGGCCGTCGACACGTTCGGCCAGCGGCTGCGGTGCCGGCAGCAGCCAGAGCGGGCGCGGCTTGCCGAATGTTGCGGTCGACGTGGTTTTTGCGGCAAGAATGCCGGCCGGGTCGTCGCTACGGCTGGCGCATTCCGGGCGATGGTCGGCATGCAGCGCCAGGCTGCGCACGGCGTCGTCGCCGAGCCGGGCGCGCAGGCGTTCGATGCAGGCGGCAACACCCTCGCCCAGCACCGCCTGGTCGAACAGGCCAGCGCTGGCGTCGGGCCGGGCGACGAACTCGTCGGCCGTCAGATGCAGCGCCTCGACCGGCGCCGCCAGTTGCAGGCGACCGAGATGCTCGCGCAACAGGCGCATGAAGCGGCCTTCGTCGGCGCAGGGCTCGCCGAAACGCAGCGGCAGCGTGCTGGTCGAGCCGTCGTCGTGGGTCAGCTGCAGCATGCCGACGCGCAGCAGCGACTGGCGCACCTGCAGCCACCCGGCCAGCGCGGCAAACAGACGCTGCGCGGCGAAGGCCAGGCCTTCGGCGAATTCGACGCGCGACGGCAGTTCCAGCCCGGCGGCGAAACGCTCGGGAAAGTCGAAGGCGCGCTGCGGATCGGGCAGTTCGCCGCGGGCGCGCAGCAGGTCGTCGACCGGGCCGTTGCCGATGCGCCGGCGCAGGCCACCAGCCGGCTGCGCGCTCAGTTCGCCGAGACGACGCAGGCCGAAGGCGTCGAGCCGGGCGACAACCTCGGCCGGCCAGTCGGGCACGGCACACGGCAAATCGTCCAGCGCCGCCTGCAGCGCGACCAGGCTCTCGTAGCTGGCCGCCGCGCCGGCACGCGCCAACCAGCGGGCGCCGAGCGGCGTCGGTGCGACTGCCCAGTCCACACTCCAACCCTGTATCCGGCAGCCATCAAGCACGGCCGCGACAATCGCTTCGATACCGCCGAACAGCCGGCGACAGCCGCCGATTTCGAGCAACAGCCCGGCCGGCGGCGCCAGGCTGACGGTCGGCGTGAAGCGCCCGGACCAGCAGGCGAGATCGGCGAGCGCCCGGGCTTCGCGCGCCGGATCGCGCTCGCAGGCGCGCAGCCCGGGCAGCAGGCCGAGTGCGGTCGACAGCTTGTGGCCGGGCAAAATGCCGGCCGCTGCGGCAACCGGATCGGCGGCCAGAACCCGGCCGCGCGCCGTGACGACGCTAGGCGACTGCCGCAGCGGCAGGGCTTCCAGCGTCAGCTGCGGAAAATGCAGGGCCAGCCACAACACGTGTTTTCCTTCCCGGTCTGGGGATCTCGACCTGCAACAGACGCGACGCCGGCCGACCGCGCCGCTTGAGGATGCGCAGCGCCAGCCGGTCGGCACCGGCGGCCAGCGTCAGACGCAAAGGTGCCGGCGACGGGATTGCGGCGTCCACGGTCGACCGCCACAAAACGGCAAAAACCGACTGCCCCTCAGCCGCCACCTGCAGGCGGCGCAGCGCCCGGGCATCGATGCCGGCGTCCGGCCAGGCAAGCAGGCCGGCGAAGCCGCCGCATCTGAGTAATTGTTCGACACACCAGGCCAGCTGCTTACCGGGCCGGATCACCAGCAGACGCTCCGGCGCCACGCCGGCCGCTGCCCAAGCCGGCGCATGCGGCAGCCAGGGCGGTGCGACCAGCGCCAGGCGACCACCCTCGCCCGAGAGCCGGGCCAGCGCTGGCAGCAGCAGGCTGATTTCGCCGATGCCGCTGCGATCCACGAGAATTTCGGTGAGATTTCCGCGCGGCCAGCCGCCGCCCGGCAGTTCGGCGTCGAGTTCGGCGTAACCGCTGGCGATGGTGCCGGCCGGCAGGCCGGGCAAGGCATCGCCGCGCCAGATGTCGCCGCGCGCCAGGACCGCCGCCAAACTCACCGGCGACGGCTGCGCGCTCATGAGAGTTTCGAAATGGCTCCGCGGATCAAGCCGACAGCGACGCCCTCGATGGCGAATTCGACTTCGCCCGGGTTGATCACGATGGGCTCGAAATCCGGGTTTTCGGCGATCAGGCGGATCTGGTTCTTGCCGCGTTCCAGGCGCTTGACGGTGACTTCCTCGTCGATGCGGGCGACAACGATCTCGCCGTCGCGCGCCTGATTCGTCTTATGCACGGCGATCAGGTCACCGTCGAAGATGCCAGCATCGATCATCGACAGGCCGCGCACCTTCAACAGGAAATCGGCACGCGGATTGAACAGGCCGGCATCGAAGTTATAGCGCCCCTGCACGTTCTCGACGGCGAGGATGGGCGAACCGGCGGCGACACTGCCGATCAGCGGCAGACCGAGTTGCTCGACCAGGCGGATGCCGCGCGCCGAGCCAGGTTCGAGGTTGATCGCACCCTTCTTGGCCAGCGCCTTGAGGTGGTCTTCGGCAGCGTTGGCCGAGGCGAAGCCGAAAGCGGTGGCGATTTCGGCGCGGGTCGGCGGCGCCCCGAGCACCTCGACGGTGTTCTTGATGAAATCGAGGATTTCCTGCTGACGCGGGGTGAGTTTCATGACGGGGCTCCGGCAAAATGCATTGCCTGTATTTTTGTACAGTAAGCAGATTTTGGCAAGCGGAGATTGCCGGAAAAATCGGCTAATATCCGCGCACGCCCCGACTCGCCCCGCCCCAGGACCGCGCATGAAACTCCAGCATCTCGCCATTGGTGACCGCTTCGAATACGACGGCAAAATCTTCGTCAAGACCGGCCCGCTGACCGCCTCGTCGGATCAGGGCGGGCAGCAGATCATTCCCCGCTATGCCGTACTCACGCCGCTCGATCAGCCGGCGTCGGGAAACAAGACAGCCGGCCGTGACCGGGTCAACAAGGCGGCGGTGCTCGCCGCTTTCGACCGTTTCTACCGGACCAGCGAACGGCTCTGCGACACTGCCGCGCAGGCCGAGCTGGCAAAGGCGCGGAGCGAATTTCTGAAGATCTTCGAGTAATCAGGTCGGCAGGTCGACACCCTTGAGCTTGCGATACATGTCGACCGCGTAGGAGTCGGTCATGCCGGCGACGAAATCGGCCACCTGCAGTAGACGCACGTAGGGATCGGCATCCGGCTTGCCATCGTGGCCGAGGAATTGCGTCGGCAACAGCCGGAGCAGCATGCGCTCGCGCGTCGTCATCCGGGTTCCCGGCACTTCCGCAGCCGCCTCGACGGCGTTGGTATAGAGCGCCAGCAAGGCACCGAGCACCTCGAAACCGGCGGTTTCGATCTCCAGCGCCGGCCGCGCCGTATAGATGGTTTCCTTGGCCACGCGCAACACCGCCTGCAGCGGCACGCCGACCGGCGACTGGTCGAGCAGCTCCTCGTCGAAACTGCCGTCGAGGATGGCCGCCTCATTTTCCAGGAAGACCGCCGCCGCGCTTTCCAGCAGCCGACCGATGGCCTTGGCGCGCAGGTATTCCAGCCTTTCCTTGGGGTCGTGCAGGCGGTCGAGCCGGCCACCGTTGATCGTGTTGCCGGCCAGGTCGGCAAGCAGGCATTCGGCGTCCTTGTACGGCACGAAGCCGAGCCGGGCGGCATCTTCGAGATCGACGATCAGGTAGCAGGTATCGTCGGCCACCTCGACCAGAAAGGCCAGCGGATGGCGACGCCAGGCGGTGCCGAGAATGCGCTCGACCAGGCCGGTGGAAGCGGCGACACGGGCGAAGTTGTCGGCGTCCTGCTGGAAGAAGCCGAATTTCTTGCCGCTTTTACCGTCCAGTTCGCCGGCCACATGCGAAGGCCGGGGATATTTGGTGAAGGTGGCCAGCACCGCGCTGGTCAGTTGCAGGCCGCCGGGATTGGCCGGGCTCTGCAGGCGGGAAACGATGCGGAAGCCCTGCGCGTTGCCCTCGTAGCGCTCGAAATCGGCACGTTGTGCGGCGGTGAAATCATGGCGTTCGAGCAGGCCGGAAATGCGGAACCATTCGCGGATCGCATCCTCGCCGGCGTGACCGAACGGCGGGTTGCCGATGTCGTGCGCCAGGCAGGCGGCGGCGACGATGGCGCCGAAATCGCCCGATTCGACATCCTTCAACCCATGCCGGGCGATGATCTCGCGGCCGACCACGGCACCCAGCGAGCGGCCGACACAACTGGCCTCCAGGCTGTGCGTCAGGCGGGTGCGCACGTAATCGCTCTTCGACAGCGGAAAAACCTGGGTCTTGTCCTTCAGCCGGCGAAAGGCCGAGGTGAACACGATGCGGTCGTAATCCTGCTGGAAGGCGGTGCGCTCCGCCGTGCCCGGCGCCTTGCCGGCGCCCAGGCGCTCGCTGGAGAGCAGTTTTTCCCAGATTTTCTTCTTGCCCATGTGGCGTCCGTCGTCATTGACCATGGGCGCCGAGTTTACTCCGCTTCGAGCAAGGCCCGCACATGATCCGGCAAAGGCACGGATTTTCCGGTCTGCGTATTCATCCACACCACCTTGGCCGCGCCCTCGGCGTACAACTCACCATCGATCAGCATGTCGACATAGGTCTGGCAGCTGGAACGACCGACCGCGCCGACATAGGTGCGCACCTCGACGGTACCCGGATAGTTCATCGGCTTGAGGAAGGTACAGGCCGCATTGACGATCACCGGACCGTCGCCGCCGGGACGGACCATGACCTTCATGTCCTCGATCCATTCGACCCGAGCCTGCTCCATGTAGCGGAAATAGACGGTGTTGTTGACGTGCCCGTAGGCATCCATGTCGCCCCAGCGAATGGGCAGGCTTGTTGTGTGGATGAGCTTTTTGCGATGGTCCATGAAACGGTCGTTTGAAAAGGGGTTGAAGAAAGGTTTTCCATACTGTACCGTATTGAAAAAACACCGACAACAAACGGAGGAGACAATGATGGAACGCGAAGCCATGGAATTCGACGCGGTCGTCGTCGGCGGTGGTCCCGCCGGCCTGGCCGCTGCCATCCGCCTGAAGCAACTGGCGGCGGCAAACAATCAGGACATCTCGGTCTGCCTGATCGAGAAAGGCGCCGAGATCGGTGCCCACATCCTCTCCGGCGCGGTCATGGACCCTCGCGCCCTCGACGAACTGCTGCCCGACTGGAAAACGACCGGTGCGCCGCTCAACGCCCCGGTCAGCGAAGATCGCTTCCTGATCCTCTCGGAAACCGGCGCCACGCAGGTACCCAACGCCCTGCTCCCTGGCTGCTTTCACAACGAGGGCAATTACGTCATCTCGCTCGGCAACGTCTGCCGCTGGCTGGGCGAACAGGCCGAAGCGCTCGGTGTCGAGATCTACCCCGGCTTTGCCGGCAGCGAAGTGCTGTTCGACGAGAACGGCGCGGTCAAGGGCGTGGCCACTGGCGACATGGGCCGCCTGCACGACGGGTCGGAAGGCCCGAACTTCCAGCCGGGCATGGAACTGCACGGCAAATACACCTTCTTCGCCGAAGGCTGCCGCGGCCACCTCGGCAAGCAGTTGATCGCGCATTTCGCGCTCGACCGCGACGCCGACCCGCAAACCTACGGCATCGGCCTCAAGGAACTCTGGGAAATCGACCCGGCCAAGCACCAGACCGGCCTGGTCATCCACAGCGGCGGCTGGCCGATGCAGCCCGACACCTACGGCGGCGGTTTCCTCTACCACCTGGAGAATAACCAGATCGCCATCGGTTTCGTCGTCGGCCTCGGCTACGAAAACCCGCACCTGTCGCCCTACGAGGAGTTCCAGCGCTTCAAGACGCACCCTGAAATCCGCAAGTTCCTCGAAGGCGGCAAGCGCATCGCCTACGGGGCCCGGGCACTGACCGCCGGCGGCCTGCAGTCGCTACCGAAAACCACCTTCCCCGGCGGCGTGCTGATCGGCGACGACGCGGGGTTTCTCAACGCCGCCCGCATCAAGGGTTCGCACTGCGCGATCAAGACCGGTGCGCTGGCCGCCGAAGCCTGCTTCGAGGCACTGGCCGGCAACCGTCAGCGCGACGAACTGCTCGCCTACCCGGAAGCCTTCCGCCAGAGCTGGCTGTACGAAGAACTGCACCGCGCCCGCAACTTCAAGCCGTGGATGAGCAAGGGCCTGTGGCTGGGTTCGCTGATGTTCGGCATCGACCAGTTGCTGCTGCGCGGCAAGGCGCCATGGACGCTGCGCCATAGCCAGCCCGACCACGCCAAGCTGAAACCGGCCGCCGACTGTCCGAAAATCGCCTACCCGAAACCGGACGGCGTGATCACCTTCGACCGCCTGTCGTCGGTCTTCCTGTCGAGCACCAACCACGAGGAAGACCAGCCCTGCCATTTACGCCTGAAGGACGCCAGCGTGCCGGTCGCGGTCAATCTCGCCACCTACGACGCGCCCGAACAGCGCTACTGCCCTGCCGGTGTCTACGAGATCCTTCATGACGAAAACGGTGCGCCGCGCCTGCAGATCAACGCCCAGAACTGCGTGCATTGCAAGACCTGCGACATCAAGGATCCGACGCAGAACATCACCTGGGTCGTCCCGCAAGGCGGCGAAGGACCGACCTATCCGAACATGTAGGCGTTATAGCCGGGCTTTTCTCGGTTTATAATCTCGCGGCTAAACCCCTTTGGGAGAATAAACACATGGGCTTTCTCGCCGACAAGAAGATTCTGATCACCGGGCTGCTGT
This sequence comes from uncultured Azonexus sp., assembly GCF_937982035.1. Classification (NCBI taxonomy): domain Bacteria; kingdom Pseudomonadati; phylum Pseudomonadota; class Betaproteobacteria; order Rhodocyclales; family Azonexaceae; genus Azonexus; species uncultured Azonexus sp. The sequence goes on from NZ_CALJNI010000011.1 coordinate 94,648, forward strand.
CCAAGCATTCCATTGCCTACGGCATTGCCAAGGCCTGCCACCGCGAAGGCGCCCAGCTGGCGTTCACCTACCAGAACGAACGCTTCGAAGACCGCATCAAGAAATTCGCTGCCGAATTCGACAGCGACATCACCATTCCGCTCGACGTCACCAGCGACGAGCAGATCACCAACCTCTTCGTCGAACTCGGCAAGCGCTGGGACGGCCTCGACGGTCTCGTCCATTCGATCGCCTACGCGCCGACCGAAGCCATCGAGGGCGACTTCCTCGAAGGCATCACCCGCGACGCCTTCCGCATCGCCCACGAGATTTCCTCGTACAGCTACCCGGCGCTGGTCAAGGCCGCCCGGCCGATGATGCGCGGCCGCAAGAGCTCGGCGCTGGCGCTGTCCTACCTGGGCGCCGAACGGACCATGCCGAACTACAACACCATGGGTCTGGCCAAGGCCAGCCTGGAAGCCGCCACGCGTTACCTGGCTTTCTGCCTCGGCCCCGAAGGCATCCGCGCCAACGCCATCTCGGCCGGTCCGATCAAGACCCTGGCCGCTTCCGGCATCGGCAACTTCGGCAAGCTGCTCGCCTACAACTCGCACAACGCCCCGCTGCGCCGCAACGTGACCATCGAGGAAGTCGGCAACGCCGCCGCCTTCATGCTGTCCGACCTGGCCAGCGGCATCACCGGCGAAATCACCTACGTCGATGGCGGCATGAACACCGTCGCCCTGGGCAACGCCGAGCCGCTGCCGGCCTGACCGGATTGCGGTCGAGCCGCAAGCACGCCATGAAACGCCGACCCGGCATGTCCCGGTCGGCGTTTTTCTTTGGACCAAGGATTTCCTGATGCGCCTGCTGCCCCACTGGGCCTCGCCCTACCCCCGCCAGCACCTGGGCAGCGACGTCCTGGCCGGCATCATTGTCACCATCCTGGTCATTCCGCAGAGCCTCGCCTACGCGCTGCTCGCCGGTCTGCCGCCGCAGGCCGGGCTCTACGTTTCCATCCTGCCGGTGATCGCCTACGCGCTGTTCGGCAGCAGCATGGTGCAGGCGGTCGGCCCGGTGGCGATCACCGCGATCATGACCTATTCGGTACTGGCACCGATTGCGCCACCGGGTTCGCCGGCCTACATCGGACTGGCGGCAGTCGTCGCGCTGGGCTCGGGCGTCCTGCTGGTGCTCTGCGGCAGCCTGCGCCTGGGTTTCCTGGCCAATCTGCTGAGCCGGCCGGTGATCGCCGGTTTCATTTCCGGTTCGGCCGTGCTCATCGTTTTCAGCCAGTTGAAACATTTCTTTGGCGTGGAACCTCAGGGCAGCGATGCGGCCACGGTCATCCGGGCGCTGCTCGCCGACGGCCGGCTGGACATGGCCAGCGCCATCGGCCTGACGGCCGTCGCCATCCTGGGTTTTGCCCGCCTCTGGCTGGCCGGTCTGCTGGAACGCTGCGGCCTTTCGCCTGCCGCCGGCGGCTTCGTCGTCCGCCTGTTTCCGCTGCTGGTCGTGCTCGGCGCCACGGCGACGGTGATCGCCGGCGATCTCGACCGACTGCATGGTGTCGCGGTGGTCGGCCGCATCGCCGAAGGCCTGCCCGGCCTCACGCCCTTCCTGCCGGCGGCCGGCGAACTTCAGCAACTGGCCCTGCCGATCCTGCTGGTGGCGCTGATCGGCATGGTCCAGAACATTTCCATGGGCCAGGCACTGGCCATCCGTCGCCGCGAACGGCTCGACGCCAATGCCGAGTTGCGCGGCCTGGGCTGCGCCAACATCGTGGCCGCCTTTTCCGGCGGCATGCCGGTCGGCGGCGGCGTATCGCGGACTGCCGTGAACGTCGCTGCCGGTGCCCAGACGCCGCTGGCCAGCATCGTCTCGGCCTTGGCCATGCTCCTGGTCGTTGCCGGTGCGGCGCCCCTGTTTGCCCGCCTGCCGCTGGCCGTCCTGGCCGCCAGCATCATCGTCGCCGCGGTCAGCATGATCGACCTGCGCAGCCTGCGCCAGGCCTGGCGTTACGACCGGGCCGACGGGCTCGCTGCGCTGGGCACGGCAGTCGGCGTTTTCGTGCTTGGCCTGGAAGCCGGCATCGGGCTGGGCATCCTGTTCTCGCTGGCGACCCTGCTCTATCGCGCCAGCACGCCGCATATCGCGGTCATCGGCCGGATTCCGGACAGCGAGCATTTCCGCAACGTCGAACGCTACGCGGTCGAAACCCTGCCCGGCACGCTCTTCCTGCGCATCGACGAAAGCCTGTTCTTCGGCAATCTGCATGCGCTGGAAAGCCGCCTGGCGAGCGAACTGGAAAAAGCCGGCGACACCCGGCACGTGGTCCTGATCATGAATGCGGTCAATCGCGTCGACGCGACTGCGATGGAGGTTCTCAGCGACCTCAACCGCGACCTTTGCGGTCGCGGCATCGCCCTGCACTTTGCCGAAATCAAGGGGCCGGTCCAGGACCGGCTGATCGGCACACCGCTATGGCAGGAATTGTCGGGACGGGTCTTCCTGTCGGTCAATGACGCCTATACGGCGCTAGCCAGCGGAACCCCGCCCCGGGCGGACTGAACTCAGCGCTCGCTGGTGCTCAGCGCCTTCTCGTTGATTTCCACCTTGTAACGCTTGCGCAGGGCATCCAGGTACATCTGGATGTCGTCCTGGGCAGCCAGCGTACGCAACTGGCCGATCAGACCCTGGCGACGCACGTCGTCGAGCTTCTCGCCGGCTTCGACCTTGTTCAGGCGATACAGCGCGTAACCGGCGCCGGGCAGTTCGACGCCGGCGTAGGACGGCAAGGCGTCGGTACGCATGCGGAACACCGGCTGCACGGCCTGCGGCGGCAACTGACGGGCATCCATGCGCGAAACGCGACGCGACGCGCCCCAGACCTGCTTGTCGTCGCCGGACTGCAGCGCAGCCAAGCGGGCTTCGCCGTCGGCCTTGGCCAGCTTCATCGCTTCGCGCTCGGTCAGCATGCGCTCGATCACCGGCTTCATTTCCTCGAAGGGCTGCAGCGCTGCCGCCTTGTACTCGACGATGCGGGCAGCGACCAGGGTGTTCGGTGCAACCTCGACGGCTTCGGTATTGCGCTTGTTCTTGACGGCGTCGTCGGAGAACAGGGCTTCCAGCAGCTTGGCGTTGGCCAGCGGGCCGTTGGCCGGATTGGGCTGGCGACCCAGCCAGTCGCTCTGCTGGATTTTCAGCTTGAACTGTTCGGCGGCCGGTTGCAGGCTGTCGGCCTGCTCGTAGACGATATTGCTGAAGGCTTCGGCAGCTTCGGCAAACTTGCGGCCGGCTGCGGCCGCCTTGAGTTCGGCCACGATCTCGCCGCGCACTTCGGCCAGCGGCTTTTCCTTGGCGGCGCGGATGGCGGCCAGCTTGATGATGTGGAAACCGAAATCGGATTCAACGATGCCGGAAACTTCGCCTTCCTTCATGCCGAAGGTGGCCTCCTCGAACGGCTTGACCATCATGCCGCGACCGAAGAAGCCCAGGTCACCGCCCTGGCCGGCCGAACCCGGATCGTCGGAATGCTGGCGGGCCAGTTCGGCAAAGGCCGCCGGCTTCTTCTGCACTTCCTTGAGGACCTCTTCCGCCTTGGCCCGGGCCTTGTCCTTGCCCAGGGCTTCCGAAGCGATCAGGATGTGGCTGGCACGGCGTTCCTCGGGCTGCTGGTAGCGCGCCTTGTGGCCGTCGTACCAGGACTGGACCTCGGCATCACTGACTTCGACCGCCATGCCTTCCTGGCTGAGGACGACGAATTCGGCGCGGGCCTGGTCCGGCGTCCGGAACTGCTGGCTGTTTTCGTCGTAGAACTTGCGGGCGGCATCGTCGGCCAGCTTGACCTTGGCCAGGTAGCTGCCGGCCGGCAGGATCAGTTCCTGAATCTGGCGCTGTTCGGTCTGCAGGGCCAGGATGCGTTCGCCGACGGTGGTCGACAGCATGCCGGTCTGACCGATGGTGCCGGCCAGTTGCTGCAGGGTCAGATCCTGGCGGACCTGGGCTTCGAAGCCGGCCGGGCTCAGGCCCTGGGCGCGCAACAGGGCTTCGTAGCGCTCATTGGAGAACTGACCGTCCTGCTGGAAGGCCTCGATCCCGGCAATGCTGTTACGCACCGCGTCGTCGGTCACGAACAGGCGACGCTGGGCCGCTTCCAGGGCCAGCAGGCGACGATCGATGACGTCGTCGAGAATGGCCTTGCGGAACTCGGGGTTGTCGAGCATCTTCGGATCGACCTGGCCGAGCTGGTTGCGCAGGCGCTCCTGCTGCTCGCGCATGACCTGCTGGAATTCCTGTTGCGAAATCCCGACACCGCCAACGGTGGCAACATCGGCACCACCAGCGCCATCACTGACGTAGGATTCGAGACCGAAGAAGGCAAACGGGAGGGCGATCAGCACCAGGAACACCTGGACGATCTTCTTGTTGTTGCGGACTGCGTCGAACATGAGCAGAAAATCCTTCGAATTCGTTCAGAACGGCAAGGCGAAGCTTGCCCAAAAAGGGGCAATGATACCGTAGTTGCTCATTTGGCGCCCCCGAACAGCAGCCCCAGACGGCGAACGGCATCGTCGATTTCCGGGGTGTGCGGATTGCCGCAATTCAGGCGCAGGCAATTGCGGTACATCCCGCTGGCCGAGAACAGCGCGCCCGGCACATAGGAAAGCTTCTCGCGCAGCGCCCGCCCGTGCAGTTGCGTGGTGTCGATGTGCTCGGGCAACTCGACCCACAGCACATAGCCCCCCTGCGGCTGGGCAATGCGCGTGCTCGCCGGAAAATAGCGGGACACCGCCGCCTGCATGGCCTCCACCTGGTGCCGGTAACTGCGCCGCAAACCGCGCAGGTGGCGCTCCATGGCACCGGATTCCAGATACTCCGCCAGCACCATCTGGGTCAGCGGGTTGGTGCCGCCGCTGGTGATCGTCTTCTGCAGCGCCACCGCCTGGCGGTAACGGCCGCTGGCGACGAAACCGATGCGCAAGGACGGCGACAGGCATTTCGAGAACGAGGCGCAGAGCATCACGTTGCCGGCCGTATCGAAGGCCTTCAACGGCCACGGTCGCTCGTCGGAGAAATGCAGGTCGCCGTAGATGTCGTCCTCGATCACCGGGATGCCGCGTGCCGCCGTCAATGCCGCCAGACGGCGCTTCTTGTCGTCGGGCATCAGGCTGCCCAGCGGGTTGCTGCCGTTGGCGACCAGCAGGCAGGCGGCGATGCCGCCGTTGCGCGAGGCCAGTTCCAGCGCCTCGACCGACATGCCGGTACGCGGATCGCAGGGAATTTCCAGCGCTTTCAGGCCCAGGGTCTCGAGCAACTGCAGCATCAGGTAATAGCCGGGCGACTCGACGGCAACGGTGTCGCCGGGCTTGGTCACCGCCCGCAGGCAGAGATTGAGCGCCTCGGTGCAGGAATTGGTGATGATGAATTCCTCCGGCGCCAGCGGCCCGCCCCAGGCCAGCGAGCGACGCACCAGCTGACGCACCAGCGCCGGCTGGTCCATGTTGACGTGACTGTCCACCTCCAGCAGATGCGGATGGCGCCGGGCGACCCCGGCGTAGAGGCGGTGCAGCGCCGCAATCGGCAGCAGGGAATTGGCCGGCAAGGCTGCCGACAGCGGCGCCACGTCCGGACGGGCACCGGCCTGCAGCACATGCACCAGGCGTTGCGAGATATCGACCGGCATCGGCGCATCCGGCGTCGACCGCGTTTGCGGTTCGCTGCGCACGACCGGTGCCGGGCGGACGAAATAACCGGATTGCGGCCGGGCCTCGACCAGCCCGCGCTCCTCGAGCTGGCGCAGCGCCTGCACCACGGTGGACACCGACAGCCGCCGCTCCTGTGCCAGACGGCGCACCGATGGCAGGCGTTCGCCATGCGACAGGATGCCGCCGCTGATCATGCCGGCCAGTTCGCCGGCCAGTTTCTCGTAACGAAGGGGTTCAACGGCCATGGGTCACCAATACAGTTGTCATTCAAACAGACCAGCACAGTTGGAAACACGAGCAACTGTAATGGTCACAATTTTGTTTTTGTGTGACTGTATCAGTATTTCTTTCGCCCCTAAACTGTGCGTGCATACAGAAAGGAGATGCACATGAAGATCGATCTTGGTGAAAGGGAACTCCAGTTGCGGGAACACTGCCCGCTCCGCCTCTCGGACGCATCGGGCATCATCGTCCGCTGCACGCGCGGCGTCCTGTGGATGACGATTACCGGCGACGCCGGCGACATCGTGCTGGCCAGCGGCGAAAGCTATCGCGTTCGCGGTGCCGGCCGCATCGTCATCGAAAGCATCGGCGGCGACGCGGCGGTCCGCTTCGAACACAGCGCCAGCGTCCGTCTGGTCCGCGCCATTACCCAGATCGGCGACAAAATGCGGCACGCGGCAGCCATGGCGGTCGGCCGCCTGACGGCCTGAGCCAATCAGGTACCGAGATAGCGGCCAGCCTTGTGGTTGGCCGCCAGCACCAGATTCAGCGCCAGCGCCCCGACAATCGACAGGGCCACGGTAAACGGGTCGCGGATGTACAGGCCGGCAACCAGGATCAGCACGTCGGCCGCCATCTGCACCTTGCCCGCCGGCCAGCCGCGCGTGTTCTGCAGGTAGAGCGCAAGCACGCCGAGGCCGCCGAGACTTGCCTTGTGGCGGATGATCATCAACAGACCGACACCGATCAGGAAACCGCCCATGACGGCGGCGAACAGGCGGTCGACACTCTCCAGCGCGATCACCCCCGGCAACACCGCCGTGTAGATCGACAGCAGGCCGACACAGAAAAAGGTCTTCAGCGTGAACACCGTCCCCATCGCCCGCCAGGCAAAGGCATAGAACGGCAGGTTGATCAGGAACACGACCCAGGCCATCGGCCAGTCGTAGATGTAATGCACCAGGAAGGCCAGGCCGACGGTACCGCCAGTGAGCAGGCCGGCATGCTGGAACAGCATCACGGCGAAGGCGACGAACATCGGCGCCACCAGCAGGGCCTGGGCGTCCTCGAACAGACTGTGGCGGGTAACCTGCTCGGGCTTCATGCGCTGACGACGTTGCGGGCCAGCCGACGCACGGCCGCCGACATGGCGATCCGCCCGCTGCTGGCGAAGGCTTCGAGATTGCTCTCGATTTCCTCGGGGTCATAGCAGTAATTGACCATCATCCCGAACGACTGGGCAAACCCCTTGGCCGAGTTGTCGGCGAGGAAATTCAGACGCTCGACCCGGGCACCGTTGCCCAGATGGAAGCGCGACACCGGATCGTAGGGTGGGCCATCGGCCTGCCCGCCGCGTTTGGCACTGGCCAGGTAACGCGCGGTCAGCCGGGTCAGCGGGTCGCGCAGCCGGCGGACCATCTCCCGGTCCGCCGCCCAGGCGCCGTCGCTCATAGCGTCCTGCGACAAGGGAATGCCGGCCTCGGCCAGCGCCTCGGGGTTCCGGCGCAGCCAGCTGGCCAGCGCCGGAATCGGCGACAGCGTGGCGAACTTGTCGAGCTTGGGGAAATCGCGCTTGAGGTCGTCGATCACGCGCTTGAGCAGGAAACTGCCGAAGGAGACGCCGCGCAGTCCGACCTGGGTATTGGAAATGGAATAGAAAATGGCGGTGTCGGCCTTGCGGTTGTCGAACACCGGTGCGTGCTCGTCGAGCAGCTCCTGGACGTTGCCGGCCAGATGGTCGGTCAGCGCCACCTCGACGAAGATCAGCGGCTCGGCCGGCATGCGCGGATGGAAGAAGGCATACAGGCGGCGGTCGGAATCGAGACGGTTCTTCAGGTCGGCCCAGGACTGGATTTCGTGCACGGCCTCGTATTCGATCAGCTTTTCCAGCAGCGACGCCGGCGTATTCCAGGTCAGCCGCTGCAGCTCAAGAAAACCGACGTCGAACCAGGCATTGAACCGCGACTCCAGTTCGCGGTCGAGGACCGCCAGCTCGCGGTCGTTTTCCAGATAACGCAAGAGGTCGGCGCGCAGATCGACGAGGAACTTGACGCCCTGCGGAATGGCGTTGAACTGGGTCATGATGCGGATGCGCGAGGAGCGCATGGCCGTGCGCAAGGCGGCTTCGGCCCGCCACTGGCCGTCGGTGCCGACCGCCGCCTGGTAGGCCGCATGCGCCGCCGCCACCTTGGCCGGGTCCGGCCCGAATTCGAGCGCGATCAGCTTCAGGAACTGCTGCCGGCCGGCGTCGTCCAGCCCCAGATAGGTTTCCGCCAGCCGCGCCGCCCGCGCCCGCGCCGACACCTCGCCGCCCTGCCCGGCCGCGCATTCGCGCAACTGCGCCCGCAGGCGTTCGATGCCACGCGCATTCAGCGGCGCCGGCCGGGTATCCGGGGCGATCAGGGAACGCAATTTTCCAACCAGGCTGTCGTTCGTCATCGGCTTCTCTCCTCCCCGTCATTTTGCCCGAGAAGCCAGACTGAGTCAGCCTCGGCACCTGGCGGTCTTTTCATGCAATCTGTCCGCGCTTGCAATCGCCATGCCGCCAACAAGGTTCTATCATCATCCGACAATATTCATTCAACAAGGAGACAGCAGATGTCAGCATTTCAGGATTTCTACCCGGAGAACGTCGCCCACTGCTACGGCTGCGGCCGGCTGAACGAGCACGGCCACCAGATCAAGACCTATTGGGACGGCGACGAAACCGTCACCCGCTTCACGCCACGCCCCGAACACACGGCCATTCCCGGCTTCGTCTACGGCGGCCTGCTGGCTTCGCTGATCGACTGCCACGGCACCGGCTCGGCCGCCGCCGCGATGTATCGCGCGGAGAACCGGCCGATGGACAGCGAACCGCCCTTCCGTTTCGTCACTGCCTCGCTGCACGTCGATTACCTGAAGCCGACCCCGCTCGGCCCGGAACTGGAAATCCGCGGCCGGATCAAGGAAATCCGCGGGCGCAAGGTCATCGTCGAAGCCACGGTCTATGCCGAAGGCGTCGCCACCGCCCGCGGTGAAATCGTCGCCGCCCAGATGCCGCCCAGTTTCGCTGCCTGAACCTCGGCAACACATCGTTACAGATACCCCCTGTAAAAAGACGGGGGGTATCGGCACAATGCAGCCATCCCAACCTCGTAGAAAAAAGCCATGACCCCGGAAAACGCCGTCCTGACCATCAGCCTGTTCGCCGCCTTCGCCGATGGCAGCAATGACGACCGCGAACGCGAGCACATCCGTCGCTTCGCCGAATCGATGGGCGCCGATGCGCCGGAACTGCCGAAGCTCTACCAGGACGTGCTGTTCAAGCGGGTCACGCTGGACGCTGCCGTGCAAGCACTGAGCGAACTCGGCCAGCGCCAGTTCGCCTACGAAATGGCCGTCTGCGTCTGCGATGCCGACGGTGTGCAGACGGCAGCCGAGCAGACCTTCCTGGCCAATCTGAAAACCCGTCTCGGCCTCGATGGCGACGCCGAAGTCACCGCCTTTGCCAGCCAGGCCGACACGCTCGCCGCCACCGCCGCTGCCGCCGCACCGGTTGCCGTCGCGGCCGCCGCCAGCGCGCAGCCGGCGGTCAACGAGGCCGAACTCGACAAATCCATCCTCAACTATTCCATCCTCAACGGCGCCCTCGAACTGCTGCCGCAATCCTGGGCCTCGGTGGCGATCATTCCGCTGCAGGTGAAGATGGTCTACCGCATCGGCAAGGCTTACGGCGTCGAACTCGACCAGGGCCATATCCGCGAATTCCTGGCCACCGTCGGCGTCGGCCTGACCTCCCAGTACCTCGAACAATTCGGCCGCAAACTGCTCGGCGGCCTGCTCGGCAAGATGGCCGGCAAAACCGCCGGCAAGATCGGCCGCGCCGCGACCGGCATGGCCTTCTCGTTTGCCAGCACCTATGCCCTCGGCCAGGTTGCCAAGCGCTATTACGCCGGTGGCCGCCAGATGAGCACGCAACTGCTGCAGGAAAGCTTCCAGGGCCTGCTCGGCCCGGCCAAGCAGATGCAGACCCAGTATCTGCCGCAGATCCAGCAACGCGCGCAAACCCTGGACGCCACCCAGATCATGAACCTGGTCCGCGGCGGCGGCGTCTGAGCCCGATGCGCGGGGTTTTTCCGGCGCTGCTGCTGACCCTTGCGCTGGGCGGCTGCACCACGGTCAATAGCTGGTACGACCCCGGCAAGGCTCACCACCGCCCCGACGGTTTCGTGAACAACGATCCGAGCGTGCGCGGCGGCGCGCCCTGGTATGAAGTCATCCAGCGTCGCTGGCGCGGCGACTTCCGCCCACTGGCCGAACCCGAAGGCGGTTACGCCGCCTTTGCCGAACGCTGGCTGGCAACCCCGGATCGCGCCCAGCTCAATGACCCAGCCGGCCCACCGCGCATCACCTGGCTCGGTCACGCCAGCCTGCTGCTGCAGGCGGGTGGGCGCAACATCCTGATCGACCCCAACCTGTCCGACCATGCCGGCCCGTTTTCCTGGCTGTCGGCCCGGCGCCAGGTGCCGCCGCCGCTGACCGTCAAGGAACTGCCGCGCATCGACCTGGTGCTGATCTCGCACAACCACTACGACCACCTCGACGAAGCCACGCTGACCGCCCTGCTGGCTCGTGGCGACACGCCGGAATTCATCGTCCCGCTTGGCGTCAAGGCCTGGTTCGACAAGCTCGGCATGGCCCGCGTCCGCGAACTCGACTGGTGGCAGCAAATCGATCTGAGCGACCTGCGCATACATTTCACACCCGCCCAGCACTGGAGCAAACGCACGCCGTTCGACACCAACACCACGCTGTGGGGCGGCTTCTTCCTCGACATCAACCACGACGGCCGCCGCAGCGCCTTCCTCTACACCGGCGACACCGGCTACTCGGCTGACTTCAAGGAAATCCGCCGGCGCCTCGGCCCGGTCGACCTGCTTGCCGTTCCCATCGGCGCTTACGAGCCGCGCGACTTCATGCGCCCCCAGCACAACAATCCGGACGAGGCCGTCCAGATCATGGAAGACACCGACGCGCGCCACGCCATCGGCGTCCATTGGGGCAGTTTCGCGCTGTCGCAGGAAAGCTTCGACCAGCCGCCACGCGACGTCGCCGCTGCGCTTGAAAGGCGACAATTGCCGGAAAGCCGTTTCTGGCTACCCCGCCAGGGCGAAACCCGGGCACTGCCACTGCGTTGAAATCGCAAAAAAGGCTTGGCAAGTCACGAGCCAGGCATTAGAATCCGCGCCTTCTTTCGACGCCTGCCCAGGTGGCGGAATTGGTAGACGCACTAGTTTCAGGTACTAGCGGGTAACACCGTGGGGGTTCGAGTCCCTTTCTGGGCACCAACGAAAAAACCGGAGAATCGCCTCGTTTCTCCGCGTCCGCGCAAACGGACCAATGCTCTGGTGGTGAAATTGGTAGACACGCTATCTTGAGGGGGTAGTGCCGCAAGGTGTGCGAGTTCGAGTCTCGCCCAGAGCACCAAATTCCTCGACAGGCCCGGGTTTGCCGCCTATCCTCGCAGACATTGCGCACGGATTCGAAAAGCCTCACTCATGTCCCTCGACACCTGGTTCGCCTTCTTCATTGCCTGCTGGGTCATCAGCCTGTCGCCTGGTGCCGGCGCCGTTGCCTCGATGTCCTCCGGACTCAGTTTCGGTTTTCGGCGCGGTTTCTGGAACGCCATCGGCCTGCAACTGGCGCTGATCCTGCAGATCGCCATCGTTGCTGCTGGAGTGGGCGCCATCCTTGCCCGCTCCGAACTGGCCTTTGCGCTGATCAAATGGTTCGGTGTGTTCTACCTGCTCTATCTCGGCTGGAAACAATGGACCTCACCGCCCGGCGACCTGCATGCCGAGGCGGTCGACAAGCGTCGCGGCCATCCCGGCGCGCTGGTGCTGCGCGGCTTCATCGTCAATGCCAGCAACCCTAAGGCCATTGTCTTCATTCTCGCGGTCCTGCCGCAATTCCTTGATGCAACCCGGCCGCTGCTGGCGCAATACCTGACCATGACCATCACCATGGTCGGCGTCGACCTGATCGTCATGGCCGGCTACACCGGCCTCGCCGCCCGCGTTCTGCGACTGCTGCGCGAACCCGGACAACAACGCCTGCTCAACCGGGTTTTCGGTGGATTGTTCGGCGCCGCCGCCGCGCTGCTGGCGACGCTCAGGCAGGCGGCGCACTAGCCTGACGCCACCCACACTGCTCTCCAGACGTTGAAGCGGCACTGAATTTGCTTACCAGGTTCTCCTGGTTGCTCAATCCCGCATTTTTGTCGAGAACCCGACACATGCCCGGATGTGCACCAGTTCATCCACCAACGCAAATTCTCAGGAGAAATCCCGATGTCCGTTGCCAACATCAAGGCATTTTCCGAAAAAGCCCGGGCCGACGCCGCCCTAGGCGAAGCACTCAAGGCCTGCCAGAAACTCAAGGAACTGCGCAGCCTCGCCCGCGAGCATGGTTTTGAATTCGACGAAGACTCGCTCTACCCGCCGAACGAACCGCAATTCACCCACGAACAGCTCTCCGAGCGCCTGGTCAAGAACCTGCTGCCCAGTTGAGTGAATTGAAGAGGCCGGGATCGCTCCCGGCCTTCTTCATTTCCAGCGCAACAATGCGGCAAACTAGAAAATCAAGGGCTTTTCGTGCCGCATCCTCCCAACACAAATCAGAATAGCTCACAAGATAACAAGCCAATTATTGGCACGATCATGCTAATATCTGGACATGTCGATTGCCACCGCCCTTTTCTCCGATAGCCAAGCACGAGTTTTCCGCTGGCTGTTCGGTCAGCCGGAACGCAGCTATCACCTTAGCGAACTGCGTCGCCTGACGCTGCTCGGCAGCGCCTCACTGCAACGCGAATTGAATCGGCTGGTCGATGCCGGACTGGTGCTTTCAGAACACGTCGGCAACCAGCGCCGCTTTCAGGCCAATCCCGATAGCCCGGTGTACGGCGAATTGCTGGCCCTGACTCGCAAGACACTAGGGATCGCGCCGCTGATCGCCGAAGCCCTGCAGCCCCTCGCTTCACGCTTGAGCATCGCGTTCATCTACGGCTCTGTAGCCAAGGGAAGCGATACCGCGCAAAGCGACATCGACCTGTTGCTGGTCGGCGAGCAGCTTTCGCTGAACGAAGTCCTGACCCTACTCCTGCCGCTCGAAGGACAACTCGGGCGGAAAATCAACCCCAACTGCTATACTCAATCGGAATACACGAAACGCTTGGCCGAGCCGGATTCCTTCATCAACCGCATCCTCGCCCAGCCGACCCTGCCTCTGATCGGAGAAAACCTTGCCGCAAGCGGCGCTGGATAACCTGGTTCGTATCGGCCAACTGAAGGCCGAAGCGCGCAACAACCTCGAAGTTGTTCGCCTGCTGAGCATGGCCCGGACCCGCTTCGACGACGCGCAAGTTGCCAGCATTTCCGCCGAAGGCCGCTTCACCTCCATTTACAACGCCGCCCACGCCGCCGCACTGGCCGCATTACGCTGGCACGGCTACCGCAGTGAAAACCGCTACACCGTTTTCCAGTGCCTGCCTCACACGCTAGGCTGGTCGGCCGTGCAATGGCGCATTCTCGACAGCGCGCATCAGAAGCGGAATCTCGCTGAGTACGAGGGATTTCTTGAGGTCGAGGAGTCGACCATCAGCGAGTTGTCTGAATTGGTTGCAGCGCTGATCGCAGCGGTTGATCGATTAACCAAAGACAGAGAATAAAAAAAAGGCCGGGATCGCTCCCGGCCTTTCTGGTTTTTACACCACGATTGATCGCAAGGATCAGCCCTTCTTGTGCGTCGCCAGGCGCGTCCAGGTATCGACGACGGTGTCCGGGTTCAGCGAGATCGAGCTGATGCCCTGATCCATCAGCCACTCGGCGAGGTCCGGGTGGTCCGACGGGCCCTGACCGCAGATACCGATGTACTTGCCGGCCTTGTTGGCAGCGGAGATGGCCATCGCCAGCAGCATCTTGACGGCCGGATCGCGCTCGTCGAAGAGGTTGGCGACCAGACCGGAGTCGCGGTCGAGGCCGAGGCTGAGCTGGGTCAGGTCGTTGGAGCCGATCGAGAAGCCGTCGAAGATCTTCAGGAAATCGTCGGCCAACAGGGCGTTCGACGGGATTTCGCACATCATGATCAACTTCAGTTCGTTCTCGCCCTGCTTCAGGCCGTGTTCGGCGAGCAGGTCGACCACCGCCTGGCCTTCGCCGACGGTGCGCACGAACGGGACCATCAACTGGACGTTGGTCAGGCCCATCTCTTCACGCACGCGCTTCATGGCACGGCATTCCATCTCGAAGCAGTCGCGGAACGACTGCGCGATGTAGCGCGAGGCGCCGCGGAAGCCGAGCATCGGGTTTTCTTCTTCCGGCTCGTACAGTTCGCCGCCGAGCAGCTTGCGGTATTCGTTGGACTTGAAGTCGGACAGGCGGACGATCACCGGGTTCGGCCAGAAGGCGGCGGCGATGGTGGACACGCCTTCGACCAGCTTCTCGACGAAGAAGTCCTTCGGGCTGGCGTAGCCACGGGCGCGGCGCTTGATCTCGTCGCGCTTCGAAGCCGGCAGGCGCTCGACGTCGAGGATGGCCTTGGGGTGGATGCCGATCACGTTGTTGATGATGAACTCGACTCGGGCCAGACCGACACCGGCGTTCGGCAGCTGGGCAAATTCGAAGGCCAGTTCCGGGTTGCCGACGTTCATCATGACTTTGACCGGGACGTCCGGCATGGCCGAGATGTCGCGGGTGGTGACTTCGTAGTCGAGGCGGCCGCGATAGACGTGGCCGGTATCGCCTTCCGTGCAGCTGACGGTGACGGTATCGCCTTCGTTCAGCGTTTCGGTCGCGTCGCCGCAACCGACGATGGCCGGGATGCCGAGTTCGCGGGCGATGATCGCGGCGTGGCAGGTGCGGCCACCACGGTTGGTGACAATGGCGGAAGCGCGCTTCATCACCGGTTCCCAGTTCGGGTCGGTCATGTCGGCGACGAGCACGTCACCCGGCTTGACCTGGTCCATCTCCTTCGGGTCCTTGACGATACGGACCGGACCGACGCCGATCTTCTGGCCGATGGCGCGGCCGGAGGCGAGCACCTTGGAGAAGGACTTGAGCTTGAACTTCTCCTGCTTGCCGGCGGCAGCCTGCGACTGCACGGTTTCCGGGCGGGCCTGGAGGATGTAGAGCTTGCCGTCGACGCCGTCCTTGCCCCACTCGATGTCCATCGGACGACCGTAGTGCTTTTCGATGATCTGGGCGTAGCGGGCCAGTTCCATGACTTCTTCGTCATTGATCGAGAACTGGTGGCGCAGCGATTCTTCAACTTCTTCGGTGATCGTGGACTTGCCGGCGACCTTCTCGGCGGCGAAGGTCATCTTGATCATCTTCGAGCCGAGGTTTCGACGGATCACCGCCTTCTTGCCCTGCTCCAGCATCGGCTTGTGCACGTAGAACTCGTCCGGATTGACGGCGCCCTGCACCACCGTCTCGCCCAGCCCGTAGCTGGAGGTGACGAAGACGGCATCGCGGAAACCGGATTCGGTGTCGAGCGTGAACATCACGCCGGCCGCGCCCTTGTCCGAGCGGACCATGCGCTGGATACCGGCCGACAGCGCGACGTCGGCGTGCACGAAGCCCTTGTGCACGCGGTAGGAGATGGCGCGGTCGTTGTACAGCGACGCGAAGACTTCCTTGATCGCGTGCATGATGTTTTCCAGGCCGACGATGTTCAGGAAGGTTTCCTGCTGACCGGCAAAGGAGGCATCCGGCAGGTCTTCGGCGGTGGCCGAGGAGCGCACGGCGAAGGACATGTCGGCGTTGGATTCGGCGACCAGGCGCTGGTACTGCTCGGTGATGGCGATGGTCAGGTCCATCGGGAACGGCGTGTCGAGAATCCACTGGCGGATTTCGGCGCCGGTCTTGACCAGGGCGTTGACGTCATCGACATCGAGCGTATCGAGCGTGTCGTTGATCTTCTTGTCCAGGCCGGACTGCGCCAGGAACTCGCGGTAGGCGTGCGCCGTCGTGGCGAAGCCGCCGGGAACGCGAACGCCGGTATCGGCGAGCTGCGAGATCATTTCGCCGAGCGACGAGTTCTTGCCGCCGACCTGGTCGACGTCGGTCATGCGCAGTTTTTCGAAGGGGATGACAAGGGCTTCCATCAGTGGGTCCTTTCGGTGGGAATTGAAGATTGGAAAATCAGGAGTTCAGGAAATCGGTGTTCAGGCGGCGCTCGGCGGTTTCGCGGCGGGCGACCGAGCGCAGCGTCTGCGCCAGCGTCTCGCGGACGAAGTCGATGTGCGTCTCGGCGGCGGCGCGCGCGGCCTGCGGTTTCTTGTCGACGATGGCGGTGTGGATCGCGGTGTGCTGGCTCATCAGGAGCTTGCCGGCGGCCGGCACGCTCTTCAGTTCACCGAGGTTGAGGCGGATGTTGTCGTGCATCAGGCGCAGCAGCGCCGCCGACAGGTGACCGATCAGGACATTGTGCGAGGCGTCGCCGATGGCCTGATGAAAGGCGATGTCGGCGGCCGAGCGTTTTTCGGTGTCGTCATTGTTGAACGAGGCCTGCAGCGCCGCATAAGCCTGGTCGAGACGCAGCAGATCGGCGTCGGTGGCGCGCTCGGCGGCCCATTCGGCGGCCTGGCCTTCGATCATGCGGCGGAATTCGAGCATGTCCTCGCGCAGGTTCGGGTAGGAACCCATCATCTCCTGCCAGGGGTCGAAGAAACTCTTCTCCAGTGCGGCCGTCACATAGGTGCCGCCGCCCTGGCGGCTCTGCAACATGCCTTTCGATGCCAGCTTCTGGATCGCCTCGCGCAGGCTCGGCCGCGACACGCCGAGTTCAAGCGCCAATTCGCGCTCGGCCGGCAGGCGGTCGCCCGGCTTCAACGAACCTTCGAGGATGCGCCGCTCCAGCGTCGAAGCGACGGCATCGGAAATCCGCGGAACCTGCACCTTGTTCGGCATTGGTAAGACCACCTTGATTGGTAAGACCGCCACATTCTAGCCAGCGATCTGTAAAAGTGCAAGCATGGGGATTTCCCTAGTGGCATTGACCAAGTCACGGATTTACCTTAAATTTCTGCCTCAGGAATTATTGGTCTTACCATTGAACCAATTAAACAAAACGGAGAGAGGATGACAATCGCCCAAACCCCGCCGGGCAAGCCGGCCGATGTGTATTTCTTCGCCACCTGCGTCGTCGACCAGTTCTACCCGGACGCCGGCATGGATGCGATCACCCTGCTCGAACGCGAAGGCATCCGTGTGCACTTCCCGGAAGACCAGACCTGCTGCGGCCAACCGGCCTACACCAGCGGCTTCCATGACGAGGCACGCCAGGTCGCGGCACATCAGTTGACGCTGTTCCCGGAAGACTGGCCGATTGTTGTGCCCTCCGGCTCCTGCGCCGGCATGATGAAGCACCACTACCCGACGCTGTTTGCCGCCGACCCGGTGCGCAAGGCGCAGGCCGAAAGGCTGTCGGCCCGGGTCTGGGAATTCACCCGTTTCCTCGTCGACGTCCTCGATTTCAAACCCCAGGACTGCGGCAGCGACTGCACCGTCGTCCTCCACACCTCCTGCTCGGCGCGCCGCGAGATGGGCGTCCATGTCAGCGGTCGCCAGTTGCTCGGCGGTCTGGCCCAGGTCACCGTCGCCCAGCAGGACCACGAATCCGAGTGCTGCGGTTTCGGCGGCACCTTCTCGGTCAAGCAGCCGGAAATTTCCGGCGCCATGGTCGAGGACAAGGTCAAGTCGCTCAAGGCCACCGGCGCCGAGCGCGTGGTCAGCGCCGACTGCGGCTGCCTGATGAACATCCTCGGCCACGCTGCCTGGAAGGACGCCCAGGAAGGCCGTCCGCCCACCCTGCCCGGCGAACACATCGCCACTTTCCTGCTGCGCCGTACCGGAGGTGCCAAATGAGCGCCCGCGACCGCATCCTGGCCCGCCTGAACCGTAGCGCGCCTCAACAGCCCCCCGCCCTGCCCGACGTCGGCAGCTGGTACGCCACGCATCGCAGCAGCGAAACCCCGGCCGACAAGGCCCGTCGTTTCCGCCACTTCATCGAACTCGCCCATGCCGAAGTGCATGCGGTCAGCCGCGACAACTGGGCCGACACCCTGCACCAGGCGCTCAAGGCGCGTGGCATCGACCGCTTGCTGGTCGCCGAAGGCACGGCGCATGGCGACACCGCGCTCGACGAACTGCCGCCGCGCGGCATCGAATGCAGCGTCTACGACATGGCCATCGAAGCCTGGAAATCGGAAATGTTCAACGCCACGCCGGCCAGCCTGACCGCTGCCCGCGCCGCCATCGCCGAAACCGGCACGCTGATCCTGTGGCCGAACGAGAAAGAACCGCGGCTGATGTCGCTGGTGCCGCCGGTACACATCGTGCTGCTCGACGCATCCAACATCTACAACACCTTCTTCGAGGCGATGACTGCCGAAGCCTGGAACAACGGCCTGCCGACCAACGCACTGCTCGTTTCCGGCCCGTCGAAAACCGCCGACATCCAGCAGACGCTGGCCTACGGCGCGCACGGCCCGAAGGAACTGATCGTCCTGCTACTGGGAGAGGAAGCATGAGCGAGCACACCTTGCACTTCAAGCCGGCCGACGGCTTCCGCGCCCGTTCCAAGGCGGTCGTCGACAACCCCTTCCTGCGCCAGAGCTTCCGTGGCGCGATGGACTTCCTGATGAGCAAGCGCGCCGCCCAGTTCCCCGACCCCGAGGAACTGGAAAGCCTGCGCAACCTCGGCGAAGCGATCCGCCAGTACAACCTGGCCAAGTTGCCCGACCTGCTCGAACGCCTCGAAGCCAACCTGACCCGCAACGGCATCAAGGTGCACTGGGCGGAAACGCCGGATGAAGCCAACGCGATCATCCTCGGCATCATCCAGGGCCACGGCGCGACCAAGATGGTCAAGGGCAAGTCCATGGTCAGCGAGGAAATCGAACTCAACCACGCCGCCGAAGCGGCCGGCATCGAAGCGCTGGAATCGGACATGGGCGAGTACATCGTCCAGCTCGCCAACGAAAAGCCGTCGCACATCATCATGCCGGCGATCCACAAGACCAAGGAGGAAATCGCCCGCCTGTTCCATGAAAAGGTGCCCGGCGTCGATTACACCGACAACGTCGACGCGCTGATCCAGATCGGCCGCAACGTCCTGCGCCGGAAATTCCAGGAAGCCGAAATCGGCCTCTCCGGCGTCAATTTCGCCGTCGCCGAAACCGGCACGCTGTGTCTGGTCGAGAACGAAGGCAACGGTCGCATGTGCACCACCGCGCCGGCCGTGCACATCGCCATCACCGGCATCGAGAAGATCGTCGAGAAGCTCGAACACGTTCCGCCGCTGCTGTCGCTGCTGACACGCTCGGCGACCGGTCAGAACATCTCGACCTACTTCAACATGATTTCCTCGCCGCGCAAACCCGGCGAGAAGGACGGCCCCGAGGAAGTGCATCTGGTGCTGCTCGACAACGGTCGCAGCCAGGCCTACGCCGACGAGCAGTTGAGGAAGACGCTGCAGTGCATCCGTTGCGGCGCCTGCATGAACCACTGCCCGGTGTATACGCGCATCGGCGGCCACGCCTACGGCACCACCTACCCCGGCCCGATCGGCAAGATCGTCTCGCCGCACATGCTCGGCCTCGACGCCACCGCCGGCCTGACCACCGCCTCGTCGCTGTGCGGCGCCTGCGGCGAAGTCTGCCCGGTGAAAATCCCGATTCCGGACCTGTTGATCCGCCTGCGCAGCGAAGCCTTCTCCGCCCCGCACGCCAACCCGGCGATGCGCGGCCAGGGCGCCGGCTATTCGTCGCTGATCTCGGCGATCTGGCGCGGCTGGGCCTTGGTTTACCGTTCGCCCGCGCTGTACCGCGCCGTTTCGTGGCTGGGCAGCCGTTTCGGCTGGCTGATGCCGTCGCGCCAAGGCGCCTGGACCACCGTCCGCGAACCCCTGCGGCCGGCGCCGAAGCGCCTGCGCGACCAACTCAAGGAACGCAACAAAGCATGAGCCAGCTTCTGACCGCCGCCCTGCGCGAAAAACTGCCGACCTCGCAGGTCATCACCGACGAACTGCGCCGCCTCGCCTACGGGACCGACGCCAGCTTCTACCGCCTGATCCCGCAGGTCATCGCAATCATCGAGAACGAAACCCAGGCCCGCCACGTACTGGCCACCGCCCACGCGCAGCAGGTACCGGTCACCTTCCGTGCCGCCGGCACCAGTCTGTCCGGACAGGCGATTTCCGACGGCATCCTGGCGCTGATCGGCGAGGGTTTTGCCACCTGCGAGATCGCGGCGGACGGCGGCAGCGTCCGTCTCGGACCGGGCATCGTCGGCGGCGAGGTCAATCGCCGGCTGGCGCCGCTCGGGCGCAAGATCGGTCCCGACCCGGCCTCGATCGGTGCCGCCAAGATCGGCGGCATCGCCGCCAACAACGCTTCCGGGATGTGCTGCGGCACGGCCCAGAACAGCTACCGGACACTGGCCGGCCTGCGCGTCATGCTCGCCGACGGCACCCTGCTCGATACCGAAGATCCGCTCAGTCGCGACGCCTTCGCCAAGTCGCACGCCGTCCTGCTCGGCGAACTCGAACGCCTGGGCCAGGCGACGCGGGCCAACCCGCGGCTGGCCGAACGCATCCGCCAGAAGTTCAAGATCAAGAACACCACCGGCTACAGCCTCAACGCGCTGGTCGATTTCGAAGACCCCTTCGACATCCTCGCGCACCTGATGATCGGCTCCGAAGGCACGCTCGGCTTCATTTCGCGGATCACCTACCAGACTGTCGTCGAGGACCCGTGCAAGGCCTCGGCGCTGGTCTTCTTCCCCGACATCCGCAGCGCCTGCGAAGCGGTCATCCGACTGAAGACGCAACCGGTCGCGGCGGTCGAATTGCTCGACCGGCCGGCGCTGCGCTCGGTCCAGGACAAACCGGGGCTGCCGGCGGTGATGCGCAGCCTGGGCGACGACGCGGCGGCGCTGCTGATCGAGGTGCGGGCCGGCGATGCCGCCGCGGTCGCCGACAAGATCGCCGCCGTGCACGGCGCGCTAGCTGGCGTCGCCACGGTCGAGCCGGTCCAGTTCTCGACCGACCCGGCGACCTGCGAAATGTACTGGAAGGTGCGTAAAGGCACTTTCCCGGCGGTTGGCGCGATGCGCCGCACCGGCACCACGGTGCTGATCGAGGACGTCGCTTTCCCGATTGCCGCGCTCGCCGACGCCACCCTCGACCTGCAGGCGCTGCTCAAGAAGCACGCCTACGACGAGGCGATCATCTTCGGCCATGCGCTCGAAGGCAACCTGCACTTCGTCATCACCCAGGATTTCGCCACACCGAGCGAGATCGACCGCTACGCCCGCTTCATGGACGAACTGTGCGACATGGTGGTCAACAAGTACGACGGTTCGCTCAAGGCCGAGCACGGCACCGGCCGTAACATGGCGCCCTTCGTCGAACTCGAATGGGGACGCGAGGCGACCGAGCTGATGCACCGGATCAAGGCGCTGTTCGACCCGGCCGGGCTGCTCAACCCGGGCGTCATCCTCAACGCCGACCCGCAGGCCCACCTTGCCCACCTCAAGCCGATGCCGGCGGCCGAAGACATCATCGACCGCTGCATCGAATGCGGCTTCTGCGAGCCGCTGTGCCCCTCGCACCGGCTGACGCTGAGCCCGCGCCAGCGCATCACCAGCGTCCGCGAGCTGGCCCGCCGCGAGGCGGCCGGCGAAGCCGCCGGCAAGATCGCCGAAGACTACGCCTACATGGGCCTCGACACCTGCGCCGGCTGCGGCCTGTGCTCGACCGCCTGCCCGGTCGGCATCGACACCGGCGACCTCACCCGGCGCCTGCGCGGGCGCCGGGTGAACGACGGCGCGCGCGCGGTCAACGCCTGGACCGGGCGCAATTTCGGCGTCCTCGCCGGTGCTGCCCGCGCCGGCCTGACGCTCGGCCACGCCGCAGCTTCGGTAATCGGCCAGAAGACGTTGGCAAAACTGTCCGGCGGCGCCTGGAAGCTGCCAATGCCGCGCGCCGGCCGCGCCCCGGCGGCCATCCACACTGGCGGTGACCCGGTTGTCTATTTCCCGACCTGCGGCGGGCGCATTTTCGGGCCGACCGCGGCCGGCGAACCGCAACTTGGCGATGTCGTCCTCGAACTGCTGCGCCGTGCCGGCTACGCGCCGATCCTGCCGGACGGTTTCGACAAACTGTGCTGCGGTCAGATGCTGGCCAGCAAGGGCCTGGCCATCGAAGCCGACGCAATGTCGGCGCAGCTTGAAGCCGCGCTGCTGAAAGCTTCCGATAACGGCCGCCACCCGGTGATCATGGACGCCAGCACCTGCACCGCCCGCATGCAGCAACATCTGGCCGGCCGCCTGCAGCTCTTCGACTTCCACGAATTCGCCCATGACGCGCTGCTGCCACGCTTGATGATCGTCCGCCAGGCCGAGCCGGTCGCCCTGCACATCAACTGCAGCGTACGCAAGACCGGCAGTGACGCCAAGCTGCGCGCCCTGCTCAAGGCCTGCGCCGAAACCGTGATCGAGCCGGCTGCCGTGACCTGCTGCGGCTTTGCCGGCGACCGCGGCTTCGCCGTTCCCGAGCTCAACCGGCACGCCCTGCGCCACCTCAAACCGGCGCTGCCGGGCGGCTGCGCCTGCGGGGTATCGACCAACCGGACCTGCGAAATCGGCCTCACCGCAGAATCCGGCATCGACTACCGCTCGATCGCGTATCTGCTCGAGAAATGCAGCCGACCGCTGGAAATCCCTTGCTGACCGCGGGGCCCGCCACTCGTTACAATCGCCGCATATTCACCCGCCTGGACCTGCCATGACCGATTCCGCCCTCGACAACAACAAGGACGAACCTCTGCGCAACGACATCCGCCTGCTCGGCCGGCTGCTCGGCGACACCGTCCGCGAACAGGAGGGCGCCGCGATTTTCGACATCGTCGAACAGGTCCGCCAGACGGCCGTCCGCTTTGCCCGCGACGGCGACCCGGCCAGCCGCAACGAACTCGCCGCCCTGCTCGACCCGTTGCCGCGCGACACCACCCAGGCCGTCGTCCGCGCCTTCAGCTACTTCCTGCAACTGGCCAACATTGCCGAGGACGAGCACCACGTCCGCCGGCGCCGCGCCCACGACCTGGCCGGCTCGCCGCCGCGCGAAGGCAGCCTGGTCTTTGCCCTGGACGCGCTGGCTGCCGCCAAGGTTTCGCCCGAAGCGCTGGCCGATTTCTTCGCCCACGCTCTGGTCGCCCCGGTGCTCACCGCCCACCCGACCGAAGTCCAGCGTCAGAGCCTGATCCGCAACCACCGCGAGATCGCCCGCCTGCTCGACCGCCGCGAACGCCAGCAACTGACGCCCGAAGAAGCCGCCGACAACGAACTGGCGCTGGCCAACGCGATCCTGACGCTGTGGCAGTCGCGCATGCTGCGCCCGGTCCGGCTCAAGGTCATCGACGAGGTCAAGAACGGCATCAGCTACTTCAAGGAAACCTTCTTCAGCGAACTGCCGCGCCTCTACATCCAGGCGACCGAGCAATTGCAGAAGCGTTACCCGGAGAAAGTCTGGGCGCTGCCCCCCTTCTTCCGCGTCGGCTCGTGGATCGGCGGCGATCGCGACGGCAATCCCTTCGTCACCGCCGACATCCTCAACGAAGCGCTGCGCCTGCAATCGGCGGCCACGCTCAATCACTACCTCGACGAAATCCACGAGCTCGGCGCCGAACTGCCGCTGTCCGACCTGCTGGTCAAGGTGACGCCTGAACTCAAGCTGCTCGCCGATCTGTCGCCCGACCAGTCGCCGCAGCGCATCGACGAACCCTACCGGCGCGCCCTGTCGGGCATCTACGCCCGCCTGGCGGCGACCGCCCGGGCGCTCGATCACGTCGATCCGGTGCGCCACGAGATCGGCCACGCCGAACCCTACGCCACGCCGGCCGAACTGCGCGGCGAACTCAAGGTCCTGGCCAATTCGCTCAAACTCAACGGCAGCGGCCGCCTGGCCGGTGGCCGTCTGCGCCGCCTGCTGCGCGCGGTGCAGGTATTCGGCTTCCACCTGGCGCCGATCGACCTGCGCCAGAACTCGGAAGTGCACGCCCGCAGCGTCGCCGCCTTGCTCGCCGCCGCCGGCCGTTGCCCGGATTACGAAGCGCTGCCGGAAAACGAGCGGATCGCGCTGCTGACCGCCGAAATCGCCTCACCGCGCCCGCTCTACTCGCCGTGGCTCGATTACGACGAAGAAACCCGCGGCGAACTGGCGATCTTCTTCGCCGCCCGCGAACTGCGCGCCAAGTACGGCGAGGCGGCCTTGCCCAACTGCATCATCTCGAAGACCGACGGCGTCTCCGACCTGCTCGAACTGGCCCTGCTGCTCAAGGAAGCCGGGCTGCTGCGCCCGGGCGCCGAGCCGCGCCTCGACGTCAACATCATCCCGCTGTTCGAGACCATCGAGGACTTGCAGAAGAGCGCCGCGATCATGGATCAGCTCTTCGCCATTCCCGGCTACCGCCAGCTGGTCGCCGGCCGTGGCGACGAGCACGAAGTCATGCTCGGTTACTCGGACAGCAACAAGGACGGCGGTTTCCTGACCTCGGGCTGGGAACTGTACAAGGCGGAAATCCTGCTCGCCGACACCTTCGCCCGCCACGGCGTTCGCCTGCGCCTGTTCCACGGGCGCGGCGGCTCGGTCGGCCGCGGCGGCGGCCCGTCCTACCACGCCATCCTGGCCCAGCCGGCCGGCGCCGTTTCCGGGCAGATCCGTCTGACTGAACAGGGCGAAGTCATCTCGACCAAGTACGGCACGCCCGACACCGGTCGCCGCAACCTCGAAGTGCTGCTCGCGGCGACGCTGGAAGCCAGCCTGACCGACCATGAGAACAAGGTCGAGCCGGCCGGCCAGTTCCACGGCGTGATGGACGATCTCTCGCTGCGCGCCTTCAATGCCTACCGTGGCCTAGTCTATGAAACGCCCGGCTTCACCACCTATTTCCGCCAATCGACGGTCGTCTCCGAAATCGCCTCGTTGAACATCGGCAGCCGCCCGGCATCGCGCAAGGCCTCCGAACGCATCGAGGATCTGCGGGCGATTCCCTGGGTCTTCTCGTGGGCGCAATGCCGGCTGATGCTGCCCGGCTGGTACGGCTTCGGCTCCGCCGTCGACGGCTACCTTGCCACCAACCCGGACGGCCTCGCCACGCTGCGCCGCATGCTCAAATCCTGGCCCTTCTTCCAGAGCCTGTTGTCGAACATGGACATGGTGCTGGCCAAGACCGACCTGGCCATCGCCTCGCGCTACGCCGAACTGGTCGCCGACAGCGAACTGCGCGAGCGCATCTTCAGCCGCATCGTCGGCGAATGGCAGCTGACCCGCCGCCACCTGCTGGCCATCCTCGAACGCGACGATTTCCTCGCCGACAACCCCATGCTCAAGCGCTCGCTGCAACTGCGCGCGCCCTACATGGACCCGCTCAACCACCTCCAGGTCGAGCTCCTCAAGCGCCATCGCGGCGGCGACACCGACGAGCGCGTCGCCCGCGGCATCCACATCACCATCAACGGCATCGCTGCCGGATTGCGCAACAGCGGTTAAAATCGCCAGACCATGCCCAATCCGATCAAACGCACCGTATTCTTCATCTCCGACGGCACCGGCCTGACCGCCGAAGCCCTCGGCCACAGCCTGCTGACCCAGTTCGAGGACGTCGAGTTCAAGCAGGTCCGCATCCCTTTCCTCGACAGCCTGGAAAAAGCCCAGGACGCCATCGCCCGGATCAACGCCCAGGGCGAGGCCGACGGCATGCGTCCCATCGTGTTCACCACCCTGGTCAACCAGGAACTCGGCGAACTGGTGCACCAGGCTGACGCCTTCTGCCTGTCCTACTTCGAAACCTTCCTCGCCCCGCTCGAGGCCGAACTCGGCCGCAAATCCAGCCACACCGTCGGCCGCTCGCACGGGACCGCCGAAAGCTCGGAATACAAGAAGCGGATCGAGGCCATCAACTACACGCTGGCCCACGACGACGGCATCACCGACCGCGACCTCGAAGAATCCGACGTCATCCTGGTTGCCGTTTCGCGTTGCGGCAAGACGCCGACCTCGCTCTACCTGGCCATGCAGTTCGGTCTCAAGGCGGCGAATTTCCCGCTGATCCCGGAAGATTTCGACCGGGGTCGCCTGCCCGGCACGCTGGAAAAGCACCGCAGCAAGCTGTTCGGCCTGACCATCCAGCCCGAACGCCTGCACCAGATCCGCGAGGAACGCCGTGCCGGCAGCAAGTACGCCTCGCTGCCGAACTGCCGCTACGAAATCGCCGAAGCCGAAAAAATGATGCGTCGCGAAGGCATCCGCTGGCTGGATTCATCGACCAAATCGATTGAGGAAATCTCGGCGACCATCCTGCAGGAACTCAACCTGCGTTGAGGTAATCTTTGGCCAGCGAGTGCAGGGTACACGGGCGCCTTTCGGGGCACCCACCCTTTAGGTTCTGCCAGACGAAATACTCGGTCTGCCCGTCCGGATCGCCAAACACGCGATAGACGGATGGCATGATTGGCACATGGTCTCCATACCAGCAGAATCTGGCAGGACGGGAATGCTCGACCAATGCCGCGCGCAACCGCCCGATCATCGCATCGGCATTGCGCAAATGACGCAGATATACGGTGAGATCGTCGCACCCTCCAGGCGGTGGCATATCGTACAAAGCAGGTAGATCATCCGGCTGGACACGCTCCAGGTGCAGCGGCCCGTGGTTTTCCATGGTGATCACGAAAATGAACAGGGGCTGCGTGGCGCCAGCGAGCAATTCAATCACCTTATCTGTTACTGCCTTATCCGAGACATACGGCCCAGCCCGCTCGGCATCGGCAAATGCCTCGATATCGACGAATTCATCGAAACCCAGATGAGGAAAAACCCGTTGCCGGTTATAGAAGGAAGCTGGATAGGGGTGCACGCAAACCGTGCGATAACCCGCGGCACGAAGGCGGGTAGCCAGCGTTTCCGTCGTAGATGAAAGAATGCACCGGTAAGGATTGAAACGATGCACGCCCAAGGCCGCTTCATCTAGCCCAGCGAGAAAGGCAAACTCGCTGCGAACCGTATTGGCCCCCCAGGCCGGCACCCGCAAGCGCCCGGAGCAAATTGCCTCGGCACAGATATCGTCGAATGTCGCCAGTACATCCCGACGCACCCCTGCCCCCAGTCGTCTGGCATCGAAAAAAGATTCGCTCTGGACGACCACCAGATCGGGAAGGTTCTCCGGCACCTGGAGCGCCGACCAGACATCCACAGGCGCATTCAAGGGCTGTCTTTCGGCCCAACCGTAATCCCACAAACTGGCCAGCAAACCCTCTCGACGCATGTCTTCCAAGGGTTCAAACAGCGGTTGCCCGCCACGCGCGGCGACGACGAGCAACATTGCCCCCAAAGCCAGCACACCTGCGGCCACAGGACGAACACCGACAACCACGGGCTCCAGCCACAGGCCAATCGCCAGCGCAGTAGCCAGCACCAGAACGATGACAAGAAATTTCCACCAGCCAAGAAACGGGATATACAGGCGCGGATGGCGAAGGGCATCGGTAAAGTACTCGAAGTCCTGAAAAACAAAGGGTTCCCGCAAGGCATGGTACTTGGCGTTACTGACCTGAACGATCAACATCAGCAAGGCCAGACCAAGTGCCATGGCAAACCACAAACGGCCAAGCAGCAGCACCAGCAGCGCATGAACCACCAGCCACAGGCCGCCATGCAGCAGGATGCCCCGCCACCGCCACGACCATGGCGCCGGAATGGCCGGCCGTAGGAGGGCAAGCAATGCGAAAGAAAGGACCAGCCCAGCCAACCAACTCATCGGGCAGCGTCACCCCGATAGCCGAGTAGGCTCACGATCCACTGGGAAACGCCAGCCGGGAGTACCGCCAGAAACCAGGTACCGAGATTCAACGGAAACGGGAAACTGATTCTCGCCCGGTTTCTTTCCAAGCCACGGCGGATATAGCGCGCCGCCTTCTCCGGTTGCCAGAGAAATGGCTTGGGTCCCGGCATCGCATTGCACATCGGTGACGAGACATATCCCGGCATGACGACATTGACCCGGATACCCGTCGGCGCCAGCCAGCCGCGCAAAGCCTCGCCATACGCCTTGACCGCCGCCTTGCTGGCGCAATACGAAGGCGTCACCGGCAAGCCGAAATACGCCGCCAGGGAACTGACCAGCACGATCTGCCCACTGCCACGCCTGCGCATTCCGGGCACCGCCGCATGAGCCAGGGCAATGGTCGAACGTATATTGACGTCGATCAAGCCAAGCACATCGTCCCAAGGTTCGCCGTCGCCGCGGGTACCGATATCGGTATTTACGCCTGCATTCAAGATCAATAGATCAACCGGAGATTCGGCATGCAAGGTTTCGAACCAAAGGCGCGACTTTTCGCAGTCACTCAGATCGAGGCCGTGACAAATCACCTCGGCGCCGGCGGAACGGCAATCCACGGCCAGCGTTGCCAAGGCATCAAGCCGGCGGGCGTGAAGATGAAGCTGAACACCGGGCGCCGCATATTCGCGAGCCAGTGCAGCGCCGATAGCCCCCGCAGCCCCGGTAATCAGCACACGCAAACTCACGTCAGACACTCATGCGGCAATTCCGGTTTGCGAAATACTTTCCCCAGATAACGCGCACCACCATGCTGCAAGGCTCGGTGGATCGTCGATCCCGGTGTGGCGGCAAACTCGCGGGCGATTGCCTTGCCCAGCCACATCCGGCTGATCAATGCCTCCTTGCGCGCCTGACTGGCAAGCATCGATTGCGCGACATTCGGCGTAAAATCCTCGGCCTCCACCAGAAGCATGCCACAGCCCGCAAACGCCGCCTCGGTATCGGCGATCATGCCGTCCCCGCGAATATCCACCCAACCAAAACGCCCACCGGGCTTCAGTACCCGCCGCACCTCGCCGAGAAAGGCACTCATGTTCGCGTAGCAGTGCGATGACTCGACATTGATCACCACATCGAAACTATTGTCCTCGAAGGGCAATCGCTCGGCATCGCCCTCGACAAAGCTCAAGCCCTTCACGCCAGCATGCAGACGTGTGGCAAGCCGTACCGCGCTACCCGAATAATCCACACCGACCACCTCGGATGGCTCATGGTAACGACACAAATAGGAACTGCCGCCCCCCCTACCCGATCCCACCTCAAGAACCCGCATCCCAGCGGGAGCGACGCGCTCGGCCAAATATCGATAGAGCCCGATGAAGCAGCGATCCGGCTCGTCCTCCGGCAATAAGGCAAAGGCAGGCTCACCGGAAAGTGGCACCCAGCCGTAGTTCATGAATGTCCATTGGCGGTCGCGCCAATTCATTGCCAGCGCTTGATACCACCACCGCCACAGTCGCTTCTGCAGCCCCGGCGCCAGCGTGCCACGATCCACGGCATCGATGAAACGCCGATACAAGCCATCAAACATTCTCACTCCCCTTGACCCGGCGATTGAAATGACGCTGCCACGGCTTTGCCACATCATCGTCCTTACCAGCCTTCCAGGGATCGAACCCCGGGATGAAATAGCTGACGAAATAAGGCAGGGCCCGCCGGTAATACCCGGGAGAAAAAACGCCGTAACGCCAGATCATCCGGAACATTGCCCGCCAGGAAAAAATCCCCCGTGTCTTGAGAATGTCCCGCATGTTGATCACCAGAGTGCGATGAATATCCAGTGTCGCCAGCAACAAGGCCATGCAGCGCAAGGCGTAACGCTGCCACCCCGACATCTCCGCCGTCACGATCCGGTAGACATCGAAGGCCACGCCCTTGTGCTCCATCTCTTCAAGGCAGTGCCAGGTCCACAACTCGCGATAGGCTTCCGGTGCTTCGGAAAAAACCTGACCATCCCGCAGGACGATGTGCGCCAGCGTGGCTGTCAGATGCTCCAGCGCCACGGTGAATGCCAGTTGATGCAGCGGCGACTTGACCATCGCCAGCTCATCGACCGCCCGCTGCTCCATGCCATCCACCGGGTAGCCCATTTCGCGCAGCCGCTGGTTGTAGGCTTCATGCTCGCGGGTATGCAAAGCCTCCTGCCCCATGAAACCACGTATTTCCTGGCGCAACTTCGGATACGCCTCCAGCTGTGGCAGATAATGCGCCACCGAACGGATGAAAAAACGCTCTCCCGGCGGAAAGAACACGGACAAGGCATCGCAGAACGCCGAGCGATAAGAATCGCCACCAAACCAGTCGGGATCGTTTTTGTCGCCCAGCGCAAAATCAATATCGCGTCGCGGAATTTCGTGATCGACTTCAATAGCCACAGCATTCATCCTGAAAAAAGCCTCTCATTGACGGGCCAGCAAAGATTCCAGCGGAGACACCTCGGCACTCAGCACCTTCACGGCATTGCGGACCGCCAGTTCGATCCCACGGGCGCAATAGAAACCGCCATTGAGTTGCGTGGCGTAAATCACAATCTTCTGGAAACGCCGGAACAATTCGGCATCGGGCTTTTGAGCATTGCACCAGAACGCATCCAGCCCCCCCTGAAAAGTCAGACCGGGCAGATTATAAATGGGATCGCTCAAGCACACCGTCGGACAATCCAGCGCCAGCGCCGCACAACCGCTTGTACTATTTACCGTGACGAGACCGGCCGCATGCCGCAACATGGCATTCAGGTTGCCGCCCTCAAGGAATATCACCCGCCCCGTCACACCGTAGCGTCGCACGGTTGACTCGATCACAGGGGCGTAGGCCAGCAGTCCCATGTCCAAGGGATGATTCTTGATGACCAGGCAGGCTTCTGCCGGCGCATGTGCCGCAAACGACCCAATCACGAAATCGATGACCTCGACCATATCCTCAAACGGCGAGTGATCTCTGATCTGCGCATCGCTGTTCAATTGCAGCGGAAAGATAAAATATGGCACGTTCCGGGACAAGCCTGCCATCCTGCGTTCGCCGGCGCGATTACCCCCCAGGCGGATTCGAGTCTTCCGCCAGAGAAAAGACAGATATTCCACCGCCGCCGGCACGGTGTAATGCGTAGGATAGCTTGGGAACAAGAACATGTTTGCCGCATTGGCATATCGATAAGCTACATCATGCGCAGCGCGGTACATGAAACTCGACTCGAACGCCGTCACCTCAGGCGCCTCTGCCAGATGCTCCCCAACTTGCCAGAACCACGCCGGATCGCGCGGCAGCAAGGAATGCCCGTTCACACCCTCGCGTTCCAGCGTCACCCAGTGCGGACGGAAATAGCCTTCCTCGAATACATGAGTACGCACCCCGCACGCCTCGCCGTGCGCCACCGCCGGTTTGTGGATCGGCCGCCTATCGCCGAACAGGATCTGGTCAGTAATCCCCTCTTCCCGGTACAGACGATCATAAAAATCCCGTAGATCGTCCGCCTCGCCGCGAAACAGGCGAGATTTGCGCACGCCCCAGTAGAGCATGTCACCGGCACTGAAATTGACCTTGCGAACGGCATGCCCATCAGCCAGCAATGCATCGCCGAGACGGGCAAAAAAAGGAGAGCAAACCCCTTGCAGTAACAGAAAACGACGTTTCATACCCGGCATGCTCAAGAAACAGGTTTTCGCAAACGGTCAAAACCGGACACATCGAATGCCGGTTTCAGAAGACCCAGCTTCAGGCGCCGCGCCCGGACGTAACCCAAACTTTCATAAAACTCGCGGGCACCGGCATTCTCAAGATGCACTTCAAGAAAAACCTCAGCTGCCCCCAACAACCTCGCCTGCGCCTCGGCCGCCAGCATCAGCGCTGAAGCCACGCCTCGCCGCCTGGCCCACCGCGACACCTTGAGGCCGTACACATAAAACCCGAGATGCCGTGTCCTCGCCTCGAAAAACCGGAACAACACGCATCGCCAGAGCCCCGAAAAAACCCCGAAGCTTCGACAAAACGCCCGAAGATCCGGCGCGTAAGGTCCAGCACCGCCATACTGAAAACCGAGATACCCGGCCGGCACACCGTTCAATCGCGCAACGAGTATCCGCTCCGGCACAAGCTTGTCGGCAAACACCGCCTGCCGCGACGCCCGGTCACCGAGAAAAAAGCGCAGCGATCCACGTCCACGGGCCACCATCTCCCTGAAGGCGCCACCACGATCATCGGTCTCGCTCAACAACGCCACCGAGACCTCGCCGGACTTTCTTTCATCGACCATTTACGCTATCGCCCCACGGTAGTCGGCAGCCAGCGCCTCCACCCCTGCCAGAAGGCGATCCGGCCAAGGGTAATCGGCAGGCAATCCGAGCAGCCAGTCACGATGCACCATCCGAACCTCAACGGGGACCCGTTCAATACCCAGTACCGTCGCCACCGCAAGACGATGCTTGGCACCGGGCAGCACAATAACCTCCCCCAGGGGGCCAATCGCCACGCCGATCTCGCGCTCGCCCAGGCTGACCGTCCAGTCACGCACCGCCGAAGGCGCATCGAACCCGGGCTCCCGTTGGCGAGCGTCCGACAAGGGCAGGACACCATGCCGCCCGATCGACTCGAACAAACTGACGAAGCGGTGGTAATACTGATCAAGCAACGCCCGCGAATCGATCAGAGTCTTGTTGCGACGGAAGTAACGCCCCTGGGCCAGACGCGCACAATCCTCACGGTATACCCCGGCCTTCTGGAAATTCAATCCTGCCGCAAAAATCGAACGCGCTTCCTGCATCGTCCGTGTCGCCTCGGCGTCAATCAGCAATGGCGCCCAATCCCCGTTGAAGAGGAAAAAATCGGCCGTATGGACCACACGCCCACGACAGCTTACCCAGTCATGCAAGCGAACGCCGAGCGCTCGGGTCGGCAGATTCAGCTGCAAACCCACCGGCAAGGCAGTCAGCACCCAGGAGACCGGCAAGGAAAACCCGGCACAGGCCGCCCCAACACCAACAGCGCAGCTCAAGCGCCGGGCCAGCCAGCGCTGCCGAAACCCCGGCGGCAACAAGCGGACAAACTCACGACCGGCCAGCAACGACAACTTCTGCAAGCGAATCCAGCCACGGATCGACGGTGTTCTACTGCCCTTGCGCAGCGGCAGGCACTGAGCAACACGACTCACGCTATCCCCATTTCCCGCCAATCCCAATTCCTCTCCGGCAAAACCCATTCTCGCAAAGCCGCCTATAATCCGGCATTCTAACGTTTCGCCGCAGCCCGCGCCGCACTCGCCGCATGAATCCGACATTGAAGGACCTGCTTTCCCCCCGAGCCACGATCATCCAGGTCACGCGCCGGGCCAGTTTTGAAAAGCGCATCGTCGAGTTCAATGACGCAAAATACGTTCTCTACAGCTTCCCCAACCGGCAGCTGGCCCGGCGTTTCACGCAGATTCTCAACAACCGTGACGCCAACACCGGCTTGCAGCGCATCGCAGCAAGCTCAACCAGCAAACTGCCCGGCTGGCTGGGCAGCAACTGGGTGGCACTTCATTACGAAACCGGCGAACAAATCCCGAACAAAAATATCGACCCGGCCATTTTTTCCTCACTGGGGCAGGCACTCGCCCGCCTTCACCGGCTACGCAACAATACCCGCGCCCACCTGCTGATTCCCCCGTGGCACGACGTCTCCGGCGCCTATTCATCACTGATGCAGACAGTCGAGCCGGCACAAGCAAAATGGCTGGAGGACAGCCAGCAACGGCTTGGCAAGATCACGGAATTCAGCCTGACCCACGGCGACCTTCACCCAAAAAACATCATCGTCACGCCCAGTGTGCAGGCGGTACTCATCGACTATGAATTCCTTGCCTACGATCTGGCCGGCATTGAGCTTGGTACGCTATTGCTGCGCCCCTTCTGTCGCACGGAAAAAAACCGGACAAACCTGTTGCAGGCCTATCTCGCCAACTGTGACGAAATTACCTGTCAACTCTGGCAAACTCACTGGCCCGACTTCCTTGTCGCTGCCGCCGTAAGGATTTCAGCACAACGTGATCGTCGCCACCGGATCATCAGCCAGCGTCACAAACGTCTGAGCTTGTTCGGAAAACTCCCCCTGCCCCAATCCTTCCAGGCTCGTATTACCAGCCAGCAAAGCACCCAGGCCGAAACCATCCGCCGAACAGCCGACGGCAGCAAACTGCATCTTGAAATCGCCAGCAAGCTTGTCAGCTTGATCTGCGAGGGTGGTGTTTCGGATTCATCGACTCTGGTCACCGAATGCTTCCGAAAACCCACGACCAAGAATTAACGCTTGTAAAGCCGCAACACCACACGCAACGCCCTACGCCATAACGGCAAGGTCGTTGGCCCGCTTTCCCGCCAGGCCAGCAACTCATCCAGCGCCCGCTCCGGCGTTGTAAAGCGCCCGGTTGTCCGGCTCACATACGCGGGATAAAGAATCAAGGCCCCGGCGACCAACTCGTCCAGCGCCAAGCGTCGCGTTCGCCGAGCCACCGGGGCAATATCCTCGGTCAGCCCCCAGCCGGCATAAAACGGCTGCCCGTAGCAAACGACTCGTTTGCCGCGCAACAAGGCCTCGAAGCCTGCCAGCGAGGTAATCACATGCACTTCATCCACCTGCGCCAGCATCTCGCCCATGCTGGCATCCGTCACCTGTTCATCGCACCATTGCAGCGCCTGCTTTTCATCCTGCCCACGCACCCGCAAACCGGCCAATACATCCGGGTGGGGCTTGTACACCACCCAGGCATTCGGGTTCGCCACCCGCACTGCGCGCAGCAGGTCCATGTTCCGCCGTACCTGACAAACGCCCTCCGGTGCGCCAAAGGCGATTGAAGCATCGGTTTCCACCTGGCCGGGAACGAGGATCACGCGCGCCTTGCCCGGCGGGCGTTGCCAGCCCCCCGAGCCCACGTTGTACTTGGTCAGCCCGGCAGCAACGATGCGCTCCCGCAAAGCGGCTGCGCGCTTGAGCAAGGCTTCGTCAAAAACATGCGATTGCAACAGCGACTCCAGCGTCGACGGCCGCGTCGCGTCGTAATACATGCCCTGCGTATCCATTACCCACGACAAAGGTCGAACCAGATCAGCCCCCAGCCCGACCGAGCGCAGGAAGGCATCCTCCAGACATATCACCGGCCGCTGCCCGAGCAATGCCAGCCCCTTCGTTCCCCAGGCAATCACCATGGCGCCGTCTGGCACTTTTTCCAGCTTCTTGACGAAATGCACACGGCTGCCCTGGCAATAATCCCGGATGATGGGTTTCTTCCAGTCCGAGAAACCCACCGCATACAAATCTGCCGGAAAGCGCGTACGCATCCGCCGCTGCAACCCCATCCACTCGATCACGCGCTCCGGTTCGCAACGTTTCCCGGTTTCGGGATCGACATAATGCGGGTAATCGACCAGCGCAGCATGAA
This sequence comes from uncultured Azonexus sp., assembly GCF_937982035.1. Classification (NCBI taxonomy): domain Bacteria; kingdom Pseudomonadati; phylum Pseudomonadota; class Betaproteobacteria; order Rhodocyclales; family Azonexaceae; genus Azonexus; species uncultured Azonexus sp. Next base: position 129,908 of record NZ_CALJNI010000011.1, read on the forward strand.
CGAGGTTTTCCAAAGGAACGGGACGCCGCCGCGCCGGCGCAGGCAGTTCATCCTCAGTCAATCCCCAGCCGGCATAAAACGGCATGCCGAAGGTACGAACGCGCTTACCCCACAACAAACCTTCGAAACCCATCTGGGAAGTCACGACATAAACCGCCTCAGCACCGGCAATCAGACTGGCTGCGTGCACATCCTCGCCAAGTACCAGAATACGAGGATGCTTCTGCAGGGCAACAACATCAAAATGCCCCTTTTTACGCCCCAGCATGACTTCCGGATGCACCTTGAGAACCACCGTTGAATCGGGATTTTCAGCCAAGGCAGCGTCAAGCATGTGGGTAAACGAGACGGCATCGGCCAGACCATAACGAATCGAAGCATCACCAAAAGTTTGGTCCGCCACCAGCACATAAGGCTGGCGCAGCGACACCGAAAGATCGCGGGCGTAGTTGTACTTGGAAACCCCAGCTACGCGCCAAGCCTGCACCAAGGCCAATGCCCGTTGGGTAGCAGCCGGAGACAAGGGCCGCAATACCAAGGCCTCCAAGCGAGAAGGCCGGCTGGCATCGTAATAAATACCCAAGTCGTCCACGACCAGGGACAGCGTCTGTTCTGTCGGCCCGACACCGACAGATCGCAAAAAGGCATCCTCAAGCGACCAATAAGGTAAGCCCAAAGCTTCCGCCAACTCATGCGCGGAGACAGCCGTCGGTTTCATACCCCAACCTGCAACCGCCTGTGCACCTTGCTCTCTACCACGTCGAAAGCGCAACACGGGTTGCCCGATCAATTCGGGCAACCCGGCAATTTTTTCTATTCCACGAGATGTGATCAGAATCACAAAATAATCTTCAAATACAAAGATGGAAGCGTTATGGTCACACTCAGAAAATCTTCACGCAGACACCTGATCACTAAGATCGTAGATCTGCAGCACACCAACTACTTTGCTCGCCTCATCCAAAACGATCAGCGAATTTACTTTGGCTTCGCGCATCCGATGTTCTGCCACGGAAAAACGTTCTTGTTGATCGATAGACAACGGGTTAGCCGTCATCAAATCAGCCGCCGACATCCTCAAAGGATCATCCGAACGATCAAAAGCCCGCCGAATATCGCCATCAGTAATAACCCCCTGAAGAACGCTTCCGTCCATGACGATCGCCAAACCCAATCTCCCTCGGGTAATGGTATGAACGACATCCTTGAAGCATTCACCTTTGCTACAGAAAGGCAAGGCTCCTCGATGCATCACATCCGCCACACGTGTCAGTAACCTCCGGCCCAAACTACCGCCCGGATGAAAACGGGCGAAGTCCTCCGGCTGAAAACCATTCAATGTCGAGAGGACAACGGCAAGCGCATCGCCCATCACCAAGGTGGCTGTGGTCGAACTGGTCGGCGCTAGATTGTTGTTACATGCCTCCCGCGGAACCGAGACATCGAGCAACACATCGGCGTAGCGAGCCAGGGTCGATTCCGGTTTTCCGGTCATGGCAATAACCGGATTCTTTTGGTGCTCCATGAATGGCAGCAAGCGGATCAACTCTTCTGTTTCTCCGCTATTGGAGATCATCAAAACCACGTCGATAGGCTTAATCATCCCCAAATCGCCGTGAAAGGCCTCACCGGGATGCACAAAGAATGACGGGGTCCCTGTAGACGCAAGCGTCGCGGCAATTTTCTTCCCGATGATGCCGGATTTTCCCATACCGACAACGACAAGCCTGCCGCGAGCCTGCCTGATGATTTCGATGGCTTTTGCAAAATCGCCATCGAGACGCGCAGCCATGCCTTGCAAGGCTTCAATTTCAGTAGCAACTACCTGCCGGGCCAACTCGACTGCATCCATTTTTCCATCCCCATTTACGGTTGCTTATTGGGCAACCTCGTTCATTGCCGAGACAAATCTATCGCCCGAATTAAAAAATACTGTCATCGCCAACACCGGCAGTCTGATCGAGCGTCACACCCGCCTGCTCCGTCAATTGGCGACAAGCCAATTCCTTATCCTTACGCCAAACTGGAAGAATGAAATCCCCGAATCGTTGACGCGCTTCCGCAAGGTTGGGGAGTGCCGTGCTGAAACAGCGAACCATACCGCGCCGGAATAACTATCGCCACACGTTGCATAGCGCCGCCTATTCGATTACCAGCGGCGGAAACGACTTCACCAGATCGTCAACTGCCTTCACCTGGGCAAGGAACGGCTCCAGCAAATGCAACGGTAAAGCGCTGGGGCCATCACATTTTGCCTCATTAGGGTTTGGATGCGCTTCAAGAAAAAGCCCGGCCAAACCAACCGCCATACCCGCACGAGCCAGATCGAGCACCTGACTTCGCCGACCACCGGAAGCCAGACCCAAGGAATCACGTTGCTGCAGCGCGTGTGTAACGTCAAAGATAATGGGCAAATCGCCGCAAACTTTCTTCATTACGCCGAAGCCCAGCATATCGACCACCAGATTGTCGTAGCCAAAGCACGTTCCACGATCACACAAGATAAGCTGATCGTTACCTGCCTCCTTGAATTTCTCGACAATGTTCAATACCTGCGTGGGACTCAGGAACTGCGGCTTCTTGATATTGATTACACGCCCCGTTTTGGCTAGGGCTACCACCAGATCAGTCTGCCGCGCAAGAAACGCCGGCAGCTGTAGCACATCGACCACTTCAGCCACCGGAGCGGCTTGCCAAGGTTCATGTACATCGGTAATTATCGGGACACCGAACTCCGCTTTGACAGCTTCAAAAATTCTTAGCCCTTCTTCAAGCCCTGGCCCTCGATAGGAATGAATAGATGAGCGGTTGGCTTTGTCAAAGCTGGCTTTAAAAACATAAGGTATATGGAGCTTATTTGTAACTTGAACAAATTTTGCGCAGGTATGTAATGCAAAATCCAGTGACTCTAGTACATTAACGCCACCGAAGAGAACAAAAGGATTGTAATTTTCTACGCTAAAATTTCCACAAATCTTAATCACAACCTCCTCCAAATTATTAAGCTGACCTAAAGAAATCAAAAATCACTACGGACAGTTATCGAAAAACGTGATGTCAGGAAAAAATCCATGCACAACTGCCATGCTATTAATTTTCACTATCTTATCGATAGCATCAGGCAAAAAATAGACTCTGGCAAAAAGAGAGTCGCGATGACCAATCTTTATATTTACAGCTTGGAACGTCAAAACGTAGCGGCCACTTTTTTCAATAACCTTATTTGACTGATAATATCCTGCATTACCAAATGCCCCCAAACTAAGAGTAACTGATCCCTGATCAATTTCCACATCTAAATAACAAGTAACAAAATGCCCTTCCTTAAATCGAGACTTTAGCAGGAAACCAAGCTCCCAATTAATGTAAACATTCTTTGAATCTAGATAATTTGCTGAAAAACCAGAAGTAGCAAAGTAGCTCAATTTCTGGCCATTTGGGACACGAACCCATAACCCTTCCAAAAGAAAGTCATTATTCTTTAATAAAACATCATGGGAATTCGGAAGGCTCAAGTAAGACAGCCCAGTCATCCCCGACTTAGGCAATAATGGGAAAAACCTATCCCCATCATATGAACACAATACGCCCGACAGCGCGCCAACCGAATTATAATATCCAACATCTCTTATGAAATAAGCTCCCGGTAATTCCACAGTATGCCGACGTTGCCAACTCAATGCGGTAGAAGAGTCACGTTGGGACAAATACCGATAGGGAATTGATTGCTTATTAAAAACCGCATATTTTCTATTTTCTCGCAAGACTCCGATTTGAGGGGTTTGATCCTGAAAGCTTAGTTCAAAATTAGAAAACCTTCCCATTAAGTCAATAACTTCATAGATCTTAGCGACATTCCGCCCGAAAGGCATTGCATGGTCATCAGTATCAAGCGTATAGATGAGTAGCTTCCTAATAGGCGTTGAAGAGCCTAAAATTAATTCAACGTTAGCTACATCGATTGGTGCATGGCCATGCACAATGCACATTACTGAGTCGTAAACAGAATTATCAAGAAGAGACTCAATTTGAACCGCCCCGCCGTTGCTTAAAACTTTCAGCATGTTTTTATTAAGCTCATGCCAACCATAATCAAGTGATAGATCCAAGCTCACCTGTGGATTGCATGCAAGACAATTGACATTGTTCAATACAGAAAAATGAATCGCCGCATAACCCGCCATCGACGATCCAAATATATATATATTTTTACGATCAAACCGGGAAAAAATTTTACCTAAAATTGAATTATAAACTTCACCCTTATCTTCATCTAAATACCACGTATTTTTTGGATCGGTAATAAACAGAAGATTTATATTTTGTTCCTCAAGAAAGGCTCTCAACAAAAAATAGCGGTTTTTCTGGTTATGGGCACTGAGCAAAACAAGAAGCTTATCGGAATTATCACAAGGGACGAATAAATATTTTTTCCCCAAAAGAGTATCTTCATACTTTGAAACAACTGAATTCAAATCAGCAATCATAGCGGTTTTCAACATAGTTTAGCTATTTGGCGCAGTAACGGATTCTTGCTATCAGCAAAGAAACGTTTAGGGTCACGCTTAAACTTTCTCCATTTTCGCTCAAATGACGTAAGTGTGATTTGATTTGTAGCCGCAACATTTTCAAGCATGTTATTACCCCCCCTATCAGACACGGTTTTACTTATCACTTCCGGGGCTGCAATCATATTATTTTCAACTGAAGGCTTTCCCTTGATAGATAACTTTATGTAATCGAATGGCGCAAAAATTTTTCGCAACTGTATTAAACCGGACTTATTTTTTGAAACTAATGAATAAACCAACGATTTGACAAGAAACAATTCAAAACGATCAAACTCATCGAGGGTTAATGAATAAGCTTCACGATTGTGGTTAATTACATGCTCGACAGCTTGATCGATATGGTTAACATCGAAATCAATAGTGAATCCTTTATTTCCGAAAAAAGGTTCACCTAGAGTAATTGGTTTTATACCGTGCCAAGCTGCCTCTATACCCGATTGGGAATTGATAATTACCACACAATTTGATTGATCAAACAATTCCTCTAGACTGTGATCTTCAACAATCAAGAGACGAGAACCTAAATAATCTGAAAAATTCTCTCGAAGAAAGTCGGCTGTAACAGGGCTTTTTAAGTTTGTCTTTTTATTTTCCCAGGGGTGCGCTTTAAAAACAATTTTTTTATCGGATTTATCCAATAGCTTTTGGATAAACTCCGAATATATTGCGATCGATGAAAACGCTCCTCCATGGTAGCCAATAATTGAAAAGTCATTAACAACCTGCCCTATCACCAAGACAAATCCGTCGGCGTCGAACAGATAACGCCCTGTGGGCGCTGGCTGTTTAACATTCAAATTATCCGAAAGAATATATTTATTTATTGCCTTAGCCCTATCCTTCTCCCACGTATCCGATTCAACAAAAATAGCATCATAGTAATTTCTAGACGACAACAATGATGCATTAGGTAATGATGAAAATCGTTCTTCACAATAATAGTCGTTCCCTGTAAAAAACGTCTCAAGTATAAAAACCCTAGTTGGAGTTAGTTTTAATAGCTCAATGAGAGACCTGGAATAAATAAGCGACCCCGAAAATATAAGCGCACCATCATAAACCGGCGCTGTTTCTAGATATTTTCTCCAGTGTTTAATCCAAAATGCAGCTGCCGATATATTTAAAATTAGCGCTGATCGATGTTTATCAAAAGCGAATTGAAAAACATTGTTTTTAGTAAAAACTTTTCCATATTTTGCAAATTCCAAATCCGCTGCCAGATATGACAACAACTCCAGCCTACATACATCAAATAAATTAATCCCATGAACTTGCGCCTCGAGCAGCATGGAAAAATCGAACTGAGAGTAGACTTCGTTCTCTGCACTAATCTCCGATGGCATTTTTCTATAATCACCGTATTTTGCAATCAAGTGATTTAACTTGGAATATTGCACGTATTCGTGCTTACCTTCCTCCATAAAATCATGTATTGACTGAAAATTTTTTCTGTTCACATGCAATGAGTCGGGAGAGAAAAACCTCATTTCAAAAACTCCTCATAAATTTCGCAGTTCCTTAGAACAGATTCTTTCCAAGTTATCGCTCGACTCAACTTTGACTCTGAAAAACAATTTCGAAAAATTCGTTCAATCCAAACATTATCACCAGCATTTGAATTTATTTTCTCAGCATCCCGCTTTGGCGACATAGAAAGAATGATTCCATTAAAGTCATCCTGCACCATATCGTATGCCATGCCCACGGGGTTGCAAATAATGGGTGTTGCGCTAGCAACCGCTTCAGGAATATTTGCAGGCCCGCCTTCATGAAGACTGGCCATTAATAGAAAATCTGCAGAGTCATAAAGATGACGATAGATTCGATATGGCAATCGCTCATATGTCTTGCATTCAAAGCCAAACTTTTTTAAATAATATCTATCAATTGATCGATCTTGACCAACAAGAGTGAATGAAAATTTAGAATTATCAAGCCACTGAAGTAGCTCAATAAAATATGCTTCGCCTTTTACTCTGCGGCCATATCGTCTAGATGTAACTAGTATGTTATATTTTGATTTTATTTGTTTTTGCTGCGCACCGGAGAAAACCTCAGGATTATAACCATGAGGCACTATTACTGTTTCTAACAACCCTTGTTTTTGCAGATAGTTCTTCTGAAGCGAGTTTAGGCAAATTATTTTTTTTGCCTCAGAATATCTTGGATGGAAACTTTCATAATTTAGCCAGCCATCACTATCCATTAAATCGTGATGCACAGTTACAACCGAATTAGCTTTTAACCTTCTCTCCAAATGTGGCCGATGGTAATGCCATATATCGGCTTCATCTATTGGATCTTTTGATTGGACATGAGTTATATTTCCAGGAGAGAATTTTTTGAAATATGAAATTATACTTTCAAATATCCCACTGCGCACTTCTTGCGACATAACATGATTAACAATAATTTTTTCGGCCATCTTATTCCAACCATTCTATGTTTGCATTATTTCTATTCAGAAAATAATAGATAAATCTTTCACTACGCTTTTAGAAGACACACGGGATCCAACAACAATTTGGTTAGGCACCTCTTCTGGTTGAATATTATTTCCCACAATATAGTTAGGCTCCATTTCAACTCTTACGCCAACTGCAACTCCCAGTTTAACTAGGTTATTGATGATTTTATTGCTGACAGCCTCATCAGGAACGTATAAAGCCGGCTTTTCTGTTTGCAAGGTTTCCGCCCACACTTCATAAGACGTGAATCTTGGCATTATCGTGCAGCATCCCATATCGCAACGTTTTCAATATAATTTGTATTATATGACATGCCAAAAGACAAAAAACAAACATAAAATTTGTTCACGTCGAGCCCAACTAAATTGACGTCGATATGATCAGCATCGGATATTTAGACACGCTTTCCAATAAAATATATAAAAACAAAGCAAATATATATTGCTATCTAATATTTTATTTTGATAATACTGTGCCAGCCTTCAAAAATTTGGCATTTTGATTAAATCCGCGTTCTTGAGCATGCGCGTTTTCCCTTCTTTACAGACCAATCCCCCCCTCGCTGCAATTGCGATCTGATAAACCATCTGCTTCAGATCCTTGGCAATTTTCCCGAGATTTCACATCCACCTTGGGCAGCACCAACACTTCATCACCAGCAACGATCTCGGCACGTTTGCCTTCTTCAAAACTACCGTCACGGTGCGCTACGACAATGCACGAGGTATCGGCATTTTTCGTATAGCCGCCAGGCACCTTGATGTAGTCGTCAAGGTCGTATCTATTGTCGAAAGCTAGCGCGTTCGGGAATAGCACTTCGCCGCCAATCAGGACCAGGCCATCCTTGGCGTGAATTTTGATCACGTCTCCGTTTTCCAGCAGCAGGCCATTGCGTTGCTCGGCTTTGGAAATAACGACTTGGCCGGCCGGCTCGAGTGACTTTGCGCGCTCGACCCATTTGAGAATCGGATTTGCTTCTTCTGTACGCAATTCTCCTTCTGTGGTAGTGCCGGATCTTGCGGTCAACACTGCAGATTCGAGTGTTTTCAGTGAAACCGCCAGCATCTGCTTCTGGCGCTCCTTGGTGGAGAGGCGGAACAGTTGGGGTTTTTCCGAATCGGAACGTTCGCTGTACTTGATTTGCTCCATCAGCTCCCCCAGACGGGCGCCATAGGGCAGAACATACTCCTGGGCGCTCAAGTGCTCGCCCACGACACGTACGGTAATCGTTCCCGGCTTTTTGTCGGCGGTGAAGTCTAGCGCATCGCCATTCATCAGTTCGACCCGGTATGCCTGATCGAGAGAGAAGTATTCCGTATTGGTCACATCGCCTGAGTTTCGAACTACCCGCACATGCGTCGAAGTCGGTGTGGGTTTGGCCATCTCGATCAGATCCGCCACTGTCCGCCGCTCGCTGGAAAACCAGTAGAGTGTGCCGGCAAACCCTGTGGCAAAACCCTCTGGCTGGCTATTCAGCGTTTGCGAGACTTCGTCGAGAGAATGGAACATATACAGGCAACTAATTATGTAATGCGCTTAATGGAGCGTTATGGGTTTAAAGTCCAATCACCACCCTCGCCGCAATCGCGATCTGATAAACCATGGTCATGATGTCTTTGGCAATCTCACGCGACTTGATATCCACCTTGGGCAGAACGAGTATTTCGTCGCCTGCCAGAAGCGTGGCTTTCTTGCCCTCTTCGAAACTACCATCGCGGTGAGCCACAACCACCCGGGAGGTGTTGGCATTCTGCGTATAACCACCGGCTGCCTTGATGTAGTCGTCCAGGTCAAGTTTCTTGTCAAAGGCGACGGCATTCGGGAAGAGGACTTCACCGCCGACGAGGACCAGGCCATCCCGGACCGGAATGCGAATGATGTCGCCGTTTTCGAGCAGCAACTGATTACGTTGGGCGGCCTGGGCGATCAAGACCTGGCCGACAGGTTCGATGGCTTTGGCGCGATCCACCCATTGCAGGATCAACTTGGCTTCTTCGGCACGTAGTCCGGCTTCGCTGGCTGTCCCAGAGCGGGCAGTGAGGACCGTCGATTCGAGTGTTTTCAGCGACATCGCCAGCATCTGCTTCTGCCGCTCCTTGACCGAAAGACGGAAAAGTTGCGGCTTATCCGACTCGGAACGGTCGCTGTAGCTGATCCGGCTCATCAATTCGCCCAGGCGGGTACCATAGGGCAGGACATATTCCTTGGCGCTTTCGTGCTCGCCCTCAACGCGCACGGTGATCGTGCCGGGCTTTTTGTCGGCGGTGAATTCGAGATCGTCGCCATTCTGTAGCGCGATTTCACCAGCCTTTTCCAGCGGGTAATACTCGGTATTCGCAACGTCACCGGTATTTCGGACGACGCGCACATGCGTGGTCTCGGCCCTGGGTTTGGCCAACTTGACCAGGTCGGCCACGGTTCTGGCCTGCCCGCTGAAGAATTCGAAACGCTTGGCATTGGCGACCAGGCCGCGCACATTGACCGTGGACTGACGCGGCGGGACGAAAATCACGTCGCCTTCCGCCAGCTGGACGAGCGGAATGCGGCCTTCGATCAGGAAATCATAGAGATTGACCGTCGCCCGGGTCAGATTGCCGCGCTTGACTTCAACCTTGAGGAAGGAACCGCGGTCGGCATCGATACCGCCAGCCTGATCAAGATAGGAGAGTAGGCTGTCCATGCTGGTGCCATTGTACAACCCGGGTCGGTTGACGTTGCCGCCAACGAACACCCGCACCGGCTGGGGAGCCGCCAGGCTGGCGTAACTGTAGACATTGGCCCGGAAAACCTTGCGTACAGCCGCTTCAACTGCGGCCTGTAAGTTCTGGTTGGCCACGCCGAGCACCCGTACCGGCCCCACATGGGGCAGGAAGAGGTTGCCCTGAGGATCGACCTCGACCAGGCTGTCAAACTGGAAACCGCCCCAGATCCGCACCTGGATCTGGTCGCCGATCATGATGGCGTAATCGGGGTTGAAACGCCCCGGACTCTGTTTGGCAAACGCGCCGGTGAAAAGATTGGCACCAAACACCTCGCTGCGTTCGTTGACCGCATGCGCACCGCTGGCCGGATTGCCCTGATTGCTGGCAACCTTCGCAGGATCGACATTCCGGTTCGCCTGCGCGATGGCCGGCTCGCGGATGACCGCACCGGTATTGCCGGCCTGGCTGGCGGTAATCGACAGCGCACTGGATGGCCTGAGCGACATGCTGTCGTCCGCCGCGATGGCCGAAGCGGCAAAGCACAACCCGGCAATGCAAAATAATTTCTTGAGTGTCATGGGCATGGTTCAGTCCTGATGATCACGAATGATGGCGGCAAGCAACTGGATGATCCCGGCAATAATCAATGCCGCCAGCACGAATACGATGATGTTGTAGAAACGTCGCGGCTCCAGCGGGTATTGCGGCAGCGTCGGTTGTTGCAGCACGGAAACCTTCTTGAGCGTGCGCAAGGCTTCGAGCCGCCCCTTCTCCAACGCCACCAACGCGGTTTTGTAGGTATCCTCGGCAAATTTGGCGGCCATTTCCAGGCGCTGGTATTCCTCGACCGCCGTATTGAGCGGCTGTCCCTTGCTGGAAGTCAGCCTGGCCTGCTCTTCGACGATCTGCTTCTCGATGGCCGCAATCTGCAGGTCGAGCTCGACCACACCGGCCGCCTGCGGCGTCAGATAACCCAGAAGTGCAGCGCGTCGGGCCTTGAGGTCGGTCGCTTGAGCTTCCAGTTTGTTGATCGTGCCCTGCAGGCTTTCTGCGAGCGCCTGCGGCGACAGCATGCCTTTGCGGCTCTGGAAGGCAAGCAGTGCCTGCCGGCTGGACAGCGCCTTGACGCTCATTTCAGCAACCTGCTTTTCCAGGAAATCGACTTGATCGCGCGCCATGATGTGACCCAGTTCGTTCATGTAACGCTCGCCCTCCTTGACCAGGGTATCGGCAATGGCCTGGGCCATTGCCGGATCGTAGGCCTGAGCGCGGATCACCAGGACGCCGGCGTATTCGTCGAGTTCGATGCTGGTACGCTTGAGGAAATGCTCATGAAAATGTTCCTGTTCGGCAGAAGCCGACATGCGCGAAAACATGTCATGTTCGCTGTCGCTGTAGTGGGCGCGCAGTTTGAGCTGGGCGTCGAGCTTGTTGAGCATGTCTACCGACTGCAGGTGGGTGCGCAGCATCAGCTGGTCGGTCCGGTTCCCCCCAGAAGCGCCGGTCAGCAGGGTGCCGATGTCCATCGTGGCGCCGGCGGCCATATCGGTACGCTGGATGACGACCCGCGCTTCGGACACATAACGGTCAGAAGCAATCAGCGCCCAATAAACGATCGCGCCAAGGATAGCAACGGCAGCCACGCGGAAGGTACGGCGGCGCAACAGAGCCGGTGCCAGAAGGTTCTGGACACTCCCCATCCATTCCTGCGCCTTTTGTGTGGCGGGTAAATTCTTGATTCTCTCGATCATGCAATACTTTCCTTGTAATGCGTCAGGGCATCTTCCAGCTTGTCAAACCAGTAGGCCCGCCCTTCGTGCAACCAGATGCCAGCCTGGCAGAACTGGCGCAGCGTGCCTTCGCTGTGCGAGACCATGATCAGGCCGGCGCGGTCAACCAGTTGACTGAAGGCCTGCGAAGCTTTTTTCTTGAAGGCTGCATCCCCCGCCGATGTCACCTCGTCGGAGATGTAAACATCGAAATCGAAGGCCAGCGAAATGCCGAACTTGAGCCGCGAGGTCATGCCTGTAGAATAGGTCCGCACGGGTTCGTCGAAGGCGTCGCCAATTTCGGCAAAATCCTCGATGAACCGGATTTTTTCTTCCATGTCTTCATCGTGGCCATGAATGCGGCAGACGAATTTCGCATTCTGCCGCCCGGTCAAGGTCTGGTGCAGCCCTCCAACCAGGCCCATCGGCCAGGATACGCTGCAATGACGCTCTACCCGACCGCGATTGGGATGATCGACGCCGCCAATCAAACGCAGCAGGGTCGATTTACCGGCCCCATTGCGTCCCACCAGCCCCACGCTGACGTTGCGCGGGATGGAGAAAGAAACGCCCTGCAATACCCATTTCCCTGGTCCATGATCGGTCAGGTAGCGCTTGTATAGGTCTTCGACGACGATCATTTGGCAATCAAGCGTGTGACAAAGCGGACGTGCATCGCCAGGCCGATGAAGATCAGGCAGACGGCAAACGCATAGAGGTAGCCCAGATCGAGCCCCGGCATTGCGTGATAATTGCGGGAAAAACCGACCCGCACCGCTTCGACGCCATGCAAGAGCGGATTGTAGAGCAGCCACTGGTTGAAGGGGTAAGGCACCATCGTAATCGGGAAAATGACGCCGGATAGGAAATACAGCGGCATCATCAGGAATTTGACCAGCTTGTCGATTTCATCGACCAACTCGCAGGGCACCGACAATGCCAGCGCAAACCCCAGGCCAAACAACCACATGCCGAACATGGCCGAAACAACCATCAATGGATCGTCGGGAACGATGTTGCGGTTGAACAGCGCCAGGATGGCGAAGGCCAGGATACCGATGAGGATCATCAGGAAGGCCTCCAGCGCCGCCCGGACAATGACCGTATCGACAGGCCTGACCTGGCGGTAGGCGAACATGGTGCTATTGGCGTTGATCGCCTCAATCCCCTGAGATGCCGGACGCCTGAACATGAAAAAAGCCAGGATTCCCAGGGTTACCCAGACCACCACATCCATTCCGGCAACCACTCGCTGACGCACGGTCACCATCAGGATGATGATGAACACCTTGTGCGCCACCGGCTCGAACAACACCCAGAACCAGCGGGCCCGGCCGCCGCTGATGCGGGCAAGCGCTTCCCGCAGGAACAGCGCCTGCCAGGCGGACAACATGATGGCTAGTGAGGAACGCCGGGGTTCTGACATCAGAGAAGCGCTCCCAAGGCCGACACCGCTTCGTCAATCTGCTTCTGGCTGTGCGTCATGCTGATGAAGAAACGCAATCTCGCCGCCTTTTCCTCGACGGCCGGATGAATGATGGGCTGGACGTTGATCCCCTGACCGAACAGTTTCTGGGAGAGTTTGGTCGCCTTGAGCGAACTGCCGATAATCGCCGGCACGACCGCATACCCTTGCGAAAGGCCGGTATCGATTCCCTGTTGCCGGGCCCGGTCAAGAAAATAGGCAGCACGTTCGCGCAGGCCGCTGACCCGCTGCGGCTCCTCAAGCATCAACTGGATGGCCTTGAGCGAGCAGGCAGCCAGCATGGGTGCCAGACCAACGCTATAGACAAAACCCGGGGCTGCATATTTCAGGTGGTCGATCAGCGCCTGCTCGCCGGCGATATAACCGCCGCAGCCAGCAAATGACTTGCTCAGGGTGCCCATCCAGATATCGACCGCTTTACCGGCCAGACCAAAATGTTCGCGCAGGCCGCGCCCGGTTTCACCCAACACGCCGAGGGAATGGGCTTCGTCGACCATCAGGAAGGCTTTGTAACGCTGCTTGATATCGACGAATCGCGGCAGGTCGGGAATATCGCCATCCATGCTGTACAGGCCTTCGATGACGATCAGCGTACGCTCGAAGTTGCCGCGGATTTCGGCAAGAATGCGTTCCAGCGATTCCGGGTCGTTATGACTGAAGGCCCGGCGGGTTGCACCTGAGAGCTTGATGCCTTCGAAAACGCTGTTGTGAATGAGACTGTCGTGAACGATCAGGTCCTTGGGACCGAACAAGGTGCCAATCGTGGTGACATTGGTAGCATGACCGCTGACGAAAGCGATGCAGTCATCGACTTCGTACAGGTCTGCAATGGCGCGTTCCAGTTCCTGCTGCACCGGGCGCTCGCCAGCGACCAGGCGGCTGGCCGAAGCGGATGTGCCATAGCGGTCGATGGCCTCCTTGGCTGCCTGATTGACTCGCGGGTCGCCGGAGAGGCCCAGGTAGTTGTAGCTTGAAAAATTGATGTAGGTCTTGCCGTCGATTTGTGTCGTGGCATTGGCTACGCCGTCGTGAACCTTGAAGAAGGGATTTTCGACGCCGAGTTTGCGTGCACCAAACCGGGACAGCTTGATTCGCTCGTACTCGGCGAACTTCTCGAAGGAACAGAACTTGTCCGGCACATGCGCCAGCGCTGGATTCTGCGGCAGCAGCCCGCCCGACTCAGCCTCCTGCTGGTTGCGCCTGAGTAGAAAACGCTTGACCAGTTGCTCCCGGGCCTGACCGACCAATCCCTGACTCTGCCGGGTCATACCCCACCTCTGCTAGCGAATATCCTCCGATTTTCCCTCATTTGCCGCCATCTGCCTTTGGTTCGATTTCCCGAATGATAGCCGCAATTTCTTCCTGGGAAACCGACTCTCCGTGCTGCGTGGCAATGTTCCGGGCGGCAACAGCCAGTTCATCGGAGGATTCCTCCATGGGCACAGAGGAAAACAGGCGTTCCATGATGCGCGCAGTCACACGCTCGACCGTCGGCCCCTCGTTGAGCATCATGGCCGGCACCTGGATCCCGAAACGTTTTTCCAGGCCGAGCGCCAATTCCACCCCCATCAGCGAATCCAGGCCAAGGTCGTGCAGCGAGCGCGCCGGCTCGACCCGATCCGGGCTGACGGCGAGAATCTGTGCCACTTCCTGGGTAACAAGGCGGGCAACGATGCCCTGCACTTCAGCCTGCGACTTGCCTTCGATCATGGCACGGAAATCTTCGAGGCTTTCCGCGCCCCCGGCATCTCCCCCCTGGCGACGCAAGGTCATGAAGCGCGGCCCCTGTGCCGAGGGCAACAAACGGGCAAGTGCGTTGAACTGGAAATCGCCGATGGAAACATTGCTCTGCGGCGCACTGAGCGCACGCCCGAGCATCTGCAGGGCCATTTCCACGCACAGCGGCTCCGCCCCCAGACGGCTGGCCAGACTATCCTTGACCGCCTGATTGCGGGTGAGATAACCGGCATCGCCGATAGGCCCCCAGCCGATGCAGGTTACGGGCAGGCCTTCGGCCCGACGCATGCAGCCCAGCCCTTCCAGCCAGGCGTTGGCAGCCACGTAATTGGCCTGCCCCGGATTGCCAATGTAGGTGGTCACCGATGAGTACAGCACGAAATGATCCAGCGCCATCTCCCGGGTCAGGGTATGCAGGTTCCAGCCACCGCGCACCTTGGGAATCAGCACCTGCCGCATGCGATCTGAATCCAGGTTGCTGATCAGCGCATCGTCGATGACCATGGCTGCGTGGAACACACCCTTGATGGGCTTGAGCCCCGGCAGGGCGAGCACGCGCGCAAGGGCTTCGCCGTCGGCAACATCACAGGCCAGGGCAAGCGCTTCAGCACCGAGCGCCCGAATCGAGGCAAGCGCCTCGCTGGCGCCCGGGGTCTGGTCTCCCCGCCGACTGAGCAGCAGTATCTGCCCTGCCCCATGTCTGGCCAGCCAGCGGGCAGTTTCAAGGCCAAACCCCGACAAGCCACCGGTGACGAGATACGCCGCCTGCGGATCAAAAGCAATTTCTGCAACTGGTGCAGCCATGGATTGCACCGGCAACCCGGCCCCCTCGAAGGTGACCACGACCTTGCCGATCTGGCGGGCCTGTTGCATGTATCGGAAGGCGTCGACCACCCGCTCGGCCGGGAATACACGTACCGGCAACGGCGACAAGGCGCCGCTGTCGAACAGGGCCATGACCTCGCGGAACAGCCGGGCAGCGAGTTCGGGACGAGCGATCAGCAGTTGGTCGGCATCAATGCCGAAGTAGCTGATGTTGTCCTTGAAGGGACGTAGGCCGATCGGCGTGTTTTCGAAAAAGTCACGTTTGCCAAGTTCGAGGAAACGGCCAAAGGGACGCAGGACATGCAGATTACGACGGATGGCCTCGCCGGCCAGTGAATTGAGGACGACATCGACCCCCTCGCCGCCTGTGCATGCAAGAATCTGGTCGGCGTAGGCAAGATTGCGCGAGTCGAACACGTGGTCGGCACCCAGCAATTCGACGAACTGGCGCTTTTCTTCACTGCCGGCAGTGGCGAACACTTCCGCCCCGAGATGACGGGCGAGCTGGATCGCTGCGATCCCGACCCCACCGGCACCGCCATGAATGAGTACGCGTTCGCCCGGCTGCAGGTTGGCGAGCTGGCGCAGGGCGTAATACACGGTAAAGAAAACGGTCGGTACCGTTGCCGCAGCTTCGAATGTCCAGGCCTGTGGCTTGGGCGTCAAGGCATTGGCACGGGTGACGACATGACTGGAGAAACAGGCTGAACCAAAGCCCATCACCGCATCGCCGGGCGTAAATTCCCGGACATTATCCCCAACCCGGGTAACGACGCCGGAAAATTCCAGGCCCAGGCTGGCGCCGGCAAATCCATGCTCGACCGCCTCATCGGGCAGCAATCCCATCACGTACATGATGTCGCGGAAGTTGAGGCCGGTGGCTACCGGTCTGACCTCGATCTCGTCTGCCGCCAAGGTCCGCTCGGGCTGAGCCAGCCAGAGGAGATTGCGCAACTGGCCTGGCACCCGGAAATCGAGCCGGAAACGCGGCTCGGCATTCTGCTGTGCGGCCGTCTCCTTCAACTGCGCTGACTGCATCCTCAGGACATGCCTGGTATCTTCAAACCGGACGATCTCGTTTTCGCCATCCTGCGCGAGACATTCGGTCACCAATTGTTCGGCAACATTGACGGGCTTATGCTTACCGGGAAAATCGATGAGCCGGCAGGTCAGTCCTGGGTATTCGTTCATCACCACCCGTCCGAAGCCCCACAGCGCAGTATGGGCGGGATGACGGTATGGCGCAGGCACAAGATCGTCTACAGGCACCGCGCCACGGGTAACCAGGGTGAGCTTCGTGGGCTTGGCCGAAGTGCTCAAGGCGAGGACGAGATTCAGCGCTTCGACCGGCAGTTCGACATCATCCGCGTGCCGGACGGGCGCAATGAAAACAACATGGTCGATCAATGCTCCCATTTCACGCTGACTGGATTCGATCAGGGCGCCGGCCGAGGCACGATCGAGCAACTGCGCCCCCGTTTCCAGGTGCTGCACCAGCTGCGCCTGCTCACTCAGTTGCCCAGCGAATGCTTCAGCCGTTTCCTTGCCGGTATCGTCACCCGACAGAATCAGCCATCGTGCACTTTCCGACCGCACCTCTGTCGCTTCCCGGGTTTCGCATTTGCCGAGCACCAGATAACAGCCCACCGGACTATCTTCACCGGCCGGCTCGCGACAGGTTTCCACATCCTCAAAGCCAAGACGGGCCAGTTGCATTTCCCAACTTGCCGGCGAACTGAATCGCGAAATTCCCCAGACCAGATCGGTGGCAAGGTCGGACTGACGCTCGGCAATGATCAATAAACCGCCGTCAGCCAGTCTGGAACGTGCGAAAGCGAGTAGAGCATCCGGCCGGATGGCGGTGCCTAGCACGTGGCGCAGCAGGACAACATCGAATTGCCGGGGAATTGGCTGCCCTGCCTTGAGCGACATGCTTTCGTGATCAAGCCCGGCAACGGTGATCCAGCTGTCGTTCTGGTATTCATGCTGGAGATGGTCGCAGGCTTCGTTGTCGCCATGGGCCAGGACATAATCGATGTTGTCGGTGGCTACCCGGTGCCCAAGGACCCGGGGTAGTTCGCTCAACCCGGCCGAGCAATCGAGAACGCGCAAACGACGATTCGCCGCCTGCTGGCTTGCCAGCAATTCGAGCAAACGCTCAACGGCAAGACGGGTACCAAGGTAGGACAAGGCATCGTCGTACAGGGTTTCGAGTTGCTGACTTCTCGACAACTGCTGGGCCAGGGTCGACGGGTCGATGCGCTCAAGCAGGAGATCGGCCAACTGTCGGCCGCGGCGCCCGATCAGGATCAGTTCGCCGGTACTGGCCGGATATTCGGCCAGCAGAGTGCGCCAGATATCCTCCGCAGGCGGCATGTCGGCATCGATGAGTTGCCAGACACCTTCCTGCTGCTGCAGCCAGTTCTGCTCCTGCAGCAGATCCCTGGCCCAGGCGAGCAGTCGGCTGGTTTCGTCGCCATCGCGACTGGCACTCTCCAGGCGTTGCCAAAAGGTGTTGCCTGCTTCGGTGCCGGCTGTCTGCACGGCTTCGTATACAAATGCGGTGACCAGCGCGTCGAAGAGCGGCTGCGCTTCGTCGAAATACGACTGTCGCCGGATGGTGGACTCCTGTTCGACGAACCACGTTCTGAGTTGCTCCAGCAACCCCTGGACCGTGGGCAGGAGCGCCGAGGCACTCTCCAGCGCCCCCGGCTGAACGACCGGAACGATTTCCCAGCAGGCCGCCTCGGTAAGTCTGGTCCGACGCAAGGAAGCTGCCCGGAAACGGCAGCCGGTCAATACGGCAAGGGACTTTCCCTGCGCATCGAGCAATTCGAAATCGGCGAGCACCGAGCGTAATCCGCGCCGGCGAATGCACGTACGGAATTCCGCGATTTCGCCCTGGCACAGCCAGCGCAAACGCCCCACCTTGACAGGCAACAGAGGCAGGCCGAGCCCGGCTTCGATTTCCGCCTGAAAAAAATCCAGCAGCGACTGGAAACAGACATCGAGGATTCCTGGATGAAGTATCCAGTTGGCGGTATCTTCCTTGACATCAGGCGGTAACTGATAGCCCCCGCTCAGGCAGTCTTCATTCAGGCAGGCGGCGGTCAACCCGCGGAACACCTGGCCGTAATCCAGCCCTAAAGACGCGGCAAGCCGGTAGTGCGTAGCGTGATCGATCCGGATTTCCGGTGCTATCGGCACAGCAAGGGATTGCACTTGATAGCCGGCAACGGCACCCAGCAAGCGTCCTGCGGCATTAAGCATCCACTCATCTTCGGAAAGTCGCTGGCGACTACGTATCTGGAAACTTCCGTCGCGTTCGTTGAACTCGAAACGGATGCTGCGCCCATGTTCACCGTCGAAGACCACCGGCGAGACGATATCGATTTCCTCAATTTCCTGCGTACCATCGCCAAAAATCTCGCGGGCAGCAGCCAGTGCCATCTCCACATACGCAGCACCGGGCAGTACAACCGCACCACCTACCTGATGATCTGCCAGCCATTCCTGTGTTCTGGGATCGAGAATGTTCTCCCAGCCATGCTGTACTTCCTTCAAACGCCAGCCCAGTAGTGGATGCACCCGCTGGCGTTCGATCAGGCGATAACCTTCCGAGGTATGGGGTAGCCAGTAGCTTTCCCGTTGCCAGGGATAAGCCGGTAGCGAAACGTGCGGCGCGACGACCGGGAAATACGCTTTCAGCGTATCTTCGGAAGAGAGCAGATGCAGCCTCAGGGCAAGTTGCTCAACGCGATCCTCGCCATCGTCGTTCTTGCGCAGGGACGCCAGCACCTGGGCTTTGACTGCCTTTTCCGTCACGCATTCCTTGAGATAGCGCTGGAGAATGGCATGGGGCGAGATTTCCACCAAAGTCCGGCAGCCCATCTCGAGCAAGGCGGCGATTGCTTCCCGGAAGCGAACCGGTTGCCTGACGTTGTCCCACCAGTAGGCAGCGGCCAGAGCAGCGTCGTTCGGTGCTCCGGTCACGGATGAAACAAAACATGCATCGCGCGACGGAGTCGGCACGAATCCCGCCAGGGCATTGGCCAGTTCATCCCTGACCGGGTCCATGGCGCGGCTGTGGAAGGCATAATCGAGATCGAGCAAGCGGAACACGATACTGCGCGACCGGCAAGCAGCCGCCAGCGCCTCAAGTTGCACCAGCGGGCCGGAAAGCGTGAGATTCTGCGGACTGTTCACGCCGGCGATCTCCACATCCGGCCATTCACCACTGGCAAGCCATGACTGCATTTCGGGTTCGGCAAGGCTGATCGCAGCCATCCGCCCGGCACCACGAGTTCTAGCCTGCGCGGCACTGCGCGCGCAGATGACGAGTACTGCTTCATCGATGGTCAGCGCACCGGCCGCCCAGGCCGCGGCAACCTCGCCTACGCTGTGGCCGGTCACGGCAGCGGGAGCCAACCCCGCCTCGCGCAACAGGGTGGTCATGGCCACCTGGATGACGAACAACAGGGGTTGTGCAACTCCCGTTTCGTCCACACGGGAATTCACAGGATCAGCCATCAGTTCATCGATGACGGAAAAACCGGCTAGCGGCCGGATTCTCTGGTCAAGATCGCGCACGATTTCGGCAAACCTGGCATTTTCAGCGAACAGAAGCTGCCCCATACCCGCCCATTGAGCGCCATTACCAGCATAGATGAAGGCAATGCCGCCCTCTTCCAGCGGCGCGTCTTCGCGAACGAGGTCAGACGACTGCTCTCCCTGAGCGAACATCCGCAGGAGACGGACCGCCTGGTCAACGCCCTCCGGCTGCAGGATCAGGCGCTTTTCCAGTCTGTCGCGCCGATAGGCAGCCCCGTAAGCGATATCGTAATAAGCACTTGGCTGCTTGCCTTGCAGCATCTCGGCATAGCAGTCTGCCAGTGCCTTGAGCGCAGCTTCACTGCGCGCCGACAGCACCAAGGGAGGCAACTCCCCGCCTTGCCAGACATGCGGCACCACTGAGGTTGAGGGATGCTCCTGCAACAGGACATGCGCGTTGGCACCACCGAAACCGAATGAATTGACACCAACGACAAGCGGCGCGCCTCCCGGTGCCGAGAGTGGCATTGATTCAGTGACCGGCTTCAGGCGCCAGGCATCGAAATCGATCCTGGGATTGGGATCGCACAGATGTATGGACGGGGGCGCGGTGCGGTTCTTGAGAACCAACAAGGCCTTGACCAACCCGGCCATGCCCGAAGCCGGCTCAAGGTGCCCAAGATTGGTTTTTACCGAACCGATCGGTAGCGGGTTGTCTACGGGTCTGGTCTGCCCATAAACCGCCCCGATGGCCGAGGTTTCAATCGGGTCGCCAATGGCTGTGCCGGTACCGTGCGCTTCGAGATAGGCAACTCTTTCCGGGGCAATCCCGGCTTTGGCAAGCACATTACGCATCAGTTCGATCTGGCCTTCCGCGCTGGGAATAGTCAGACCGGTCTTGCGCCCGCCATCGGCGTTACTGCCTGAGGCAAGAATGACCGCATGAATCTGGTCGCCATCGTTGACTGCCGCTTCGTACGGCTTGATCAGGAGAACCGCCCCACCCTCGGCACGAACGTAACCATCGCCGGATGCATCGAATGTCTTGCACCGCCCCCCGGCCGACAGCATGGAAGCTTTGGTGAAACCCACGAAGGGATAGGGATGGGCGAGCAGGTTGACACCACCAACCAGCGCCATCGAAGCATCACCGGCCTGCAGGCAGTTGCAGGCCTGATGCAGCGCCACAAGTGACGATGAACAGGCTGTGTCGATGGCCATCGAGGGGCCATGCAGATCGAAGACGTAGGACAAACGGTTGGCGGCAATGCTCAAGGTGTTACCGGTCATGGTATGCGCCGAAAAACTCGGCAGGTCATCCAGCGCCCGAATACCGTAATCCAGTCCGGAGATACCGACATAAGCGGCACAATCGGTTCCCGCCAGGCGCGAGGCCGGCACACCGGCGTTTTCCATGGCCTCCCACGCCAGTTCCAGCAACAAACGTTGCTGAGGATCAATCCAGGCGGCTTCACGGGGAGAAATACCGAAGAAGCCCGCATCGAACTCATCGATTCGCGACAGTACTCCGGCCGAAAAAGTCACACTCCGGCCAGCCTCGCTACGCTTGGAATGCTGCAATACATCGGTCGCCCAGCGCTCGGGATTAATCTGGGTCACAAGATCGCTGCCCGCCTGCAGCGAACGCCAGAACGACACTTCATCAACCAGATCGCCGGGAAAACGAAAGGCAAACCCCACAATTGCCAGCTTGTTTTTATTGCATTCCAAAACAACTTCCCTTTGCGAATTGGCGATTTTGTTAATTTTTATAGTAACAATCCCCCGGCAAAGCCGGGGGCCTTCATTATGTGAGCCGCTCAAAGCGGCTAGCGGGGTCGCTGACGCGGCCCCAATTCTTGTGCCGCCACAGGCGGCTATGCCTCAATACAGATTGAGCTGCTCCAGCCGCTC